>JBFHLR010000006.1:0-44421 GCA_041594735.1 Marinobacter sp.
CACCTCTTCGCGGCGGTGACGCTGGAATGCAGCCAGCAGGTCCCGGAGGTTCCGTACCGTGGGCTCGCCATCGATCAGCGCCACCATGTTGATACCGAACACGGTTTCCAGCTGGGTCTGGGCGAACAGGTTGTTGACGATGACGTCCGGATTCTCATTGCGGCGCAATTCGATCACCACCCGGATGCCTTCCTTGTTGGACTCGTCCCGCAACTCGGAAATGCCTTCCAGCTTCTTGTCCTTGACCAGCTCGGCGATCTTCTCGATCAGGCGCGCCTTGTTCAGCTGATACGGCAGCTCGGTGATGATGATGGCGTCACGCCCGGTCTTCTTGTCGTGTTCGATCTCGTGACGGGCACGGATGTAAATGCGTCCGCGACCGCTGCGGTAGGCCTCGACAATACCGGCGCGGCCATTGATGATGCCCTGGGTTGGAAAGTCCGGCCCCGGGATGTAGTCCATCAGCTCATCGACGGTCAGCTCCGGGTTGTCGATCAGCGCCAGACAGCCATTCACCACCTCCGTCAGATTGTGCGGCGGAATGTTGGTCGCCATCCCCACCGCGATGCCGGAGGAACCGTTTACCAGCAGGTTGGGCACGCGGGTGGGCAGCACTTCCGGAATCTGCTCGGCGCCGTCGTAGTTGGGCACGAAATCCACGGTTTCCTTGTCCAGATCCGCCAGCAGGGAGTGGGAAATCTTCTCCATGCGGATCTCGGTGTAACGCATCGCCGCGGCGTTATCACCGTCGATGGAACCAAAGTTGCCCTGACCATCCACCAGCGGGTAGCGCAGCGAGAACGGCTGCGCCATCCGGACGATGGTGTCATACACGGCAGAGTCGCCATGGGGGTGGTACTTACCGATGACGTCACCCACCACACGGGCCGACTTCTTGTACGCCTTGTTCCAGTCGTTGCCCAGCTCGGACATGGCGAACAGAACGCGCCGGTGTACGGGTTTGAGACCATCACGAACGTCTGGCAGGGCCCGGCCGACAATGACGCTCATGGCGTAGTCGAGATAGGACTGCTTGAGTTCGTCTTCAATATTTACCGGCAGGATCTCTTTGGCTAGTTCACCCATCGAGAAAGGTTCCTTTGCAGTGCTGGAAGTCGTGTTGTGGAACTGGCCGTTGACCCCTGAACGCCAGGCGCGATGACAGCGGCAGATTCCTGATTGTTCTTGAACAAGCGCCCGATACTACCACAATCGGACTTTTAGCTCAGTCAAAAACAACCGTCTTGTTTTCAAACGTAATCACCCGATCCTCAATGTGCGCGCGCAGTCCCCGGGCCAGTACGTTTTTCTCCACATCCTTGCCCAGACGTACCATGTCTTCGATGGAATCGCTGTGGTTGATGCGGATCACATCCTGCTCAATGATCGGACCTTCGTCCAGATCCTGGGTCACATAGTGGCAGGTGGCCCCGATCAGCTTGACGCCCCGGCTGTAAGCCTGGTGATAAGGACGGGCGCCTGCAAAGGACGGCAGAAAGCTGTGGTGGATATTAATCACCCTGCCTTCGTATTTTGCGCACAGCTCCGGCGGCAGAATCTGCATGTAGCGGGCCAGCACCACCACATCCGCCTGATACGAATCGATCAGGTTGCTGACTTCGCTGAAGGCCTCTTCGCGATTGTCCTTGCTCACCGGAACATGGTGATAGGGAATGTCGTGCCACTCGACCATACGGCGTAAATCGTCGTGATTGGAAATCACCGCAACCACTTCGGCATTGAGTTCGTTGCTGTGCCAGCGATGCAGGAGGTCAGCCACACAATGGGACTCCTTGCTGCACATCAGAATCACCCGTTTCGGCTGCGCGGTGTCCGATACATGCCAGCGCATGTCGAACTCCCGCGCAATCGGCTCAAAGGCCGCCCGAAACTGGTCCAGCCCGAAAGGAATGGAGCTGGCCTTGATTTCGTGACGCATAAAGAACCACCCAGTCTGGGTATCCGAGTGGTGACTTGCCTCCGTAATCCAGCCGTTATAGGTGGACAGGAAGTTACTGACCTTGGCAACAATCCCGACCCGATCCGGGCAGGAAATCACAAGACGATAGGTGTGCTCCATAAGGCCTTTCCTTTCTCAACCGGGGACAACGGGCCTGTAATCTGGCAGCCCCGTAAAAATGACCGGCTATAATAGCGTATCTCGGCACCAGAAACGAAGGCCCGGGACCACCATGGTTGCGGCCGGATCGCTGGTGCCCACAGCCATCATCAACAATGCGCCGGCGCCCGCCCGTCACCCCGCCACAAGGACACGTAGCCATGACAGTTTTCAAAGCCATCCTGCCACCCTATTTCCGGATCTGTCTGCTCGCCACGCTGGTCTGGAATCCGCTCCAGCAGGCTTACGCCACGGCCATTCTGGAGGGCGAACGTCACCATCCGGCCGAGGCTCGTAATGGCATGGTCGCCACCAGCCACCACCTGGCCACCGACGTTGCCCTGCGAGTACTCAGGGACGGTGGCAACGCGGTAGACGCCGCCGTCACGGCGGGTTTCGCGTTGGCGGTCACCCAGCCCCGCTCCGGCAATATCGGAGGCGGCGGGTTCATGTTGATTGCGCCTGGCGACGGGCGTCCGGTCACCGCTATCGACTATCGGGAAACCGCACCCGCTGCCGCCACGGAAACCATGTTCCAGGACAGCCACGGCGAGGTGGTCGCCGAACGCAGTCGCTTCACTCACCTGGCAGCAGGCGTGCCCGGCACGGTTGCCGGTCTGGCACTGGCCCTTGAAGAGCATGGCACCATTACCCTGAGCCAGGCCCTGGCACCGGCCATTCGGCTGGCCTCAGTCGGTTTCGCGGTACCGCCAAGATTCACCCGCGGACTTGAAAGCGTCCGCGACCGCCTCCAGCGCTGGCCCGCCAGCCTCGCCACCTTTTACAAGGAGGATGGCAGCACCTACCAGCCCGGCGAGGTATTCCGCCAGCCGGAGCTCGCCGCCACCCTGCAGCGCATTGCCGACCAGGGCGCCAAGGGCTTTTACGAAGGCGAGACCGCCCGCCTGATCGTCGACGAGATGCAACGCCACGACGGGCTGATCACCCTGGAAGACCTGAAGAACTATCGCCCCGTCGTCCGCCAGCCGGTGCACGGGCGTTACCGGGGCCATGACATCTATTCCATGTCGCCCCCCTCCTCCGGCGGCACCCACATCGTACAAATCCTGAATATCCTGGAGGGCTACCCCATGGCGGAATACGGCCACAATTCCGCGCAGAGCATTCACCTGATGGTCGAAGCGATGAAGCTGGCCTATGCGGATCGCGCCCAATATCTGGGAGATACCGATTATGTGGAGGTGCCCCTGCAAGGCTTGCTGGACAAGCGCTACGCCGATGACCTCAGGGACAGCATTGATCCAGATCGGGCCCGCCCGTCGCTTGATATCCGTGCCGGCAACCCGAGCCGATACGAGAGTGACGAAACCACCCATTTTTCCATTGTCGATCGATGGGGGAATGCCGTGTCCAACACCTACACCATCAATTTCAGCTATGGATCCGGTATCACCGTGGCCGGTGCCGGCTTCCTGCTCAACAACGAAATGGACGACTTCAGTGCCAAGCCCGGGGTTGCCAATGCCTATGGCCTCATCGGTGGCGCCGCCAATCGCATCGAACCGGGCAAGCGCATGCTGAGTTCCATGTCCCCCACCATCGTTCGCCGCAACGGCAAGAACCTGCTGGTGACTGGCAGCCCCGGAGGCTCCCGCATTATCACCACGACCCTGCAGGTGCTAATGAATGTGATTGACCACGGCATGAACATCCAGTCCGCTGTCGCGGCACCACGCATCCACCACCAGTGGCTACCGGATCAGATCCGGGTTGAGCAGGGCATCAGCCCGGACACGCTTCGATTACTGGAGGAAAAAGGCCATACGGTGACTCTCCAGCCGGCCATGGGGGCCATCCAGAGCGTGCTGATTGGTGACGACGGCACTCTCTACGGCGGTGCCGACCCCAGGCGCAGCACCTCCTCCGCCCTGGGACTGGGGCAAGGACAAGGGAGGCTATGATTAATGCGACACGGTTTTGGAGAACAGGTTCATGATCACGACACCGAAAACGATCAGCGCCATTCCCACCTCCGCAGGCCAGTCCAGACGTTGATCGAACACAAGCCAGGCAATCACCGCAATAAGCACCACGCCAATGCCAGACCAAATGGCGTAGGCCACGCCCATCGGGATGGTTTTCAGGGTCAGGGCCAGGAAGTAGAACGCGACGGCATAGCCCACAAGCACCATCACCGAGGGTAACAGGCGCGTGAAGCCATCACTGAATTTAAGAGCTGAAGTTGCAAGCACTTCGGCTCCAATCGCAATCGCCAGGAACCACCAGGTTTTCATTCACTCCCCCCATCGCAGAACTCCATGAATCACGTTCGGCAAGCCCGTGACCCATCAGCGAATTAGCCAGACGGGATACCAGTGTCCCGTCTGGTTAATTCGTTGACCTACTGCGCGCCCTTCGGGAGTCCTTGAGGGCCTTGATAGCCGCGTTGTGCTGGCTCGATTTGGAGCCACCAAACCTTCACCACCACGCCTGGCTCTCAAGGCCCTCAAGGGCTCAGTAGATCAACGAATTAACCAGACGGGACACTAGCGCGCAAGGGGGATTATTTCAATGGAACCTCGGTACGGGACGCCCGCACCAGGTCATAGATCTCGCCAGGATAAACGGGTTTGCTAAACAGATAACCCTGACCGAAGTCGCAGCCCAGGGCTTGCAGAAACTGCAACTGTCGCTCGTCCTCGACGCCTTCGGCCACAACCTCCAGGCCCATGCTATGGGCCATGGAGATCACCGCCCGGACGATGGCCGAGTTGGTGCCATGTTCCGGCACGCCGCGCACGAAACCCTGATCAATTTTCAGCGTATCCACCGGCAACCGGGTCAGGTGTCCCAGCGACGAGAAACCCTTGCCAAAGTCGTCGATAGCCACCACCGCGCCCATTTTCTGAAGCTCCACCAACGCCGATACCGCCCGGTCTCCTGATTGCAACATGGTTTCGGTAACCTCGAACTCAATGGCGCCGGCAGGAAGCTCCATGTCCAGTGATTTCAGGCAATCCCGGAACGTAGCCGGCACATTGCCATAGATCAACTGGCGCCCGGACAGGTTGATGGCCACCTTTAGCGGTGTCAGCCCCTGACGAAGCCAGAGTCCAAACTGCTTACACGCTGCCCGCAGCACCCAGTTGCCAATGTCGTTGATCAGATGACTTTCCTCGGCAATCGGAATGAACTCACCGGGGCCCAGTAATCCGCGCTCAGGGTGTCGCCAGCGAATCAACGCCTCCACCCCCACCACCGCCAAACCGTCCAGCGCCCACTGGGGCTGGTAATGCAACTCAAATTCATCGTTCAGCAACGCCTGACGAAGCGCGGCTTCGGTTTCAAAGCGCGCAACGGCCTGACTGGTCATATCCACGTTATAGAACTCGTAGGTATTGCGCCCCTGGGACTTTGCCCGGTACATGGCCGCATCGGCCGCCTTGGCAAGCTCGCCGGCGCCGCGTCCATCCCGGGGGAACATCGCAATGCCAACGCTGGCCGTGATGATGAATTCCTGGCCCTCCAGCATCATGGGTTGGTCCAGCGCCTGAATCAGGTTGTGAGCAATGATCGCCGCATCCTCGCCAGTGGCGATGTTCTCAATCAGCACCGTGAACTCGTCGCCGCCGAGACGGGCAACCACATCTTCAGAACGGACGCATCCAAGGATGGCTTCGGCAACCCGCTTCAACAAACGGTCACCCACTGCATGCCCCAGGGTGTCATTGACCAACTTGAAACGATCCAGATCCAGGTACATCAGGGCCAGCGGGTAGTCATGACGCTTGGCCCGGTCAATGGCCTTGTCCAGCGCGAGCCCGAAGGCGCGCCGATTGAGTAATCCGGTGAGCGAATCCTCATTGGCCAGCTGCGCCAACCGGGATTCCGCATCTTTCAGAGTGCTGATGTCGGAAATGATCGAGATGTAGTTTTCAACCTGGCCATGAGCGTTCTCAACCGTGGCAATGTTTTCCCAGGCGGCATACACCTCACCGCTTTTCCGGCGATTCCAGATCTCCCCGGTCCAGCTTCCCTCCGCTTCCAGTGCCCGCCACAACTTGCGGTAAAAGGCCTGATCGTGATGCCCTGACTGCTGAATGCGAGGGTTCTTGCCAATCACCTCGTCCCTGGCGAATCCGCTGATCTTTGAAAAGGCCGGGTTCACATCGAGGATCTTGCCATCACCATCAGTAATAATGATGCCCTCCGCCGTATTCAGGAACACCGCTTCGGCCCGCAACAGGCCTTGTTCCGATGCTTTCCGCTCGGAGATGTCGCGAAGGAACCCTTGCCATCCGCCATCCTCCAGGTAATGAGAGCTGACTTCGACAGGTAACGTAGCACCGTCACCACGCTCAATGACAATTTCAGCAACGTGTGTACCCTCGTCGTCAGTCCCCTCGTCACCGCGCGACCGACCCTGACACTGAGCAACCAGATCCGCCATCGGTTTATCCAGCAATTCGTCGCGCTCCCGACCGAAGATCGCGCAGGCTTCCTTGTTTACGTCCTTACAGATCAACGAGGCGTCCAGTAGGATGATGCCATCAGGCGCATTGTCCAGCAGCGCCCTGGCCTGCGCTTCGCCCCGCTGCAGGGCAGCCAGGGCCTGCAGCTGGCCGGTTCGAAAACGGGCGATCAGAACACTGACCAGCAGCGCCAGTAGCAACAGGACCTTGGCCGGGCCGGAAGTAAGGCTTGCCATGACTTCAGCAGCTAGCCACTCATCCGCAGACACCTGGCTGATCAGGAACCAGCGCTGGCCCCCGATCGCCGCTGGATCCGCGCCACTGGCCGCCAGCATCGGTTCCAGTACCCGATAAACGAAGGTAGTTCCGCCCGCCTCCACATGGCCACTCGTCCGAGTGGAGGCCTGCAACCTGGCCCAGGCTTCAGGGAACAGTTTGCTGAAGTTCGCACCTTGATCCAGCAAGAAGCCCCACTGCAGGTGCTCATGTTCACTGAACAGCCAGTAGCCGTCGCCATTCAGCATCATGGCCTGGCCAGCACTGCCATTCAGGACACTCTGAAACTGCCTGATTAAAGGCCCGGCGGAATAATTAAGTACCAGAAGACCCTTAGGCCCGGGCTGGTCACCAAGAATTGGCGCCGCCGACCGCAGCATCGGTCGAAAAGGACGCTCGATCTGGCCGCCTTCCATGTTCAGATCAAGGGGCGATAGATAGAACTGCCCCTGCCCCAGGTTCATGCCTTCACGAAAGTAGTTCCGCTCCGATTTATCCTGAAGCGCCACCTGCTCGACAACCAACGGGCCGGCTGGGCCGACCTCAACGCGAACCAGCTCCCTGCCACTGGATCCCAGAATCCTGGCCTGTTGGTATTCCGGGGCATAACGCAGCAGCGTCAGGAACAACCCATTCACCGCCTCACGGTTGGGCTGACTGGGCTCCCGGAGAAAGTCGGAAACAGCCTCGCTGGCAGCCAGTTGCTGCAACGGAGTCGGCAATCGCCTGAGCTCATGAGACATCAGGTCGTGGGCATGTCCCAACAAGGAGACTTCTTGCTGTAACACGTCACTCACGCTTGAGCGGGCACTTAAAAAAACCAGTAACAACCCAGCCAGTGCCGCCAGTAGGAAACTGCAGATAAAATAGACCCCAAAACGGAACCCAGACTTCTGAGACCCCGTGGACTGCAAGAGCTCTCCCATTGAGCTTACTCCAACACCATGCCACCACTGCAAAGACCACGAACAACAGCTACAGCACCACCAGGGAGCCATGGCGACTGTTCAATCCCCGCCTACAACTATAGACGCGCATTCCTGCTCATGGCAGAGATCACCGCCGAAACAGGCCTAAAAATTGGTACATCGCAAAATTCTTACGCCTGGAACCTAAGGAGCCACTGATGAACCCGGACCGACGAGTCCTTTCAGGTCAAAATCGAATTCGACAGCGTTGGCCCCCTCCCCAAACCTGCTAGTATCCATTAGGTAGAAACCGTCATTAAAAGTAACACCTGACAACAACAACAGATGCAGCAAACACGTAAGGAAGGCTCCATGAACGCGGCAACTCAGCTGTCGACTTCTCTGCACTACTTCACTCACTGGGCGCGAAAAAAACCAAACGAAACCTATCTGGTCCAGCCGTTTTCGGACGGTCGCGTCGAGGAAATCACCTGGGGGCAGGCCGCCGATCAGGTTGCTCGCATGGCAACCTACCTGCGCTCACTGGAACTGCCGGAACACAGCAATATCGCGATCCTGGGTAAAAACAGTGCCCACTGGATTCTCGCTGATCTGGCAATCTGGGCAGCCGGGCATGTCTCGGTCCCGCTCTACCCAACCCTGAACGGCGATACCGCCGGCTACATTCTCGAGCACAGTGAGAGCAAGCTGCTGTTCCTCGGCAAAATGGATGGCACGGTCGATGGCTGGAATGATATCAAAGGCGTGATCCCCTACGACCTGCCCATCGTGTCCCTCCCCATGTCACCGAGAAGCGACACCGAGACCTGGGATGGCATCGTCAAAGCGACCAATCCGGAGGCGATTCAGTACCCGTCTCCGGCAGACCTGGCCACCATCGTGTATACCTCGGGCAGCACTGGCCGGCCCAAGGGGGTCATGCACAGTTTCGAAACCATGATTTCCGTGGGTGGCGGCCTCAAGGAGCTGTTCCCGGTGGGCGAAGCTGATCGGATGCTCTCTTACCTGCCTCTGGCCCACGTGGCTGAGCGCGCCGCGGTGGAAACCATGTCGCTGTTCTATGGCTTCAGGCTTTACTTCGCCAATTCGCTGGATACCTTCCAGGAAGACCTGCAGCGGGCGCGTCCAACGCTCTTTTTTTCGGTTCCGCGCCTGTGGATGAAGTTCTACCTGGCCATCAACGAGAAACTGCCGCCGAAGAAGCAGAAGCTGCTGTTCAAGCTCCCGATCCTGAACCGCCTGGTGAAGAAAAAAGTCCTGACCCAGCTCGGCCTCAATCACTGCCGGGCGGCGCTGACAGGCGCGGCACCTCTGGCACCGGAAATCATCGGCTGGTACCGCAACCTGGGGCTTGAGCTGCTGGAAGTGTACGGAATGTCCGAAAACTTTGGTTATTCCCACAGCAACCGTCCCGGCGCAGCTCGAGTGGGCACGGTCGGTGTCCCTAACCCTGGCGTCGAGCAACGCCTGGGCGACGGCGACGAAGTGCTGGTTCGCAGTCCCGGCCAGATGATCGGCTATTTCAAAAACCCGGAAAAGACCCAGGAAGACCTCACCGAGGACGGCTTCCTGAAAACCGGTGATATGGGCGAAATCAAGGATGGCTACCTGCGTATCACCGGCCGGGTAAAGGATCTGTTCAAGACCTCAAAGGGCAAGTACGTGGTACCCGTTCCGATTGAGGGGCGCTTCAATCACCCCAAGGCGGAGGTCGTCTGCGTGGCCGGCGCCAACCAGCCACAGCCCTGCGCCCTGGTGCTGCTGTCGGATGAGGCCCGGCAGGAACTTGCAGCCGGGGCCAGTCACGATGAACTGGAACAAGAGCTGGCCGAGGTACTGGATCAGGTCAACGTCGAGTGCGAAGCCCACGAAAAACTGGCCTTTGCGGCGGTGGTCAAGGAACCCTGGACCATGGAGAACGGCATGCTGACCCCGACCATGAAAATCAAGCGCAACGTGATCGAGAACCATTACGCCGACCGTATGGGTGCCTGGTACGGTCAACGCAAAAAAGTGATCTGGGAATAATCCCCAGGCGTCAGAGGCCTCCGATGTACGGAGGCCTGTCAATCACCCCCGCAACCGCTACCGCAACCTCCGGAATCACCGCTGCAGCCACCACAACCCGAGCCACAACCGATGTGGCCCGCACAATAGCCATTCGCCCCCGCCTTTTTGCAGTCCAACTCATACCGAAAGCCGTCAGCGATGTTCAGTTGCGCATCCAGCGCAAACAATAACGGCAATGCCTTCGGCGATTTCGGCGTGATGTTTTCCCGGTGGCAGGCCAGCTTCCAGGCAGTCTTGATGCCCGTCTGGGCCACGGTGGGCGAACTCATTGCCTCGGCCGGAGTGTGGTGCAGGAATCGACCCAGGGCCTTTTTGCAGAACAGCTCGTACTTGCGGGTATACAGGATAAACTCATGCCAGGCCACATCCACAACCTGGGACGGCATGGCCACCATGCGCGGCCCCGCCAGGTTGCACAGGTGAAAATACTCCCGGAGCCCTGTCATGACGCGCTCAACGTCCTTTTCACTTAGGTGGGGGTACTTTCCGGCCACCTTTTTCGGGATCAGCCTGGGAAAAGTAAAGGCCTCGATCAGTCGCTGTCGTCGGGCGATGCGCGCGCGCTGATACATGCCGTACGCCAACGATCCCGTGATGACCAGCACCACCAGAAACACTACAAACGCCATCGCTGCAACCCTGCTTTTGCCAGCCTTAAGATCGCGACATTAAGCCTTGGCGCGGAGCCAGGACTCAAGCGCAATTCTGTAACACAGCGTAGCCAGAGGCACCGGCGAGCCGCTGAAAGCCAGAGGGAATACGTCGTTATGCAGAGGCGCCCTAGGCATCGTGATTCCAGAAGAAGCTGGCGCCCTGCTCCGGGGTGCTGGCCTCTTTTCGTAGCCAGCCAAACAACTCCCGCCCCAACCCCTGCCGGTTACCAGACAATTCTTGCGGCGCCGGGGACCGACGGACCCACTCGGCTTCCGGCACATCCACGGTCAGCTGCCCGGTAAGGGCGTCCACACACACCCGGTCACCATCCCGCAGACATGAGAGCGGACCACCCCGGGCCGCCTCGGGATAGACATGAATGGCTGCTGGCACCTTCCCGGAAGCCCCGGACATACGGCCATCGGTGACCAACGCCACCCGGTAACCCCGGTCCTGAATCACCCCTAGGTACGGCGTCAATTTGTGCAGCTCGGGCATGCCGTTGGCGTCTGGCCCCTGGAACCGGACAACCACCACACAGTCGCGATCCAGCTCGCCAGCCTTGAACGCCGCTTCGAGATCGTCCTGATGGTGAAAGATGACGGCCGGCGCTTCCACCCGGTGATGCTCTGGCGCAACGGCCGAAATCTTGATGACCCCCCGGCCCAGATTACCCGACAAGACCCGTAGCCCGCCATCCGGCGCAAAAGGGTCATCGGCGCCCCGCAGCACGCCGGTATTGCCACTCCCCTTCGGCACCGGCTGCCATACCAGGCGCTCGCCCTTCAATGAGGGCATCTGGGTATAACGCTCCAGACCCGGCCCCACCACAGTCTCAACATCGTCGTGCAGACAGCCAGCCGACAACAGCTCCCGGATCAGGAACGGGGTGCCACCGGCATCGTGAAAGGCGTTCACATCCTCCTGGCCGTTGGGATAGATACGGGTCAACGATGGCACCACGGCCGACAGCGCGGCAAAATCATCCCAGTCGATCAGTATGCCCGCGGCTCGCGCAATCGCCACCCAATGCATGGTGTGATTGGTGGATCCGCCCGTGGACAGCAGGGCGACCAGGGCATTGACGATGGTCTTTTCAGTTACCATGTCTGCCAGCCCGAGCTGGCCGCCATTAGGCCGTGACAGTCGGATAACCTGTTCGGTGGCGGCACAGGTGAGCGCATCCCGCAACGGAGTATCTGGGTTGAAAAACGCGGCACCCGGCAGATGCAACCCCATCACCTCCACCAGTAACTGATTGCTGTTGGCGGTGCCATAGAAGGTACAGGTACCCGGACTGTGGTAGGACCTGCTTTCGGTTTCCAGCAACTCGTCACGGCCAACCTTGCCTTCCGCATAGAGCTGTCGCACCCGCTGCTTTTCTTTATTGGGTAACCCGCTAGGCATGGGGCCTGAGGGAATGAAAATGGTGGGCAGGTGACCGAAACTCAGCGCACCGATCAACATTCCCGGCACAATCTTGTCGCAGATGCCCAGCAGTACCGTGGCATCAAACATGTTATGACTCAGCGCGACCGCGGTACTCATTGCGATGACATCGCGGGAAAACAGGCTAAGCTCCATGCCCGGCTGGCCCTGGGTCACCCCATCGCACATCGCCGGGGTGCCGCCGGCAAACTGAGCCACCGACCCCATACCATGGGCCGCAGCCCGGATCAGATCGGGATATCGGTGGTACGGCTGGTGCGCAGACAACATGTCGTTGTAGGCGGACACAATGGCCACATTGGCCTTGTTCATGAACTTCAGCGTGTCTTTATCGCCAGACTGGCAGGCGGCAAAACCGTGGGCCAGGTTGCCGCAGGAAAGGCGGCTACGCTGTGGCGATTGCTGCCTCATGGCGTCCATTCGACCAAGATAATCGAGCCGAGCACCGCGACTGCGATCCACAATTCGCTGAGTTACCCGCTCCACTGTTGGGTGCATATACCTGTCTCCCCACCATCCTTTTTTTGAGGCTTTTACTCGTAGGATTTACTGCTTTTGATCATCCTACCACGGATTTCATCCGTACACGGCCAATCCAGATTGTTATAATTACTACATCACGCCACGACTTCATGGAGAGGCATCATGACCATTCGCATTGCACTTAACGGCTTCGGGCGGATTGGTCGCAACGTACTGCGTGCGCTGTATGAAAACCAATACCGCGACAGGATTCAGGTAGTCGCCATCAACGACCTCGGCAGTCCCGAGGGGCTCGCCCATCTCTTCAAATACGACAGTGTGCACGGCCAGTTTCCCGGCATCGTCAACCACGACGCCGAATCCCTCTCGGTCAATGGCGACCACATCGCCATCACCGCCATCAGCCAACCGGCGGAACTGCCCTGGCGCAGCTACCATATAGACACCGTGCTGGAATGCAGCGGCCGTTTTACCAGCGCCGATAAGGCGCGAGGACACCTCCTGGCGGGAGCCCGCAAAGTCGTCATCTCCGCACCAGCCACGGATGTCGATGCCATGGTGGTGTACGGTGTCAACCACGACCAGCTGCGCCGTAAACACCAGATCATCTCCTGCGCATCCTGCACCACTAACTGCCTCGCGCCGGTGGTTAAGGCCCTGCACGAGAGCGTGGGTATCGAAAGCGGCCTGATGACCACTATTCATGCCTATACCAACGACCAGGCACTGACCGACGCCTACGGCAGCGACCTTTATCGCGCCCGAGCGGCGGCGCAGTCCATGATCCCCACCCGCACCGGAGCCGCCGGCGCGATTGGCAAGGTGATCCCCGAACTGGCGGGCAAACTGGATGGCCTGGCCGTGCGGGTTCCCACCCTCAACGTGTCGCTGGTGGACCTGAGTGTGATGGCCTGTCGGGAAACCGACGCCTCCGAGATCAACCAGATCATGAAACAGGCCGCCCTACAATCCCCTGTGCTAGGCTACAACGAGGACAAACTGGTGAGCGTCGACTTCAATCACAATGCCCTGTCTGCCATCTTCGATGCGAACCATACGCACGTACTGGGCCGTCATGCGAAAGTCATGGCCTGGTACGACAATGAATGGGGATTCTCCAATCGCATGCTGGACAACACCCTGGCCCTGATGAATGCCAGCCACTGACGGAGCCACCCCCGGCCAATCCCAACCCCGCACTTCCCGGGCAAATCTGCCAGAATGCGTGTCAACTTCCATACCCATACCATAAGGATGCATCTATGCTGAGGCGAACCAAGATCGTCGCCACGCTGGGTCCCGCCACGGACTCCCCCGAAGCCCTCTCCGCCATCATCAAGGCCGGCGTTGATGTTGCCCGCCTGAACTTCTCGCACGGCAGCGCCGCCGAGCACCTCAAGCGGGCCCAGCAAGTGCGTGACACCGCCCAAGCACATGGCCGCTATACCGCCATCCTTGCCGACCTCCAGGGCCCAAAGCTGCGCATTGCCCGCTTTCAGGACCACAAGGTCACGCTCCGCAGCGGACAAACCTTCGTGTTAGACGCCGCCATGGACAAGGAGGCGGGAGACAGCTCCCGGGTGGGCATTGACTACGAGCAGCTGATTCAGGATGTCGCGCCAGGGGACATTCTGGTGCTGGACGACGGCCGCATCGAAATGCAGGTGACCGCGGTAAACGATTCCAGCATCACCTCCACCGTACTCATCGGAGGCCCCCTTTCCAATAACAAGGGACTCAACAAGCGAGGGGGCGGACTCTCCGCAGAAGCACTGACCGAGAAAGACAAGCAGGACATCCGCACCGCCGCCCAGCTCAACGCCGATTACGTTGCGGTTTCCTTTGTCCGCACCGCCGAGGATTTGCACACCGCGCGCGCATTGCTGAGGGAGGCAGGCTCGGAGGCCGGACTGGTGGCCAAGATCGAACGGGCCGAACTGGCCCACGACGAGGCCGCCCTCGACGAGGTCATTCGCGCCTCGGATGCCGTGATGGTGGCCCGCGGCGATCTGGCGGTGGAGATCGGCGATGCCGAGCTGGTAGGTGTCCAGAAACACATCATCGCCCGGGCCCGGGCCCTGAACAAGGTGGTCATCACCGCCACCCAGATGATGGAGTCGATGATAGACAACCCCATGCCGACCCGCGCCGAGGTGTCCGACGTGGCCAATGCGGTGATGGACTACACCGACGCCGTGATGCTTTCCGCCGAGACCGCAGTGGGCGATTACCCCAAGGCGGCCGTAGAGGCCATGGTGCGGATCTGTCTGGGGGCGGAGAAACATCCGTCCATGGCGCAGTCCAAACACCGCCTGAACGAGACCATGAGCCGGGTGGATGAGGCCATCGCCCTATCCGCCATGTACGCGGCCAATCACCTCGATGGTATTGCGGCACTGATTTGCATGACCGAAACCGGCGCGACGCCCCTGCTGATGTCGCGAATCAAGTCGAGCCTGCCGATCTTCGCCTTCTCCCGCCACCCCAGCACACAGCATCGGGTCTCCCTGTATCGCGGTGTGCAGACCGTACCGTTTGATACCACCGAAATCCCCAACCATGAGACCAACGCCCGCGCGGTGGCCAGACTGGTGGAGCTTGGCATAGTGCAGGACGGTGACCGGGTTATCATCACCAAGGGTGACTACGCGGACGCCCAGGGCGGCACCAACTCGATGAAAATCGTTCAGGTGGGTCAGGATATCCGCTAACCCACGAGGAGCTCAGGCCCACTCGCGCAAGGCGGTCAGGCTATCGCGGGCAATCGCCGCAATGGCCGGCCAGTCGCCAGCCGCAATCGCCTCACGAGGGGTCAACCAGGTACCGCCAACGCCAAGCACATTATCGAGCACAAGATAATCACCGGCGGTTTCCAGCCGTATGCCACCGGTGGGACAGAAACTGACGTCTGGAAAGGGCCCGGCAATGGCCTGCAGGGCGGCCGGCCCTCCGGCCACGGCGGCGGGAAAAAACTTGAACTCCCGATACCCCAGGTTATACCCCAACATCAGCTCAGACACCGTGGCAATACCCGGCAGCAACGGAACGCTTGAGGTGAGACCAAACTCCAACAACGGCTCCGTGATCCCCGGTGTCACTACGAACTGGGCACCGGCAGACTCCACGGCGCGGTACTGAGCCGGGGTCACCACGGTTCCGGCGCCAACCCAAATCTCGGGCATGACCTCCCGCAGCAACGCGATGGCCGCCAGGCCATGTTCGGTGCGCAGAGTGATTTCCAACGCACGGATGCCACCGTCCACCAAGGCCCGACATAACGGTAACACCTGCTCTGGATGCTCGACGGCGATCACCGGCATCAACGGGCCGGCGCCAAACACGGCACGAATTTGATTACGATGGTCCTCGGACAATTGCTGCATGCACGCCTCCTGCTCGGCTTTTCACGCACTCCAGTAAACAACCAGCCCCAGCCGCAGAAACACCCTGACCGGCATTTCCGCCACGTCATCCAGCCGTTCGCACGCCAGTTTCAAGGTTTCGGCCTTGTCCATCCCCCGCAGGTGCAGTGCTTTGTACCTGGCCCCTGCCAAAGCGCGTAAGCTCAACGACACCCGGGGGTGGGGCTGGGACGGTGGCGTCAGGGCCACCACATGGTTGGGCCGTTTTGCATCCATCGCCTGGTACAGCTCAGGCGCATCAGGAAATAGTGAGGCGGTATGCCCATCGTTGCCCATGCCCAGTACCAGGGCGGTCAGCGGCCACTCTATCGCGGACAAGGCCTGATCGGCGTCGACACAGGCATCGCGCGGAGACATGCCGGCACGCCAGAAGGACAGAAAGTTAGCGGTTGCTGCCGGCCCCTGGATCAAATAGCGCCTGACCAGGGCGGCATTGCTGTCTGGATGGGACTCATCCACCCAGCGCTCATCGGCCAGGACGACGTCAACCCGCTCCCATTCGATTGGTTTACAGGCCAGCAATTCGAAGAAGGCAACCGGCGTTCGCCCCCCGGATACCGCCAGACTGGCCCGACCTGGCTGCCGCAGCCGGTTCGCCAGTACGCCAGCCACCTTCTCCGCCAACATGCTGGCGACCGTGTGGGCATCCTCAGCGGTGACAATATCCACTCCTTTCGGCACATTAATATCCAGTGTCTTCATACCAGCTCCTGCCATCCCTTGTGATCAGAGCAATCGACGCCACCGGCCCCCAAGTCCCCGCAGCGTATCGTTTCAGTGGTGCACCCCGGCCATTCCAGTTTGCAATAATGCCGTCAACCCAGCGCCAGGCGCACTCAACCTCGTCACGCCGAACGAACAGGTACTGATTTCCCTTCATGACTTCCCACAACAGACGCTCATAGGCATCGGGAATCCGATCCGTTTCAAAGGCTTCGGAGAAGGTTAGCTCCAGAGGCCCCTGGCGTAACCGCATGCCCTTATCCAGCCCCTGGTCCTTGGTCAGAATCTGCAGCGTCATACCCTCGTCCGGCTGAAGCCGAATGATCAGCCGGTTGTGAGCCAGGTGCTTCTGATCCAGATCAAAGATGTAGTGAGGCGCAGGCTTGAAGTGAATGACGATCTGGGAGAGCTTCTCCGGCAGCCGTTTACCGGTGCGGATGTAAAACGGCACCCCCACCCAGCGCCAGTTCTCGATCTCGACTTTCAGCGCCACGAAGGTTTCGGTGGTGCTGCAGCGGTTGGCCCCTTCCTCCTCCAGATACGCCGGTACCGCCCGCCCGGAACTGGCGCCGGCACTGTATTGACCACGAACCAGGTGGGTCTCCATGATGTCCGGGGTGATCGGCCGCAAGGCTTTCAGTACTTTTACCTTCTCATCCCGGATACTGTCGGCGGACAGGTCCGCGGGTGGATCCATGGCGATCAGGCACAACAGTTGCAGCAGGTGGTTCTGGATCATGTCGCGAACCTGACCGGCCTGGTCGAAGTACCCCCACCGGCCCTCGATACCCACACTTTCCGCTACGGTGATTTCCACATGGGAGATGTGGTTCTGATCCCACTGGGAGGAAAACAGGTTATTGGCAAACCGCAAGGCGATCAGGTTCTGCACCGTTTCCTTGCCCAGGTAGTGATCAATGCGGAATAACTGGTCTTCGTTGAACACCTCGGCAAGCTGGTCGTTGATGTCCTGAGACGACTTCAGATCATGGCCGATGGGTTTCTCCACCACTACCCGGGTCTGGGAGTCACAGCAGTCGGCGGTACGCAGATTCCGGGCAATCAGCCCGTACATGTTCGGTGGCGTCGCCAAATAGACGATCAGTTCATTGCCACTGTTCTGGCGCCACTGTCGTAACAGGTCGAAATCAGTGGCGTTGCTGAAATCCAGCCGGCAGTACGCCAGACGACTGAGAAACTGTGCCAGCGTGGCATCAGCCATTTCCCGCTCGGGTATGGACTGCCTCAGATGCTGGGCAACCTGGTTACGGACTTCGTCGGTTGACGTCTGCCGCCGGGCCAGCGCCAGTATCCGGCTATTCCGGGACAGCAATCCGGAGCGTTCTAACTGATACAATGCGGGAAACAGCTTGCGCCGGGCCAAATCCCCCAGGGCACCGAAAATCATCAGGTCACTGCAAGTCTTTGTGTGATCTTCCATGAAGCTCTCGCTCGCCTTCGACACCGGACATTGTCGCCCCTCGGTCATGACTCCTCACAACACCCAACAACACTCAACAACACTCACTAACGCCCAACAGGGTTTGGCGGTTAACCGAAGACCCTGACCATTATCATGTAGTAATTTTATCTAAATAATGACACTACAAACGGCCAATGCCAATTCAAAAGGCCGCATGTGACAACTTTACTACCGCATCTGTCGCCGAAAGACGCTATAATCCGCCGAACAAACGCCCGATCGAGCAATTCCCGATCAAAAGAGGAAGCCTGCAACGTCGCAGGATTACCACAACCCGGAGAGTACGCGAATGTCAGCGCCCCATACGCGCCGAGACGAGAACCTGCTGGAAGATATCCAGGAGAGGCTGGACTCACTCAACAAATCGGAACGCAAGGTCGCCGAGGCCATACTCCGCGATCCGTCCGCAGCCACTCGCTACAGCATCGCCGCTCTGGCTCGCACCGCCAATGTCAGCGAGCCCACCGTCAACCGCTTTTGTCGCGGCTTTTCCGCTTCGGGCTTCCCCGACTTCAAGATCCGCCTGGCCCAGAGCATCGCCACAGGCACTCCCTATATTGGCCAGAACATTGAACCCGACGACACCGTCGCCGAATTTGCCGACAAGGTCATGCTGACCACGATGGCCAATCTCGACAAGGCCCGACAGGCCCTGAACCCGAAGGATCTGGCAACGGCCATCGACTACCTGATCCAGGCCAAGCAGATCAACTTTTTTGGTATGGGCGGTTCGGCGCCGGTCGCCCTCGATGCCCAGCACAAGTTTTTTCGCTTCAACATCCCGGTGATGTGCTATGACGACGCCCTGATGCAACGTATGGTCGCGGCCGGCAGCGGTACTAGCGACGTCATCGTAATGATCTCCTATACCGGCCGAACCAAGGAATCCATCGAGATCGCCCGGGACGCCCGCAACAATGGCGCTACCGTCATCGGCATTACAACACCGGCATCGCCACTGGCAGAGGTCTGCACGGTGGTGCTGGGCGTCACCGCCTCGGAAGACACCGAAGTCTACATGCCCATGGCATCGCGGATTATCCACCTATCAATTATCGACATCCTCGCTACCGGCGTGACCCTCAAGCGTGGCGAGGATTTTCGTGATCACCTGAAGAAGATCAAGGACAGCCTGAAAGCCACCCGGTTGCCTCCGACCTGACAGCTCCCTACCCGACCACAAAAAAAAAGCCCGGGGCATATCGCCGCCGGGCTTTTTTGTTTGCAGGCCTGACTGCTTTTTTAGAAAGGCCTGACTGTTTTGCAGAAAGGCCTGACTTTGGCCATCAAGGGCGCTCGACCTCAGCCTGCTCACGCAGGTACTGCTGGTAGGCCGTATACTCACGCTGCCCCTGAAGGGTGGCCATGAAGCGACGAAGTTGGGTGACCTCCGCACTGTCGCCATCCACTTCGCCCTCGCTGACCTTATCCAGGGCAATCACCATAAGATCACGTCCAGCCATCGCGTGACCATAAACCGGCATATCGGCCTGAGGCTTGGACATGGCAAACACGGCACCCAGCACCGCCGGGTTCAGGCTGGCGCTGTTGCGCCCCTGATCGGTATAGCTCTGCCATTGCGCGGACACCGACTCAATCTCGGCAAGGTCCTGACCGGCTTCCAGTGCCGCCACAACGGCTTCTGCCTCGGCCTGCAACGCGGTGCGGATCTCCTGCTCGGTCAAGGCCGCACGAATGTCCCCCTGAACCTCCTCCAGCGGCAACTGGCGGGCTGGGAAGTGCTCCTTGACCCGGGCCACGATGGAGACGTTATCGCCCACGTCGATCACTTCCGTGTTATAGCCGCCCTTAAGGACGTCCTCCGAATAGACCTGGCGAATCAGACCGGCATGATCAAACGGCGCCGTGGCACCATCCCGGCCCAGACCGCTACGCTCGTGAATTTCCAGCCCCAGCGCCTCTGCAGGCTCGGCCAGGTTATCGGACTCATAGGCAATGTTGGACAGTTCGGTGCGCGCGGCCGCATAAGCCTCATCAGCCTTGCTCATCGCCAGTTCATTTCTCAGCTCGGCTTCCAGCTCGCTCAGGGATGGCACGTCGGTCTCACGCACCTCCAACAGCTTGATCAGGTGTGTGCCGTATGGCGTGTTCACCGGCCCGGACACCTCTCCGATCTCCAGGGCAAACATTGCCTCTTCGAAAGCCGGATCGAATAGATTACGCCCGGCAAAGCCCAGATCACCGCCATCGGCGGCGGTTGCCACATCGGCGGAGTAACTTTCGGCGAGCGTCGCGAACGCTGCACCGTCAGCCAGTTTTTGCTGGATTTCGGCGATCTTTTCGTCGGCACCCTCACCCTGCTCGATCAGAATATGAGCGGTTCGACGCTCTTCCGCCGCCAGTTCATCGGCACGACTCTCATAAAGCGCTTGCACCTGCTCCTGGGTCACACTGGCCGGGTCCGCCAGAGACTCCAGGCTCAGTGCGATGTACTGTACATCCACCGTTTCGGGGCGCATGAACAGCGCGGCGTTGGCTTCGTAATACTCGGCGATGTCCTCGTCTGACACCGACACCTTATCGGCCACGTCGTCGGAGGACAGGGTCACGGTGCGAAAATCCCGGGTCTGATTCTGTAAACTCAGCAGTTTCTCCGCACCGGTTTCTGCCACAAAGCCGCTTTGACTGACACCAGAACGAATTTGATTGATGACGTACTGCTTACGCATGGCTTCGCGGAACTCAGCGACCCCCATGCCGAGGTTACGAACCGTAGACACGAACCGGTCACGATTGAACTGGCCATTCACCTGAAACTGGGGCATCTGGGTGATCAGGGCGTCTACATCGGCGTCAGACAGAGCCAGCCCCTGTTCGGCAGCATCCTGGGTCAGAACCCGCTCCTGAATCAACAACTCCAGCACCTCCCGACGAATCTGCTCGTCGTCCAGCAACGTGGGGTCTGGCCGTTCCATTTGTGCCAGCCGTCGCTGACTTTCGATCTGTACGATGCGCAGGAATTCCCGCTCGGTGATGTCCTCGCCATTCACCGTGGCGACTTCGGGCTCTCCCGAAAAGCCGCCTATGATGGCGTCCATCCCCCAAATGGAGAGCGAAACGATCAATACAGCAATGATGATCTTGGCAATGGTGCCTTGGGCATTATCCCGAATATTCTGAAGCATGTTCCTCCCGGACCGCCGAGCCTGTCTGCGCCCACTTGGGCCAGAGTATGCCAGCGTCAGGCCTCTGTTCCGTGTCGTCTGGTATTTCAGATGGTCCCGCATCCTGCCCAATCAGTTGGGCATTCCCGGGCTCTGAACGTAAAAAGGCGCATCCTGATCGGAATGCGCCTCCTATAGATTCGGAGTGACGTCCGACGAAGCGTCAGCGTCACTCCTGGCAACGCCATCAATCCGGCGCCACCAGGCGAAAGAGCCTTACTTAACGGCGTCCTTCAGAGCCTTACCAGCTTTAAAGCCAGGCACTTTGGAGGCCGGAATCTTGATCTCCGCACCAGTTTGCGGGTTACGACCGGTACGAGCCGCACGCTCTTTAACCGAAAACGTACCGAAACCGATCAGAGTCACCTGATCGCCTTTTTTCAGTGCGCCGCTAACGGCGTCGGTCATGGCGTCCAGTGCACGACCAGCACTTGCCTTGGAGATGTCGGCGGACTCTGCGATTGCATCGATTAGTTCGGACTTGTTCACACTAAACCCCTTCGATTTCAGGTTGAAGATGTTATCGGTTGGATTGTTTTTCTCTAGGACGTTCCCGACTATCGCATAAGCGGTCAGAGAATTCCATTCTTCGCTGTTCTTATTCCATTCGGTTACATACCGGAATTCGGAATAGGCATCAACTGCGCGGGAGCCCTTGGTATTGGCTGCTTCACGGCGAAACAGTTATACCAACGGGCTCTCGCGCGTGTCAACAAAACTGCGCGGGTTTAATGGGTATTTATCCGCTCTGAGGCGTCGCCTTCATCTTCCCTAGACTTACCGGAAGGCGACTCACTGGCCACCCCTTCACGGTGGTGCTCTGGGGCGTACGCCAGCGCAATATCCAGTACCTCGTCAATCCATTTGACCGGCTTGATTTCAAGCGATTCCTTTATGTTGTCCGGTATCTCTTTGAGATCTCGCACATTATCATCCGGGATAATAACCGTTTTGATGCCGCCGCGGTGGGCCGCCAGGAGCTTCTCCTTCAACCCGCCAATGGCCAGCACCCGACCACGGAGCGTGATCTCACCGGTCATCGCAACATCCGCCCTGACTGGGTTCTGGGTTAATGCGGACACCAAGGCGGTGCACATGCCAATACCCGCACTGGGGCCATCCTTGGGGGTGGCGCCTTCCGGTACGTGCACATGCAGATCGTGCTTCTCATGGAAGTCATCGCCGAATCCCAGCCCCGACGCCCGGCTCCGGACCACCGTCAGCGCAGCCTGGATGGATTCCTGCATTACGTCACCGAGAGAGCCGGTCTTGATCACTCGGCCCTTACCCTTGGTCAACGCGCATTCGATGGTCAGCAACTCGCCCCCGACCTGGGTCCAGGCCAGCCCGGTCACCTGACCAATCTGATTCTTCTCCTCCGCCAGGCCATATTTGAACTTCTGAACGCCGGAATAGTCTTCCAGCATTTCCGGAGTCAGTGTCAGTGTGGTTTTCTTGCCGACTTCCACATGCTCCCGCACCACCTTACGGCAGATCTTGGCAATTTCGCGCTCCAGCCCACGGACACCGGCCTCCCTGGTATAGTAGCGGATCAGGCTGCGAAGGGTCTCTTCCGGCAACTCCAACTCCTTATTACCCAGGCCGTTCGCCTTAATCTGTTTCGGCAACAGATAGCGCAGGGCGATGTTAACCTTCTCATCTTCGGTGTAACCCGGGATGCGGATGATCTCCATCCTGTCCAGCAGCGCCGGAGGGATGTCCATCGAGTTGGAGGTGCAGACAAACATGACGTCTGACAGGTCGTAGTCCACCTCAAGGTAATGGTCGTTGAAGGTGTGATTCTGTTCCGGGTCCAGAACTTCAAGCAAAGCGGAGGCCGGATCGCCCCGGTGGTCCATTCCCATCTTGTCGATTTCATCAAACAGGAACAACGGGTTCTTCACCCCCACTTTGGAGAGTTTCTGCAGCAGCTTGCCCGGTAGCGCGCCAATATAGGTTTTGCGATGACCGCGAATCTCCGCTTCGTCACGAACACCGCCCAGGGCCATACGGGTGTACTTGCGATTGGTAGCACGGGCAATGGACTGGCCCAGCGAGGTCTTGCCCACACCAGGGGGGCCCACCAGACACAACACCGGCCCCTTGACCTTTTTGACCCGGCTCTGAACCGCCAGGTACTCCAAAATACGCTTTTTCACCTCTTCCAGGCCGTAATGATCCTGATCCAGAATCTCGCGGGCCTTCTCAAGGTCATGGCGTACCCGGCTGCGTTTTTTCCAGGGCACCGCCAGCATCCAGTCGATGTAGCCGCGGACCACGGTGGCTTCGGCAGACATCGGCGACATCATCTTGAGCTTGCTCAGCTCCGACTCCGTTTTTTTGCGGGCCTCTTCTGGCAGGCCGGCCTCTTCCAGCTTCTGCTCCAGCTCGTCAAAATCGCTGGCACCCTCGCCTAGCTGGCCCATTTCCTTCTGGATGGCCTTCATCTGCTCGTTGAGGTAGTACTCCCGCTGGCTGCGCTCCATCTGCTTCTTGACCCGACCGCGGATTCGTTTTTCCACTTCGATCAGATCAATCTCGCCATCCAGCTTGCCCAGTAGCAGGTCAACCCGTTGGCGGACATCCAGCGCCTCCAACAACTCCTGCTTCTCGGGAATACGCAGCTCCAGGTGAGCCGCCATAGTGTCCGCCAGCCGCTCCAACTCGTTGATGCCCGTAAGCGCGCTTGAGACCTCAGCCGGTACCTTTTTGGAAAGCTTGACGTACTTCTCAAACTCTTCCATCAACGTCTTGACCAACACATCCCCTTCACGATCGGGCAAGGAGTCCTCATCCATCAGCCAGGCGCGGCCGGTAAGGTATTCCGCTTCTTCAATGCTTTCGATCCGGGCACGGGTATTCCCCTCAACCAGCACTTTTACCGTGCCATCAGGAAGCCGCAGCAGCTGCAGTACAGTCGCCAGGGTCCCCATCTCAAACACATCTTCAGCCCCGGGATCATCCGTTCCCGCATCACGCTGGGCCACCAGAAGGATCTCCTTGGTTCCCTCCATCGCGGCTTCGAGAGCCTGTATTGATTTGTCTCGCCCCACGAACAGCGGAACCACCATGTGCGGAAACACCACCACATCCCGCAATGGAAGCATGGGGTACTCTTGCACAGATTCTTCAGGAATCAGGGTCATAAGGAATCCTCTGACTTTGTTTCACTCAGCTTAACACCGATCATTGGGGCGCTTCGCGAAATTGCAATATTTTTACGGAATTAAGGAGCCCCTAATTAACTCTGGATCTCCCCTGGTCTTCGCAGCCATACCCAAAGAGGGCGAGAGGTTGCAATCCTGACGGAGGCCTCACAAACCGTCGCAACGCCAAGTAGGGATGCCCCCGAAAACCCCGCTGGGCGCGTCCTGAAGCGATGCGTAATGAATCAGAAGCGCCTTGATGCCCACAACCACTAACGAAGAGACGTATTGCTGAGGAATGGAATACGCTAACACCACCAAACGACAGGCGAAAAAAAAGGGCGTTGCCGCCCTTTCTTAATGATTGACCCCGTCAGTCGTCCGATGCCGCCTTGGCATGGTCACTGCTGGCGTAAATCTTGAACGGCTCAGAATCTCCGTCAATGACGCTCTCGTCGATAACCACTTTAGAAACATCGGTTTCCGATGGAATCTGATACATGGTATCGAGCAACGTCGCTTCCATGATCGAACGCAGACCACGGGCGCCGGTCTTCCGCTCCATTGCCTTGCGGGCTACCGCCCGAAGTGCGTCATCACGAAAATCCAGCTCGACCCCCTCCATGTCAAACAGCTTCTGATACTGTTTGGTAAGAGCATTCTTGGGCTCGGTCAGAATCTGAACCAACGCGTCTTCATCCAGCTCGGTCAGCGTTGCCACAACCGGCAAACGCCCCACAAACTCTGGAATCAGGCCGTACTTGACGAGATCTTCGGTTTCCACATCCTTGATGATGTCGCCGGTGCTCTTGCTGTCATCCTGGCTCACCACCGACGCAGAGAAACCAATGCTGCTCCGCTCCGAACGATCCCGAATCACCTTGTCCAGACCGGCAAAAGCGCCGCCACAGATAAACAGGATGTTGCCGGTATCCACCTGGAGGAATTCCTGCTGAGGGTGCTTACGGCCACCCTGCGGAGGTACCGACGCCACGGTGCCTTCAATCAGCTTCAACAGTGCCTGCTGAACGCCCTCGCCGGACACATCCCGAGTGATTGAGGGGTTATCGGACTTACGGGAAATCTTGTCGATTTCATCGATGTAGACGATGCCACGCTGGGCCTTGTCGACATCGTAGTCACATTTCTGCAACAGCTTCTGAATAATGTTCTCGACGTCTTCGCCAACATAGCCCGCTTCAGTCAGCGTGGTGGCATCGGCGATGGTGAACGGAACGTTCAGCATACGGGCCAGGGTTTCCGCCAACAGCGTCTTGCCACTACCGGTGGGACCGATCAGCAGAATGTTGCTCTTGCCGAGTTCCACGTCCGCCTTGCCCTCACCATACCGCAAGCGCTTGTAATGGTTATAGACTGCGACCGAGAGTACGATCTTGGCCCTGTCCTGCCCGATCACATATTCGTCCAGGGTGTGGCGAATCTCATTGGGCGTAGGAAGACGATCACTGGCTTCTTCCTGCGCACTTTCCTGAATTTCTTCCCGGATAATGTCGTTGCACAGGTCGACGCACTCGTCGCAGATGAACACCGAGGGCCCTGCAATGAGCTTACGGACTTCATGCTGGCTCTTTCCACAAAACGAGCAGTACAGCAACTTGCCGTTATCGTCGCCTCTGCCGTTTCTATCATCTGCCATTGACTTACCTCTGTTCTGGATTTGCCGGCGTACTTAAATGGTTTACCACCTTAAACGGTTTACCACCTTACGCCGGCGTCATTTGAAGCGATTAGCCCCAGTATTATTTATTCGGTGCGCGCTTATCAAGTATAGAATCGATCAGGCCATACTCCTTTGCCTGCACCGGGTCCATAAAATAGTCACGTTCCGTATCTCTTTCGATGGTCTCCAGATCCTGCCCGGTGTGCCGGGAGAGGATGGTGTTAAGGGTATGACGGATCTTAAGAATTTCCCTGGTATGGATCTCGATGTCAGTCGCCTGCCCCTGGTAGCCCCCCAGCGGCTGGTGAATCATGACGCGGGAGTTTGGCAGACAGGCACGCTTGCCCTCAGTACCACCAGCGAGGAGAAACGCCCCCATACTGGCGGCCTGTCCCACACACAGGGTGGCCACGTCCGGCTTGATGAACTGCATGGTGTCATAAATGGACATGCCTGCCGTTACCGAACCGCCCGGGCTGTTGATGTACAGATGAATATCCTTGTCCGGGTTCTCCGACTCCAGAAACAGCATCTGGGCCACGATCAGGTTCGCCATGTGGTCTTCCACCTGACCGACCATGAAGATCACCCGCTCTTTGAGCAGCCGGGAGTAAATATCAAAGGAACGCTCGCCACGAGCCGTCTGCTCAATAACGATTGGCACCAGGCCAGAGTTGGTAACCATCGCGGGTCCATCAATCGGTTTTTGCATCATGATGCGCCTGAACTCCTTCTGGACGTAAAGTGACCATCCGGCCACTAAGGTTGGGACTGTTATTGGTTGTTCATGTTGCTTTTTTATCTTACCAGAGCCCTACTTTGCCACCCTGAGCCCAAGATGAAAACAGCCGGACGTGCCGGCTGTTTTCTTTGCATTGCTCTCGGACCGCCTCGCGGTCGGGCAACTTAACGCTGAGGCTGGCCGGCCTTCACCGCGTCTTCATACTTCATTTTCTTCTCTTTCACCTTGGCCTGCTCAAGCACTACATCAACCACGGCCTCTTCCAGCACCACAGATTCGATCTGGGACTTTTGCTCGGGGCTGTTGGTGAAGTGAGCGACAACCTCTTCCGGCTGCTCGTAGGTGGAAGCGATCTCCTGGATCTTCTCTTCTACCTTGGCCTCATCGGCCTTCAGGTCATTCTTCTTGACGACTTCCTGGAACAGCAAGCCGGTCTTAACACGACGGACAGCCTGCTCTTCAAAAAGTTCTTTCGGCAGCTGCTTGAAATCCACCTGACCACCAAAGCGCTGAACCGCATCCTGACGCAGACGATCGATTTCCTGGTCAATCAGCGCTTGAGGAATTTCCAGCTCAGTGGTTTCCAACAGGCCATCGATAACGTCGTTTTTCACCTTGTTGGTAACCGCCTGCTTCAGTTCCCGCTCCATGTTCTTGCGAACTTCGGCACGGAAAGACTCTTCATCGGCGGCGTCGATGCCGAACTTCTTGAAGAACTCCTCATCCAGCTCTGGCAGCTGGGGTTCCTGAACTTCATGAATTTTGATTTCGAACTTGGCGGGCTTACCGGCCAGCTCTTCGTTCTGGTAGTCCTCGGGGAAAGTGACGTCGATTTCCAGCTCCTCGCCAGCCTTGCCACCCACGATGCCTTTTTCGAAGCCCGGGATCATCTGTCCGGAGCCCAAGGTCAGCCGATGACCTTCCGCGGCACCGCCCTCAAACTCTTCACCGTCGATCGAACCCTTGAAATCGATGGTCACGATGTCCTTGTTCTTGGACTTACGCTTAACGGACTTCGTGGTAGCCTGCTGACGACGCAGGTTGTCGATCATGGTGTCGACATCTTTGTCGGTAATTTCTGTATTCGGCTTCTCAACACTGATCTTGCTCAGGTCGCCCAGCTCAATCTCGGGAAGCACTTCGAAGATCGCCACAAACTCAAGGTCCTTGCCCTCTTCCAGGCTCTTGGGCTCGAACTTCGGCCAGCCTGCCGGAACAATATCCTGATCTTCCAGGGCTTTCATGTAGTTGTCACGCATGACTTCGCCAACGATTTCCTGGCGGATGCTATCCCCGAAACGACGTTTGACAACGCTCAGAGGTACTTTGCCCGGGCGGAAGCCGTTCAGGCGAACGGTACGCGCAGTCTCCTGAAGGCGTTTCTGAACCGCCGCGTCAATTTCCTGGGCGGGCACACCGATTGTCATACGACGTTCGATGTTGGATGTCGTTTCAACAGACACTTGCATGGAAGTTCCTCGAATTACCGGTCAGTAGTGAATGGGTGATTTGCCACGCCCTGCAGAGCATAAGCCAGAACATCGGCACGACCCCGGAAGAGCGCGAAAATTAAAAGCGGTAGTCTACCACGGTTTTACGGACGGAGAGAATGATCTGAAAAGGCGAATCCCGATTTAACCGGCGCCCTTATCGCTGGCTGGCTTCTGCGATGATCTGATCGAGGGAAAAATCCCTCATAAAGGCAACAAAGTCGTCGTCCCTCAGACCCTGGCTCACCAGGAAGCCCTGAATTTCGTCGCACCGATGCTCCGACAGGAATGACCACTGGGCGGGGGTTTCAACCCCTTCGGCAATGACCTTGAGGCGCAGACTCTTGGCCATGGAGATGATGGCCAGGGTAATCGCGGTGTCGTCGACGTTGGAACCAACCTCGTCCACGAAAGAGCGATCGATCTTGAGGGAATCCAGTGGAAACTTGCGCAGATAGCTCAAAGAGGAGTAGCCGGTGCCAAAATCGTCGATAGAGACCCTCAGCCCCAACAGCTTGATTCGGCGCAACATGTGAATGGCCTGCTCAACATCCCTCACCAGCATGCTTTCGGTGATTTCCAGCTCCAGAGACTGGGGTGGGATATCGTACTCTTTCAGCAATTCCGCCAGGGTTTCCACCAGATCCGCCTGTCGGAACTGGGCCGCGGACAGGTTTACCGCCACCGTCAGATCGCCGAACCCCAAGTCACGCCAGCGTTTTAGTGCTGCACAGGCCTGCTCCATCACCCACCGCCCGATGCGGCGAATCTGACCGGTGTGCTCTGCAACCGGTATGAAGTCGGCCGGGGTGATCCCTCCCAACTCGGGATGTCGCCAGCGCAACAACGCCTCCGCGCCATGGACCCGCCCATCGGCCAGCCCGATCTTCGGCTGAAACACCAAAAACAACTGCTCCCTGGCAATGGCTTGCTGCAGCTCACTGCCCAGCTGCTGACGCCAAACCGCCAGCTTGTTCATTTTCGACTCATAGAAGGCATAGGTGTTCCGCCCCACCTCCTTGGCCTTGTACATGGCGGTATCTGCCGCTTTCATCAGGGCCTCGACACTTTGCCCGTCATCCGGATAGACGCACACCCCCACACTCACCGTCGATTGCACCGAATAGCCGGAAACCTGGAACTGCCGATCAAAGTGATCGAGAATCTTGCTGACCGCCGGTATGACGTTTTCAGCACTGTCGATGTCGGTCATGATAATCACAAATTCGTCACCGCCCAGTCGGGCCAGCGTGTCCTCTTCCCGCAACATTTCCGACAGTCGCCTCGCCGTGGCTTTCAGCAGCTCGTCGCCAACGGCATGCCCCAGGGAGTCGTTTACGTCCTTGAAATGATCAAGATCCAGGTACAGCAACCCGATACAGGTATTGGTACGGTTGGCATGCTTGATGGCATAGGCAATCCTGTCCATGCACAGGGCCCTGTTGGGCAGGCCGGTCAGAGAATCGTAGTTGGCCAGGTATTGCAGCTCGGCGACCGCTCGTTCCAGCCGCACTTCTTTGTCTCTTAAGGCCTTCTCCGCTGCATCGCGAATCTGCTGCTGTTCGGAGATGGTCTCCAGCATTTCATTGAACGTGCCGGACAGCAGCCCGATCTCATCCCGGGATTCAACGGGGACACGGAGATCGTAGTCATGGCTGGAGGTTACTCGACGGGTAAAGTTGGCCAGACGCAGAATGGGCGCCGAGATATAACGCTGCATCGCCTGGGCCAGGATGTAAGCCAGCGCCACCATTGCCAGCAGCAGCACCGCCAATGTCAGCACAAAAGCCTCCAGCTTCTCGGCCAGCTCGGACTTGGATACCTTCAGGTAAAGGGTGCCCAGCTGCTCGTCGAGGGAATCCATGACAGGCTGGTACACATGAAGCCAGTCTTTATCCCAGATAACAGCAGACTCCGGCAGGAATCCGGCCTCGGTTATTTCTCCAGCCCCTCGTTCAATTCGCGCAAAGATCCCACCACCATCATTGAACAACGCAACACTGTGGGGCGCACTTAACACCGTCTTACCCAGCAGATCCTCCCGAGCCTGACCAGCCATACCCAATGACATGTAAGCGACACTGTCCACTGCCAGACGGCGAGCCTGGGATACCGAGTCGTTTTCCAGGGAATCTTCGATGGTGTTGGAGAAACTGAGGGTCACCACAAAAAATCCGACCAATATGGTCACCATCGAGACGCCGGCGATCAGTAGCACCAACTTGGAGCGAATGGAGACGAGATAGGCCATCAGCGACGCCCCCCATTCAAATCCTCAACCACCCCGTAGACCTTGCCAGCCAGTTTAACAAAGGCCGCTGAGGGCTCATTGCCTCCGGCGGCGAACGCGGATTGATTGATCTCGATGTCAAAAGTGTCCGACTCTCCCAGGTACAGCCGGATGTGCAACCCCGCAGACGCACTGTACCGACTGCTACCGACGAACACCGTGCGCTGCTGCAAACCAGCCCGCAAAATGCGCTCGATGTCGCCTTGGGAAACCTCGCCCAGATAGGCGACGTGACAGCGCTGCAAGTCATCGAATCGATCGGCCTGGATCAGCTCTACGGGCTTGCCGGTGACCTCCCGCCCCCCCAGAAAATCGCGCATTTGCCGGTAAAATCCACGATCCTGATAGATACAGAGGCGATAAGGAGTAGCTCGTTCATTGAGATCCGAATCCGGAGACCAATAGATCTGCCCGGCCAGGCGTAACAGGATAAAGGCCCGCACCTGAGCCTCGGATGCGCGGTCCTGAGCCGACAGCGCAGGCACCACTCCAAGTATTAGGCTGGCAATCAACAAACCCAGATACCACCGGGGTGAACACGGCCCATCCTTGACCACTGCTCGCCGGTCACGCTGGATAACTGGATGGCCAGCCTTACCGCCACGGGAAGCCGAATCTCGATTCATAGCGCGCTTATTGCCTGGACTCAGTGCCCCCTTAGTATAGGCAGTACCTTGGCCTTGTGTCAGATCATCAGCCTAAAAATGCGTTTGCCCGCCGTTTTCCCGGCAAATTAACCACTCATCTGGCAACAGTGCCCAAAGCCAGGGACAACCCTTATCCGAACTGGCAGACCTGCCTCTGGATCAACTGCTTGCCATCAGCGTCAGCACTGCGTCCAAGCTGCCCAGCACCGTCACCGGTTCGCCGGGCATCATTACCGTTTACAGCGACGAGGAAATCGAATGGTTTGGCGGCCGGGACCTAGGCGAAGTTCTGGCCCGAATTCCTGGCATCAATCCCTTTAACGCCGCCACTGCCCACAAGTACCGGATCACCGCTAGGGCCGACGCGCCGCGACTCAGCAACAACCACATGCTTGTGCTGCTGGATGGCATTCCGCTGAATCGGGAAAGCTATACCGGCGGCCTCTGGACCCAATCGGTCTTCACCACCATGCCACTGGAGATCATCAAACAGATTGAAGTCATCCGAGGGCCGGGGTCCGTACTGTATGGCACCAATGCATTCAGCGGCGTTATCAACATCATCACCAAGCGGGCCGATGAACTCGACAACGGCGTCACGATTGGCCGGGGCGACAACAATACGAAGGCGGCCAGAGTCACCTACGGCAGCGAGATTGGCGAATCCGGCGCGGAGCTGGCAACGGCTTTGCGCTTTTTTAGCACCGAGGGCGAACGGTTAACCCCCAACGATCTCGGTGACGGCTTCCGCGATCGGCTTGAAGAGCGCTCGCCTGGCGGCCTGGTCAGCGCCCGAAACAACGGCCTTCATGCCACAATTCATTGGGGACGGGCCAGGGTCGACAACATTCGCGGTAGCCCACTGGAGTTGGCCCACGGTCGTGAGGACAACGAGCGCCTGTTCGTCCACGCAGACTATGAGCACCAACTGCTTGACCAGTGGCAGGGCAAGATCGATCTGTCCCACGTCAGCGTGCGCACCGATCTGCTCGATCCCATAGCGAGCGCCCTTGGTCCCATCAATTACAAAACCGATGACAGCCGCGCTGAACTGCAGTTGCAGGGACGGTTCAGCCCAGATTTTCAGTTGGTTACCGGCATTACCTTTGATTCATTCCTGGCCAGGGTCGAAGAGCCCTACCCCTTTCTGCCCAATTGGCGCAGCCACCTTTACGCCGCCTACATCCAGGCAGAGTATCAACTGGATAACACACGACTGATAGGCGGTTTGCAGTTCAACAAGGTGGAGGGCATTGCCGATAAAACCGTCCCCAGGCTTGGGCTCATCCATAACTTCACGGACACCATCGGCGCCAAGCTGATGTATGCCGAAGCCTTCCGTGCGCCCTACGCCGTGGAAACAGAGGTTACCATCGTCACTCCCGGCATTAGCCTGCTGGGAAATCCCGACCTGAAAAGGGAACTGGTGAGAACCTGGGATATGCAGGTCTTCTATAACCAGAGCAACGTCCAGGCCGCACTGACTTTATTCCACACACGGCAGGAAGATCTGATCGTTCGCGGTGTACAAGCTCCGGGGGTGTTCAGTTTCTTCAATGACGGCGAGCTTGAGACCGAAGGCGTGGAGCTGGAGGCCAAGTACATCCCCCACCCTGGCTGGTTTTTGACCGGCTCAGCCACCTGGCAACGTAATGAGGATGGCAACGATATCGACGACGTGACCCTGCAACCAGACTACACCCTCAAGGCCGGCATCGGATACCAGGGCGACACCTGGTCGCTGGCCGTGTTCGACATCTATCAGGACCGCTACCCGGACAACGTTCTTGTCTCCCCCACGCGGCTGGAGCTGAATCCGGCGGCCGACAATGACCACAACATCAGCCTGAACGGCACCCTGGTGCTGAGACAGTTGGGCCAGCTAAAACTTGGCCTTTACGTTCACAATCTGCTTGACGATGACATCTGGTTACCCGCTTCCCCCGGATTTACCACATCCAACCTCAACACCATGCCCAGTGTCGAGAGCGGGCGTACCTATCTGGTTACGGCCAAGCTACCCTTCTAGGCCAGCACAGACAAAAACCAGTCGAACTTCAGAATGAAAGGGAGCGATGAGAAACGGGAAGAAAGGTGGTGCGAAAGGAGAGACTCGAACTCTCACGGGTTGCCCCACTGGAACCTAAATCCAGCGCGTCTACCAGTTCCGCCACTTTCGCACAGCGGGCGCAGATCAAGAGCCCTGTACAGGGTTATCTTAAAATTCTGCCTTTGCGGAAATCAACCAAAGAATCAACTCGGAAAGAAAAGTGGGGTGGACGAAGGGGTTCGAACCCTCGACCGCAGGAGTCACAATCCTGAGCTCTACCAACTGAGCTACGTCCACCACATTCTGACGTACTGCTGAAACAACTTTACTGCGACGCGATGGTTCGCCTGGCGACCCAACCGAGGAGCTGTAATGGCACGCCCGGCAGGATTCGAACCTGCGACCCACGGCTTAGAAGGCCGTTGCTCTATCCAACTGAGCTACGGGCGCTTAACCTTTCGCCCACTTGAATATCCAGATTGGAAATGGTCGGGGTAGAGAGATTCGAACTCCCGACATCCTGCTCCCAAAGCAGGCGCGCTACCAGACTGCGCTATACCCCGATGTCTGAACAACAAGTGCCTCAGCAAAGTTGGCGCGCATATTACCCGTGGATTTCGCCCCCGTCAACAACGATTTGGATTTTCAGTACCAAAACATCGCTGCTGGGGCATCCGCTCTGCCATTCTATCACCACCGCAGCGCCTTCGCCTCCGTCTCGCGATAATTCTGAAGAACGTCGGATTCAGCATCATTGCATTGGAGTCGGCGCCGAAGCATGAGACAATGCGGCGTTTTTAAACGCTGGATCAAATAGACATCGAAATGACCGCGACACTGATCAACGGAAAAGAAATCTCCGCCCGGGTACGCCAGGAAGTTGCCGCCGGCGTGCAAGCCCGATTACAGCAAGGCCTGCGCGCCCCCGGCCTGGCCGTGGTACTGGTCGGCAACGACCCTGCCTCCCAGGTTTACGTTGGCAACAAACGCAAGGCCTGTGACGAGGCCGGCATTGTCTCGCTGTCCTACGACCTGCCGGAAGACACCTCCCAGGAATCCCTGGAAGCACTGATCGACGAGCTGAACGACAACCCCGCGGTCGACGGCATTCTGGTCCAGCTCCCCCTGCCGGCACACCTCGACGCCGACCCGATTCTGGTAAAGATTCGCCCGGACAAAGACGTGGACGGCTTTCACCCCCACAACATAGGTCGCCTGGTCCAGCGTCGACCCGAATTACGCCCCTGCACCCCGGCCGGCATCATCACTTTGCTGGACAGCGTTGGCACGCCCTATAAGGGCCAGCACGCCGTCATCGTCGGCGCATCCAACATCGTTGGTCGCCCGATGGCCATGGAGCTGCTGCTCAAGGGTGCCACCACCACCGTCACCCACCGCTTCACCGATGATCTCGCCAAGTTTGTGGGCGAAGCCGACATTGTCATCGCCGCGGCGGGCAAGCCCGGTCTGGTAAAAGGCGAGTGGATCAAACCCGGCGCCACGGTGATTGATGTGGGCATCAACCGCATGGCGGACGGCAAGCTCAAGGGCGACGTGGACTTTGACGTCGCCGCAGAACGCGCCGCCTACATCACACCGGTCCCCGGCGGCGTAGGCCCCATGACCATCGCCACCCTGCTCCAGAACACCCTGTTCGCCGCGAACGAACTGCACAAGGACTGACCGCCTCACTGGCCCGACAGCCCCCCAGTCTGGGGCTGGTCCGGGCCAAAGCAGGCAATAAAAAACCCCGCACTCAGGCGGGGTTTTTTATTGCAGTTCGACTTACTGACCGAACTTGGCTTTCGCCTTCAGACGGTAAGCATGCAGAAGCGGCTCGGTGTAGCCGTTCGGCTGCTCACAACCTTTCAGAACCAGGGCCATGGCAGCTTCGAACGCCACGCTGTCGTCGAAGTTCGGAGCCATGTTGCGGTAAGCCGGGTCACCAGCGTTCTGCTGGTCAACCACCGCCGCCATGCGCTTCATGGTTTCTTCGATCTGGGCCTCGCTGCAGATGCCGTGGCGCAGCCAGTTGGCCAACAGCTGAGAGGAGATCCGCAGGGTTGCACGGTCTTCCATCAGGCCAACGTTGTTGATGTCTGGCACCTTGGAGCAACCAACACCCTGGTCAATCCAGCGCACAACGTAACCAAGGATGCCCTGGGCGTTGTTGTCCAGCTCCTGCTGGATATCCTCGGCGCTCAGGGAAGACGGATCCGCCATAACCGGTACGGTCAGGATGTCTTCCAGAGCGGCACGCTGACGGTTGACCAGTTCTTTCTGCACATCAAATACATTCACCCGGTGGTAGTGAGACGCGTGCAGGGCTGCTGCGGTCGGGGACGGAACCCAGGCGGTGTTGGCGCCAGATTTCGGATGACCGATTTTCTGCTCCAGCATGCCCGCCATCAGGTCCGGCATTGCCCACATTCCTTTACCGATCTGGGCAACACCGGAGAGGCCGGTTTCCAGACCGATGTCCACGTTCCAGTTCTCGTAAGCGCCGATCCAGGTGGCCTGCTTCATCTCACCCTTGCGGATGAACGGCCCCAGCTCCATGGAGGTGTGGATCTCGTCACCGGTCCGATCCAGGAAGCCGGTGTTGATGAATACCGTGCGATCCTTGGCAGCGTGGATACACGCCTTCAGGTTTACGGTGGTCCGGCGCTCTTCGTCCATGATGCCCACTTTCAGAGTGAAGCGCGGCAGGCCAAGGGCGTCTTCTACGCGACCGAAGAACTCGTTGGTGAAAGCCACCTCTTCCGGGCCATGCTGCTTGGGCTTGACGATGTAGACAGAGCCCTTGGTGCTGTTCTGGAACTGACCCAGACCCTTGAGGTCGTGGATGGCAATCAGGGAGGTGATCAGGCCGTCCATAAGACCTTCAGGCACTTCGCTGCCATCGTTCAGCAGGATGGCCGGGTTGGTCATCAGGTGGCCGACGTTACGAACGAACAGCATGCTGCGGCCCTTCAGGGTCAGCTCGCCGCCGTCTGCCGCGGTGTAGACCCGGTCGGCGTTCATCTTACGGGTCAGCTGCTGGCCACCCTTCTCGAAGGTTTCCTCGAGGTCGCCCTTCATCAGCCCCAGCCAGTTCTTGTAAGCAACGATCTTGTCGTCAGCGTCAACCGCCGCAACCGAGTCTTCGCAGTCCATGATGGTGGTCAGCGCGGACTCCATCAGGACGTCCTTCACGTTGGCACCGTCGTCTTTACCGATCGGGTGGCTGGCGTCGATCTGGATCTCGAAACGCATGCCGTTCTTGACCAGCAGCACGCCGGTAGGCTCTGCAGCAGCGCCGACGTAACCCACAAAACCAGACTCGTCTTTCAGCCCAGTCACTTCGCCGTTCTGCAGTTTGACCGCCAGCTTGCCGCCATCAACGTAGTACTTGGCGGCATCCTTGTGGCTGCCGGTTGCCAGCGGAGCGGAGCTGTCCAGCAGGTTGCGGGCCCACTCGATGACTTTGGCGCCGCGCACCGGGTTGTAGCCACGCCCCTTGTCGGCGCCGTTTTCCTCGGAGATGGCGTCGGTGCCATACAGGGCATCGTACAGACTACCCCAGCGGGCGTTGGCGGCGTTCAGGGCAAAGCGCGCATTCATCACCGGTACCACCAGCTGCGGGCCGGCCATGGTGGCGATTTCGGGATCGACATTGGCGGTATCAATCTTGAAGTCCGCCGGCTCGTCGACCAGGTAGCCGATTTCCTTCAGGAACGCCTTGTACTCGTCCATGTTGATGGACTGACCCTTGTGGTCCCGGTTCCAGGCGTCCATTTTCTCCTGGATTGCGTCACGCTTGGCGAGCAGCTCTCTGTTGCGGGGAGCCAGCTCGTTGACGATGGTGTCAAATTCCGCCCAGAATTTGTCGGCATCGACGCCGGTGCCCGGAATCGCTTCATTGTTCACGAAATCGAACAGGTTCTTTGCGACCTGCAGGCCGCCGACTTGCACGCGTTCAGTCATCGTTGTTTGCCTCAGTGGTTTGCTGTATTCCCTGGTCGCCGAAACCCGGGTTCCGGCCACCCTGCCCTCCAGACCGGAGTACCGGACGTGGGGCTACCTGTATTTTGAGCGCGGTAGTGTACGTTAAATCCCGTACAAATTCATGCCCGCACGGTTGGGCTTTCCTCAGGCCCGACGCCAGGTGGTGCCTTCGCGAGCGTCGTCAAGAATAACGCCCTTTTCCAGCAGATCGTCGCGAATCCGATCCGCTTCGGCGAAATCCCGGTTCTTCCGCGCCTCGGCCCGCGCCAGGATCAGCGCCTCGATGTCATCGGCCTTCAACTCGCCGCCGGTGTCGGCGTGGAAGAACGCCTCCGGGTCCTGTTGCAGCAGGCCCAACACCTTACCCAGCCGCACCAGCACCGCCGCGCTGTCGCGGGCCGCCTGGTCGTCACCGTCGCGACGATGCTGGTTGATCTCCGCCGCCACGGCATGCAGTACCGCCACCGCGCCGGCGGTATTGAAGTCGTCGTCCATCGCTTCGCCAAACCGGCGGTCGTGGTCGCTGTCCGCCACGTCCTTGGAGGGCACCAGTCCTCGCAAGGCGTGGTAAAGCTTGGTCAAGGTGCGACCGGCTTCCGCCAGATTATCCTCGGAGTAGTCCACCTGACTGCGGTAATGGCTGGACACCAGGAAATAGCGCACCACCTCCGCCGGGTACTTTTCCAGGATCTCACGGATGGTGAAGAAGTTACCCAGGGACTTGGACATCTTTTCCTTGTTCACGCGGATGGCCCCGGCATGCATCCAGGTCCGCGCAAATTCCTGACCGGTGGCGGCCTCGGACTGGGCAATTTCGTTCTCATGATGCGGGAACATCAGGTCCGGCCCGCCGCCATGAATGTCGAAGGTGTTCCCCAGGCAGCAAGTAGACATGGCGGAACATTCGATGTGCCAGCCGGGACGACCGTCGCCCCACGGCGACGGCCAGCTCACTTCCCCGGCTTTGGCCGCCTTCCACAACGCAAAGTCCGCAGGGCTGCGCTTGGCCTCGGCGACATCCACGCGGGCACCGGCCAGCAAGTCATCCAGCTTCTTTTTGCTGAGCTTGCCGTAGCCGTCGAAGGAATCCACGGCAAAATAGACATCGCCGTTATCGGCGGCGTAGGCATGCCCCTTGTCGATCAGGGTAATAATCATTGCCAGGATGTCGTCAATATGCGCCGTCGCCCGCGGCTCTTCCGTCGGGGAGAGCACCGCCAGGCGCGCCTCGTCCTCGTGCATGGCCTGAATCATCCGGGCGGTCAGATCGGAGAATAGCTCGCCGTTCTCGTCCGCGCGCCGCAGGATTTTGTCGTCGATGTCGGTGATGTTGCGCACGTAGTGCACATCAAAGCCGCGATGCCGAAGGTAACGGGTGATGACATCAAAGGCCACCAGCACCCGGGCATGGCCCAGGTGGCAATAGTCGTACACCGTCATCCCGCAAACGTACATCCGAACCTTGCCAGGCTCGATGGGCTGGAACTCTTCCTTTTGCTGGGACAGCGTGTTGTAAATTCGAATCACGATACTGGCCTTTGGAGCTATCAGGATTTGGCTTTGGCCCAGGAATCCCTGAGCGTGACGGTACGATTGAAGATCAGACGACCGGACTCCGGTGCCGGCTGATCCAGGAAGAAATACCCCTCCCGCTCAAACTGGTACGGCAGGTCGCTTCGCGCCGTGGCCAGGCTTTTCTCGACCCGGGCGCCGGTGATCGTGGTCAGGGAATCCGGATTCAGGTGATCGATGAAATCCCCTTCCTTGTCGCTGTCGGGCGATTCGTGGTTAAACAGACGATCGTAGAGGTTGATATCCGCTTCCACGCTGTCCGTGGCCGACACCCAGTGGATAACCCCGTTGGGCTTGTAGCCCTGAGGATTCACACCCAAGGTCCCGGCATCGTATTCGCACTTCAGCTCGACAATGTTACCGGCGTCATCCCGCACCACTTCACGGCAGGTCATGACATAGCCACCGCGCAGGCGTACCGCCTGATCCGGCGCCAGTCGCTTCCACTTGCGCGGCGGCTCCTCGGCAAAATCTTCCCGGTCAATGTACAGGGTGCGGGTCCAGGGCACATCCCGGGTGCCCATGGCGTCATCTTGCGGATGCACCGGCAGCGTCAGGGTTTCCGTTTGGCCTTCCGGGTAGTTGGTCAGGGTCACCTTGAGGGGGCGCATCACGCACATGGCTCTGGGCGCCCGTGCGTTCAGGTCTTCGCGGATGGCAAATTCCAGCATGCCCATGTCGACGGTGCCACCGGCCCGGTTGACGCCGATCATGTCACAGAAATTACGGATCGACTCCGGGGTGTAGCCACGGCGGCGCATACCGGAAATGGTGGGCATGCGCGGATCGTTCCAGCCATCGACAAAGCCCTCATCCACCAGACGCTTGAGCTTGCGCTTACTGGTGATGGTGTAGTTCAGGTTGAGTCGAGCAAACTCGGTCTGGTAGGGCCGCGCCGGCGGCGTGATATTGTCCAGCACCCAATCGTACAGCGGGCGATGGTCTTCGAACTCCAGGGTGCACAAAGAGTGGGTAATTCCTTCCATGGCATCGGAGATCGGATGGGTGAAATCGTACATCGGGTAGATGCACCACTTGTTGCCGGTCTGATGGTGTTCGGCGCGGCGAATGCGATACAGAATCGGATCCCGCAGATTGATGTTGGGGGACGCCATGTCGATCTTGGCCCGCAACACCAGTTCACCATCGGCAAACTTGCCCTCGCGCATCTCGCGGAATAGAGTCAGATTGTCTTCCACCGGACGGTCGCGATCCGGGCTGTTCTTGCCCGGCTCCTTCAACGTGCCGCGGTATTGCGCCATCTGATCGGCACTCAGCGAACAGACGTAGGCCTTGCCCTGCTCGATCAGGTCAACGGCAAAATCATAGATGGCCTCAAAATAGTCGGAGGCGTAGCGAATTTCACCGGCCCACTCAAACCCCAGCCAGCGCACATCCTCACGGATCGCGTCGATGTATTCCTGGGATTCCTTCTCCGGGTTGGTGTCGTCAAACCGAAGGTTGCACTCACCGCCAAAGGACTGCGCAATGCCAAAGTTCAGACAAATCGACTTGGCGTGCCCCACGTGCAGGTAACCGTTAGGCTCCGGCGGGAAACGGGTGACCACCTTGCCGGTGTGCTTGCCACTGCTGATTTCGTCTTTAATCAGACTTTCGATAAAATTGTGGGCTTTCTTGGAATCGGCGCTCATACGATCTCAATTAAGTGGAACAGTGAGTTAAAGAAGGCATTATACGCATTCGATGCTGTCGATTAACCCCACGCGACGCTTTGCCCATGCATAGCCCTCGTCACTTACGTACAATAGCCCCTTTCCGGCAACATTTGGTCAATGACCACAGGTGTTTTTGACCACTTTTTAACAGAACGCTTAACCACAACGCTTAACTACAACCCTTAACTACAACAGGACCCCCTAATGATTCTGCTGACGACCAATCACGGTGAGATCAAGATTGAACTGGACCACGACAAGGCACCGGAAACCGCCAAGAACTTCGAGCAGTACGTTCGCGACGGTTTCTACGACGGCCTGATCTTCCATCGCGTGATCAGCAACTTCATGATCCAGGGCGGCGGTTTCGAGCCGGGCATGCAGCCGCGCAAGACCCGCGACCCCATCAAGAACGAAGCCAACAACGGCCTCAGCAACATGACCGGCACCATCGCGATGGCGCGGACCATGGACCCTCACTCCGCCACCGCCCAGTTCTTCATCAACGTTCAGGACAACGGCTTTCTGGATCACACCGCAGAGTCCGCTGAAGGCTGGGGCTACTGCGTATTCGGCAAGGTCATCGAAGGCATGGACACCGTCAACGCCATTCGCGCAGTTCGCACCACCATGCGCGCCGGTCACCAGGACGTTCCGTCCGACGATGTGGTGATCGAGAAGGCCGAAATCCTGGAGGACGGAGGCGCAGCGTGACCACGCTGTTCATTTCCGACCTGCACCTGGAAGAAGGACGCCCGGACATCACCCGGGCGTTCTTAAGCTTCCTGGCACAAAAAGCCCAAGGCATCGACCGGCTCTACATCCTGGGAGACTTCTTTGAAGCCTGGATCGGCGACGACGAACACACACCGCTCCAGGACGAAGTCGCCGCAGCCCTGAAGGCGGCCAGTGACAGCGGCACCCAGCTGTTCCTGATGCATGGCAACCGGGATTTCCTCATCGGCGAGGCGTTCTGCGAACGCATCGGCGCTACTCTGCTGGAAGACCCCGCGATGGTGGATCTGTATGGCACGCCCACCCTGCTGATGCACGGCGACAGCTTATGCACGGCGGATGTGGAGTACCAGAAGTTCCGCACCACCATGCGCAACCCTCAGTGGCAGGAAATGTTCCTCAAACGCCCCTTGGCTGACCGCCAGACCACCGCACGTCAGTTGCGGGAAATCAGCATGGCCAAGAACAAGGGCAAGGAGCAGACCATCATGGACGTGACCCAGGATGAGGTGGTCGAGGTGATGGCGGCACACGGGGTACAACGGCTGATTCACGGCCACACCCACCGGCCTGCCGTTCATGAGCTTGAGGTCAGTGGCAAGCCCGCCCAGCGCATCGTGTTGGGCGACTGGGACAAGAACCTGTGGTGGATCGAAGTATCCGCCAGCCAGCCCCCCGCCCTCAGACAGGAAGCGTTGTCCTAACCTGTCCTACCAGACCGGTCGTTTACCGGAGGCAACCTGGGGCGGATTACCCGGCCCAGGTTGCCTTCACTTGAGCCTGGCGGCCAGTCGCTTGTCCATCTGGCGGAACAGCGGCTGCGTCAGCCGGGTCACCGGACCCGGCAAGGCGGCTAACGCCAAGCTGCCCAGGGTTCCCACCGGACTCCCCACCCGGGCATCCCGGGTTTGAATGGCCCGCACGATCCACCCAGCCGCCTTCTCCACATTCATCATGGGCATGTGCTTATAGAGACGGGTGCGATTGGACATGGGCGTCCGCACCATCGGGAAGTACACCAGACTCACCGCTATGCCCTGATCCGAAAGCTCCGCCAGCAACGAACGGGAAAAGGACTCCAAAGCCGCCTTGCTGGCCAGATACGCCGAGAACAGCGGAATCGGTACCTGGCTGGAGAGCGTAGAGATATTAACCACCTGCCCCTCGCCCTGCTCCAACATCCGCGGCAGCAATTTCAGCGTCAACCCGACTGCGGCCAGGTAGTTGATGTTGATGGTGCGCTGGTAATCGTGCAGCCGATCCAGCGCTTCGCTGACCGGGCGACGGATGGAGTGGGCCGCGTTGTTCACCAGTACATCGATGCGGGCATGCTCATCCAGAATGCGGTCAGACACCGCGGACAGGGAGGCCTCATCGGTCAGGTCCGCCGAATACGACCAGGCCATGCCACCCACACGGACGATGTCTTCCCGCACCCGGTCAAGCTCATCTTCGCGCCGGGCCACCAGGCAGACCCTGGCTCCGGCGGCGGCCAACTGCTTGGCGGCTGTCTCTCCAATGCCACTTGACGCCCCGGTAATGACGACGGTTTTTCCCCTTACATCAACGGTCATATCGGCCCCTTCCTGATTATCGGAAACATCATACTAGCGCCGACATGCCGCAGTGTCCCTCCCCCGATCCAATCATTGTCGGGCTTGCTCAGGCAACGGGTGGCGATGCCATAGCCGCTGAAGCCCTGACACTGGCCGGCAAACCGGGCCTGAACCTGCTCAAGGTAAGGCCGGTCAATGATGAAGCCCTCAATCTCCAGCCACTTGCCGCCGAGATTCGAGCACAAAAAAGAAAACCCCAGAGCTCATCACTCCGGGGTTTCCTTTTCGTAGGAGGTGGATACAGGCCAGCGAGTTACTGCTCGACGAAGGCCCGCTCGATCACATAGTGGCCGACGTTGCCCTGGCGCGCCTCGGTGAAGCCCTTGGCGTCAAGAATGGCACAGGTATCCTTGAGCATGCTGGGGCTGCCGCAGATCATGAAGCGGTCGTTTTCCGGGTCGAGCTGCGGCAGGCCCAGGTCGCCGGTGAGCTTGCCGTTTTCCATGGCATCGGTAAGGCGGCCCTGGTTGCGGAAGTCTTCACGGGTCACGGTTGGGTAGTACAGCAGTTTGCCCTGCACCATTTCACCGAAGAATTCGTTATCCGGCAGATCGGTAATTTCCTGCTGATAGGCCAGCTCGCTGGTGTAGCGGACACCGTGGGTCAGGATAACTTTGTCAAAGGCGTCGTATACTTCCGGGTCTTTGATGATGCTCATAAACGGCGCCAACCCGGTGCCGGTGGAAATCAGCCAGAGGTTCTTGCCCGGCAGCAGGTTGTCGAGCACCAGGGTTCCGGTCGGCTTGCGGCTGACCAGGATCTCATCGCCCACCTGAATTTTTTGCAGGCGGGAAGTCAGCGGACCATCGGGCACCTTGATGGAAAAGAACTCCAGTTCTTCCTCGTAGTTGGCACTGGCGATGCTATAGGCACGCATCAGCGGCTTGCCATCGGTCTCCAGACCAATCATGACGAAGTGGCCGTTCTTGAACCGAAAACCGGGATCCCTGCTGGTCTTGAAGCTAAACAGAGTCTCGTTCCAGTGATGGACGCTGGTAACGGTTTCTTTCATCAACTTGCTCATCGTCTCGCCCGTAATCGTAAATGGTTATCAAATCGTCATTGCATCCATAGTAACCCAGGGTTAACCTATCGACGAAATGGGATATTTTCATAACCTTATTCGGATTTTTCGATTATGCGATACAGCTTCCGCCAGCTTGAGGTCTTCCTGGCCGCCGCCCATTTTCAGAACATCACCAAGGCTGCGGAATCCCTGTCCATGTCCCAATCCGCGGCCAGCAGTGCGCTCAAAGAACTGGAAAGCCAGTTTGATATCCAGCTGTTTGACCGGGTAGGCAAACGGCTGCAGCTAAACGAGCTGGGCCGGCTCTATCGCCCCAAGGTCGAGTCCCTGCTGGCCCAGGCCAGTGAACTGGAACAGGCGCTGGCCAAACACACCGAAGTGGGCGCACTCAAGGTCGGCGCGACCCTCACCATTGGCAATTATCTGGCCGTCGGCATCATGGCCCAGTATATGAAGTCAGAAACCCAACCCCGGGTTTCGCTGGAAGTGGCCAACACCCGTACCATTGCCCAGCGGGTGATTGATTTCGAGTTGGA
>JBFHLR010000007.1:0-44379 GCA_041594735.1 Marinobacter sp.
CAGTGCCGGTTACAAAATAGGATTTCTTTGCCATCTCATGTCCCTTCTGTTAGCAGGTTCGGACGCGATTCAGTCTGTGGCTTTACGGCACTGGAGGTAGGCCGCCTCGTAGCTTGCCAGCACCTGGCCGTTTTCGCTGGGGTAGGCATTACACAGACGACGCATACGACCTGGCGCCGTGATCGTCCGGCGGCGCTCGTCGCCCTTGTACTGTGCCCCGAGATCCTTAAGCTCCCTGAGCAACTGCAGGGGCGACTCGTAATCCAGTTGTACCGTTTCAAATTTGAGCACGGGCGACGGGCACACCTCAGCCACCATCTGTGCCAGGTCGACAGCGGGCTCGAAGCGATTGACGTGGTCACGGCCGGGGTCCACGGCCTGCCAGGCCTGTGCCAGTTCCCGCAAGGTGCCATCCACCAGGGTGGAGCACACCAGCCAACCGCCCGGCTTGAGCACCCGCATACATTCTCCCAACGCCGGCCGGGGATCGGCACACCACTGGATCATCAGGTTGCTGAAGACCAGATCGACACTCTGATCGGCCACTGGCAGCTGTTCAGCGTCGGCGACCAACCAATTGGCGCTGATCGGCCGATGCCTGCGGGCGTAGTGGATCATTGATTCCGACAAGTCCACCCCGGTGAGGACCGCGTCGCTGAAATGGGCCTGCAGATCTTCGGCAAACTGACCGGTACCGCAGCCAAGGTCCAGCAGCTGTCCCGCTCCGGGGGTCTGTGGGCACAGTTCCAGCAGGCGCCGCCCCATATGTCGCTGGAGCCGGGCTGCCTGGTCATAGGAACTGGAAGCGCCACCAAAATCCCTTGCCACGGAATCCTTGCGGGCGATAGGAAGGCGGGCATCCGGATGTGTTTCTCGCCCCGATGGCAATGCTTCGGCCATCACGCCACCCCCTCGCACTCATTGACGAAAGCACTCACCAGCTGACGGCAGCGCGCCATCGCATCACCGCGGGGCCAGTGGCTCAGACCGGCAACCCGCTCGACCCGTGCACTTACCGGCAGTGCGGTGTCGGCCATGGCGGCATTCACCACCTGGTCCTGGTCGCCCCATACATGCAACGCCGGCATCGTCAGCCGTTGCCACAGCGTTCGTTGATCGGTGCGGGCGAGCCAGTCCAGAGTTGTCGCCAACACCTGCGGTGAAAATTGCTCGCCCTTGGCCAGCCAGGGTTTGAGCGCCCGCCTGGCGGCACCCTCATCTGGATCTCCCAGCGTCTGCAGCATCAGGAAGCGCTGGCGGCAGCGCTGGGCATCCCGCTGCAGCCCTTGCGCAAACTGCTGTAACCGGGCGGGAGCCATACCCTGGGGCCATTGCTCCGCAGCGACAAACTTTGGAAAGCTGCACAGCGTCACCACACCCCTCACCCGCGCCGGCGCTATTTCGGCCGCCGCCATGGCCAGTTGCCCGCCCAGGGACCAGCCGATCCACAGCGCCGGCTCGGCAAATCGTTCCGTAAGCAGTTCCGCCAGCGCCCTGAGGTCTGGGCATGCGCCTACCCAGTCATCATCCAGACTCACCGAATGCACCGGAGCGGGCCAATCCTTTACCAGCGGCGCCACCATGTCTACGGAAACACCCCAGCCACCAATCAGCACCACTGGAAGGGATTGCGTCGTCGAGCTCAAGCCATCACTCCCCGGCCAGATCGGCGCAGTGGGCCAGGCCTGCCAGCAACCGGTCGAGCTCGGCATCGGTGTGGGCCGCACTCAGGGTCACCCGCAGTCGGGACTCGCCTTCCGGCACCGTGGGCGGGCGTATGGCGGTGACCAGTAGGCCCATGTCCTCAAGTCGGCGACTGAGTTCCAGAGCACGCCAGTTGTCACCCACCATGATGGGCTGGATTGGCGTTTGCGAAGGCATTAACCGATAGCCCAGCGCCTGCGCCCGTTCACGGAAACGCCGGATCAGATGTTGCAGGTGGGCACGTCGCTGGGGCTCCGCGGCGATGATATCCAGCGCGGCACAAGTGGCCTCCGCCAGAGCCGGTGGCATGGCGGTGGTATAGATGTAGGTGCGGGCTTTTTGAACCAGGTATTCGATCAACAGTTCAGGTCCCGCCACGAAGGCGCCACTGGTGCCCACGGCCTTGCCCAGGGTGCCGATCAACAAGGGCACCTCGTCTTCGGACAGGCCCAACTGCTCCAGCGTGCCCCCGCCGTGGGCGCCGAGCACGCCGACGCCGTGGGCATCATCCACCACCAGCAGCGCGTCAAAGTCGCGGCACAGTGCGGCCAACTCCCTCAATGGCGCCAGATCGCCGTCCATGCTGAAGACCCCATCGGTCACCACCAGCTTGTGCCCCTGGGTTTGTGCCAGCTGATCCGCCAGCGCCTGAACATCGTTGTGGGGGTAACGCTTAACCTTGGCCCGGCTGAGAATGCAGCCGTCAATGATGGAGGCATGGTTCAAGCGGTCGGAGAAGATGGTATCGCCACGTCCGGCCAGGGCCGAGATTACCCCGAGATTGGCCATGTAACCGGTGGAAAAGAAGAGTGCCGAGCTGCGACCGGTAAACTCGGCAAGCCGCTGCTCCAGGCGGTGGTGGGCCTGGTGATGGCCGCAGATCAGATGGGACGCCGCGCCCCCCACGCCAACTCCGGGTACCGCCGCCGTCAGCGCGGCGGCCACGTCCGGGTGACTGGCCAAGCCAAGGTAATCGTTGCTGCAGAAAGCCAGCACCGGCTTGCCGTCGGTAGTCAGCGCCGGCTGCTGAGGACCATCCACCAGCCGCCGGGTTCGATGCAGCCCTGCCTGTTTGCGCGCTTCCAGCTCACCAGCAAAATCACGCAAGAGCCAAACCTCAGGCGGATTCGCGAGTGGCGTCGTAGAACATGTGGCGGGTTTGTTCGTATTCCACCGCTTCCGCCAGGGCCTCCACATGCTCTTCCTCAGTGTGGCTCTGCTCCCGCTGCTCCGGACGGATACCCAGGCGCTTGAACAGCTGACGATCGTGGTCCGCTTCCGGATTGGCGGTGGTCAGCAGCTTTTCGCCGTAGAAGATGGAATTGGCACCAGCCAGGAAGCACAGAGCCTGCATCTGATCGTTCATGTTTTCACGACCGGCGGACAGCCGCACGTGAGACGCCGGCATCATGATGCGCGCCACCGCGATGGTGCGAACGAAGTCGAACGGGTCGAGATCGTCTACCTGATCAAGCGGTGTACCCTCTACCTTGACCAGCATGTTCACCGGCACGCTCTCGGGATGCTGGGGCAGGTTGGCCAACTGCACCAGCAGGCCGGCACGGTCGGTGAGGTCTTCGCCCATCCCCATGATGCCGCCACAGCATACCTTCATGCCGGCCTTGCGCACGTTGTCCAGCGTGTCCAACCGGTTCTGGTAAGTACGGGTGGTGATGATGTGGTTGTAGTACTTCTCGGAGGTATCCAGGTTGTGGTTGTAGTAATCCAGGCCGGCGTCGGCGAGTTCTCCGGCCTGATCCTCGTTCAACATGCCCAGAGTCATGCAGGTTTCGAGACCCAGCGACTTGACCTGCTTCACCATATCCACCACGTACGGCATGTCTTTCTTGGACGGGCTGCGCCAGGCCGCCCCCATGCAGAAACGGGAAGCGCCCTTGTCTTTCGCGGCACGGGCCTCGGCCACTACCTTCTCGATTTCCAGCAGCTTTTCCTTCTCCAGACCGGTGTTGTAATGGCCGCTCTGCGGGCAGTACTTGCAGTCTTCAGGACAGGCGCCGGTCTTGATGGAAAGCAGAGTGGAAACCTGCACCTCATTGGGGTCGAAATGCTCCCGGTGCACACTCTGCGCCCTGAACACCAGGTCGTTGAATGGCAATTCGAGCAAAGCGCGAACTTCGGCAACGGTCCAGTCGTGACGAATGGCGGTGGCGGTCATGTGAGGGTCCTGTTAACGTTTTGGGCATTCAGGGCAACGGATACCGGCGCCGCCCGGATTTATGGATGGGACAAATGATAAAGGGACTGCTCTCGCTGTCAACCCGATTCAAACTAAAGGTTAACAGCGCCATCAATCACCACAGCCTCTGCGTCGCCTGCCTGACCCCGGGAGCCGCCAGCGGCCTCTGCCCGCAATGCCTCGCCGATCTGCCCCTTAACCACTGGGCTTGCCGGCGCTGCGCCCTGCCTTTGCCGGAATGCGCGCAGCCGGATGCAATGTGCGGGCAATGCCAGTCGGAGCCGCCACCGTTTTGCCACAGCGAAGCCCCCTGGCTCTATGGCTTCCCGATCGATCAGCTGATTGGCCGCTACAAGTACCGGCGCCAGCTGAGCCTCGGCCACCCGTTGATCCACGCCTTCGCTGAGCACATGGCGCAAGTGCTGGAGGCGCATCCAGAGCGACGACCACAGCTCCTGGTGCCCAGCCCGATGCACTCCAGACGGCAACGCCAACGAGGGTTCAATCAGGCAGAGGACATTGCGGAACAGCTCGGCAGCAGGCTCGACATCCCATGGAGCGTTACGCTGATCGAACGATCCCGGCCGGCGCGCAGGCAATCCGGACTCAATCGCCAACAGCGCCAGGACAACCTCCGGGGCATATTCCAGGCCCATGCTCGCGCCCCGCGGAGAGTCGCCATCATCGACGATGTGATGACCACCGGAGCCACTGCCCGTGCATTGGCTGAGACGCTGGCAAGCGCCGGTGCCCGGGAGATTCAGGTCTGGGCGCTGGCTCGCACGCCTTAAGAGGCACCTTGATTGAATTCACTCACAACCGCTTCGGCAATAGCCAGACTGGCGGTCAGCCCCGGGGATTCAATGCCAAACAAATGCACCAATCCCGGAACGCCGTGGCGAGCGGGGCCCTGAATGACAAAATCTGCGTCGGGTTCACCGGGCCCGGCCAGTTTGGGGCGAACGCCGGCGTAGGCGGGCTGCAAACGCTCCGGGTCCAGCGCCGGCCACCACCGGCGTACGGCGCTGGCAAAGGCCTGGGCGCGGGTCTCGTCGACGCGGTAATCCGGCTGCGAAATCCACTCGACATCCGGTCCGAATCGCAGCTGGCCGGCCAGGTCGAGGGTAAGATGAATCCCCAACCCACCAGGCTCCGGCACCGGATAGACCAGCTGCCGGAACGGGTGTTGACCGCTGTAGCTAAAATACACGCCTCGGGCGTAAGAAGGCGTGGGACAGGCGCTGGTCGGGTAGCCCTGCCAGGACTGCGCCAAAGGCACAGCCCCCAAACCGGCGGCATTGACCACGCAACGGGCGCGCACCCGGCAAGGCGCCGGCCCGCCAACAGCCAGGCTATGCTGAGCGACGCCACGTTCCACAGAACCCTGCACCGAGCTTTCAACCGCTATCACCGGCGCCTGGCAGATCAGCGCGCCACCGGCGGACTCCAGATCCGCCAGCATTGCCAGCATGAGCTGATGACTGTCAATCAAGCCGGTACAGGGAGAGTACAGTGCCGCAGCGGCATTCACGCCGGGCAGGGCTTTGCTGACCTCGTCACGACCGGCAAGGGCCAGCGCCACACCATTGCCCGCCGCCTGCGCCCGTATCCGCTCCAGCACTTCGATCTGCTGCGGGCTTACGGCAAGGATCCACTTGCCGCACTTGCGGTGGGGCACGCCACGTTCCTGGCAGAAGCGATACAGCATTTCCCGGCCGCGCACGCAGGTGGTGGCCTTGATGGAGCCCTTGGGGTAATAGATGCCGGCATGAATGACTTCACTATTGCGGGACGACACCCCTTCACCGAACCGTCCTTCCCGTTCCAACACCACCACCTGCCGCCCCTGCAGAGCCAGCGCCCGGGCCACCGCAAGACCAATGACGCCACCACCAATCACCACCGTCTCCACCGTCAGCGTCTGTTCGTCGTTCATTGCCCTTTTCTCACCCCAAAAGCGGCAGGGTAACGCAAACCCGGCCGTTTCTGAAAAACGCCGTCGCTGCCCTTAGTCAGGCTTGTGGGAACACGATATACTTAGCGCCGATGAAAATCTGTGCAGGGAGCATAATTGGAATGTCGGACCGGAAGCAGTTTCTGGTGGTGATGGTCGTTGCGGCGCTGCTTGTCAGCTGGCTGGGCTGGCGCGGCCTTGTCGTGACCAGTCTAAACCAAAGGCTCAAGGACGACCCGGTGGTTGCCAACTACCCCTACCAGCACCGGGTGCTGCGGGTTGAGGGCGGCACCGCCATCATGAGCTCCTTGCGATCCCATGATGTATCCACCCGGGAGGCGCTCACCATCCTGTTTCCCAGCATGAAGTCCCTGCCCGACAATCATCGGGAGTGGCAACGGGCCGAGCGGGAACTCGCCCGGGTGCAGGCCCGGGCCGGCAATCTGATTCTGCAGGCCAGCAGCATTTCCCGTATACGCTGGGAATTGGACAACAACTGGTACCATCTCACCAGCATGCAAAGCAACAGCTTTCACTGACAAGCGCCTATGACCAACAGCTCACACCCCTACGATGCGCTCACCCCGGACCAGGTTCTGGATGCCGTCGAAGCCCAAGGTTTTGTGGTAAACGGCCGACTGTTCGCCCTGAACAGTTACGAAAACCGGGTCTACCAGATCGGCCTGGAGGAAGGGCCGCCGATCATCGCAAAGTTCTATCGGCCAAATCGCTGGACCGAGGCGCAGATTCGAGAAGAACATGACTACGCCAAGGAACTGGCCGCCGCGGATGTTCCCCTGATCGCCCCGATTGTCATGCCCACCTCCAACGACACCCTCGGACGCCATGGCGAATTTCTGTTCGCCCTGTTCCAGCAGCGCGGCGGCCAGGCACCGGATACCAGCACCGAAGACACCCTTTACCGGCTCGGCCAGTGGCTCGGCCAATGGCACAACATCGGCGCCGCACGCGCTTTTGAACATCGACCGGCCTTCGCCATTCTCTCAGGCATCACCGAAAACAGTCGTTACCTGACTGACCACAACTGGGTGCCGGAAGACCTGCGACCTGCCTGGGACAGCCTGATCCCCGACCTGATCGACACCTGTGCCCGCCGTATCGACGAAGCCGGACCCGTGGCCAACCTTCGCCTGCACGGCGACTGCCACGCCGGCAACATCCTGGTGCGGGACGAGCAGATGCTGTTTGTGGATCTGGATGATTGCCGCATGGGACCGGCGGTGCAGGATCTGTGGCTGCTGCTCAACGGAGCAGAAGCCGAGCAGGGAGCCCAGTTCGGCGAGCTGTTGGAGGGGTATGAAATGTTCCGGGAGTTCAACCGTCGCGAACGTCACTTGATCGAGCCGTTGCGCTGTTACCGCCAGATTGCCCACAGCGCCTGGCTGGCTAGACGCTGGGACGATCCGGCCTTTCCCCGCTACTTCCCCTGGTTTATCCAGCCCCGGTATTGGTCCGATCAGATCCTCGCCCTGCGGGAGCAACTGGCTGCCCTACAGGCACCCCCGATCGCCCTTCCGGGCCAGTACTGACCCTGTTCTTCCCATTGAGTCTGGAGCTATCCCATGAGCCAACCTGAGCGCCGCTATTCCGTTCGAACCCTGATTGTTGCAGCATTCATTGCCATGGTGATCACGGTAGTCACCCTGGAAATGAGTGGCCGCATCGACCACTCCGGCAGCAAGACCGATGTGCCGGTGGGCGAGTTCAAAGCCATTCACCTGAACCCCGGCGGCGACGGCGTACGCATGTCGCCAAAATCGTCCGAACTGCACGCAGTTTGCGAGCAGGGCTATCTGGCCATAGCCTCCGACGTGGACCCGGCATTCCGCGGCATCCTGGTGGATTACAAGAATCGCGGCGTGCGTTGTGGTGACACCCCCACGGTGGTGGCCAACCCAAGCAGCAGCGAGCCCCACCAATGAGCGAGCGCAAAGGCCCGCCCCAGGCCACAGACCGGCTGTTTGCCGAACTGCAACCGCGCAGCGACTTCCGCTTCGATGCCTCGGTGGCACGGGTGTTTCCGGACATGATCCGGCGTTCGGTGCCGGGCTACACCACCATCATCCCCATGATCGAAGTGATTACCGAGCAATACGCCCAGGCCGGCAGCCACTGCTACGACCTGGGCTGCTCGCTGGGGGCGTCCACTCTGGCCATGCGCCACGGCATCCCCTTTGACGACTGCACCCTGATTGGCGTGGACAACTCCAGCGCGATGATCGAACGCTGTGAGCACTACATCGCCCTGGATGACCATCCGTTACCGGTGTCGCTGCGCTGCGAGGATATTCTCGATACCCGGCTCGAAGACGCGTCGGTGACCACCCTGAACTTCACCCTGCAGTTTGTCGCACCACAACGGCGGCAGGAACTGCTGACCCGGATCGCCAAGGCCACACGACCAGGCGGCGCGCTGATCCTGTCGGAAAAGATCCGCTTCGAGTCCCCCCAGGAGCAGGATATCCAAACCCGGCTGCACCACGATTTCAAACGGGCCAACGGGTATTCCGACCTGGAGATCAGCCAGAAACGCTCAGCGCTGGAACGGGTACTGATTCCCGAGACCCTGACCGAACATCGCACCCGACTGCAAGCCGCCGGCTTCAACCAGGTGCTGGTGTGGTATCAGTGCTTCAATTTCGTATCCATGCTGGCCCTCAAATCCGCTTGAGTCTTCGAGTCCATCCATGACCACTTTTGACTGGCAGGGCTGCTTCGCCCCCCTACTCGACCATCTCGCCACCTCCGGCCTGGAGGACTGGGCCGCCCGTTTGCGTAAGCAACTGACCTGGCGCTTTGAGGACAACCCTCACGGCGACGTCCAGCGCTGGCACAAGGCGCTATCCCAACTGCCCGAGCTCGGCAACACCACCGTCGACCTGAACCAGCCGGCCATTACCCTGCGCGCGGATACCGCCGAAGGAGTCTCCAGGGAGCCACTGGAAGCGGCTCTGCGCGGCCTGATGCCCTGGCGTAAAGGCCCGTTCGACTTCTTCGGTATTCCTATCGACACCGAATGGCGCTCGGACTGGAAATGGGACCGAGTCGCCCCCCATCTCGCCAATCTGGAAGGACGCCGGGTGCTTGATGTCGGCTGCGGCTCAGGCTATCACTGCTGGCGCATGCTCGGCGCCGGGGCGCGACGGGTGATCGGGATCGATCCGGGGCTGCTGTTCCTGTTCCAGTTCCTCAGCGTCAAACGCTACCTGGCCGATGCGCCGGTGGACCTGCTGCCAGTGCGCATGGAAGACCTGCCGGCGAAACTGGAAACCTTCGACACCACCTTTTCCATGGGCGTGCTCTACCACCGCCGTTCCCCAATTGATCACCTGCTCGAACTCAAGGATACCCTGCGACGGGGCGGCGAGCTGGTACTGGAAACCCTAGTGGTGGATGGGCCTGAAGGCTACAGCCTGGTGCCTGAGGACCGCTACGGCAGATGCGCAACGTCTGGTTCCTGCCGAGCTGCGACACCCTGTTGCGCTGGCTCGACCGCGCCGGCTATCGCAATGCACGAATGGTGGACGTTACCGCAACCACCACCGAAGAACAGCGGGCCACCGACTGGATGCGCTTTCAGTCACTCGCGGACTTCCTCGACCCTGAGGACCCGAGCAAAACGGTGGAAGGCTACCCTGGACCGAAGCGGGCCACGGTGATTGCCGAGAAACCCTGAATCCGTTCCCTACTTGTGGCGCCCGGGAGCCATAAAGGGTTTGGGGTACTGGATAAAAGAAAGGGCCAGCGATTGCTGGCCCTTTTTAGTTCTGCTCTCGTTCGACCTACTGGCCGAACGGGTGGCGCATGATGATGGTTTCCACCCGGTCCGGTCCGGTGGAGATAATGTCGATCGGCGCCTCGATCTGCTGCTCCAGGAAGCGGATGTAGGCCTTGGCGTTCTCCGGCAGCTGCTCCACGTCGGTCAGGCCAACGGTGGTTTCCTGCCAGCCCGGCAGCTCTTCGTAGATCGGCTCGATATCGCCATAGCTGTCGCAGCCGATGGGTGGGCGCTGGATCTCGCCCTGGGGCGTGCGGTAGCCAACGCAGACCTTGACGGTCTCCAGGCCGTCCAGCACATCCAGCTTGGTCAGGCAGATGCCGGACACACTGTTGATCTGGATGGCATGACGCAGGGCCACGGCATCAAACCAGCCGCAACGGCGGCCACGACCGGTGGTAGTGCCAACCTCGTTACCTTTTACCGCCAGGTGCTCACCGGTGGCATCGAACAGCTCGGTCGGGAACGGCCCCGAACCCACCCGTGTGGTGTAGGCCTTAGTGATACCCAGTACATAATCAAGGAACAGCGGCCCGAAGCCGGAGCCGGTTGCGGTACCGCCGGCGGTGGTGTTGGACGACGTCACGAACGGATAGGTACCCAGGTCGATGTCGAGCAGGGAGCCCTGGGCGCCTTCAAACAGGATATGCTCGCCCTTCTTGCGGAAATCGTGCAGCAGATCGGTCACGTCCGCCGCCATCGGCAGGACCTCCTGTCCCAGGGCCATCAGGTCGGCCAGGGCCTGGTCCACGTCCACCGGCTCTTCCTTGAAGTATTCGGTGAGTACAAAGTTGTGGTAGCTCATGATATCCCGGAGCTTGACCTCAAATCCGGCGGCGTCGAGCATATCCCCCACCCGCAGGCCACGACGGGAAACCTTGTCTTCGTAAGCCGGGCCAATGCCACGACCGGTGGTGCCGATCTTGTCGTTACCACGGGCGCGCTCTCGAGCCTGATCGATACGGACATGGCTCGGCAGGATCAGCGGGCAGGCCAGGCTGATCTTGAGTCGATCCCGTACCGCGACGCCGCGCTCTTCCAGTTCGCCAACCTCTTTCATCAGCGCTTCCAGTGACAGCACCACGCCATTACCGATAAGGCAGTTGACGTGCTCCCGCAGGATCCCGGATGGAATCAGGTGCAACGCAGTTTTCTTGCCCTCGATAACCAGGGTGTGACCGGCATTGTGCCCACCCTGAAACCGCACCACCGCGGCGACCTGGTCGGTCAGCAGGTCAACAATTTTCCCTTTACCTTCATCACCCCACTGGGTGCCAAGAACTACAACGTTTTTGCCCATGACTCTCTCTCGATGCGCCGCCGCCCTACGGAGCGGCAACGGTAAAATATTCAAAATGAATGCTGACCGCCAAGCAGCCGTTACAGGGCCTCAACAACCCACTGATCGCCCTGCTTGACCAGGACACGATCGCACCCACGCTGGCTAGGGTCTGTTGCGTGGTCTTCGGGCAAGGCCTGGAGGACCACGTCACTCTTTCTCAGTCCGGCAATGACGACGGCCAGAGCCGGGTCATCGCTGGCTGGCGCCCAGACAGCGCCACCGGAGGGATCCGCCCGTTCACCCAGCGCCACCAGGGCGCGGACATCGAGGCTAAAGCCTGTAGCGGGCCGGGGCCGACCAAAATCACTGCCGATGGCGTCATAACGCCCACCTTTGGCAACCGAATCTCCGTGTCCGGGGGAATAGGCCGCAAACACCAATCCGGTATGGTAGTTGTAGCCGCGGAGTTCACAAAAATCGAACCCGACACTGACTTCCGGATAATCCCGGGTCAGCATGGTTGCCACACGCTCCAGCTGGTCCAGCGCCTGAATGACGGTCGGCGACGCACCCTGCAAGACCTTACGCGCCCGCGTCAGGGCGTCGAGGCCGCCAGTGAGGGCCGCCAGCTCCCGCAACCGCCCGCCGGCACTGTCGGCTGCGCAGTCGCCCAGCAGCTGATTGAGCTCCGGCACCGATTTGCGTCCCATGGCGTCGAAAATCTCGGCCTCGGTGGCCGCGTCGAAGTCAGCCTCACCGATCAGCGATTCGTAGATGGCGACATGGGCCAGATCCAGATGCACCTGAGGCAGACCGGAGACTCGCAGGGTCTCCAGCATCAGACTGATCACTTCCAGGTCGGCGGACTCGGAAGCACTGCCGAACAGCTCGCAGCCCGCCTGGATCGGCGTACGCCCGGTCAGCATGTGCCGGGGTCGCGTATTCAGCACGTGACCGGCGTAACACAGTCGCGTGACTCCTTCCTGCTTCAGGGTGTGAGCATCGATTCGGGCCGCCTGTGGCGTCATGTCGGCCCGCACCCCCATCATGCGACCGGTGAGCTGATCGGTCAGCTTGAAGGTCTGCAGTTCCAGGTCGTGGCCGGTGCCGGTGAACAGGGACTCGAGGTATTCAATCAGAGGCGGGATTACGAGCTGGTAGCCCCAGCGTTGGCACGTGTCCATCACGTCCCGGCGAAGTGATTCGATGCGTCCGGCCAGCGGCGGCAGAATATCCTCCACCCCGTCTGGCAGCAACCAGCGATCAGATACAGTCATGCGTTTCTAGTGTCCGTCTGTATCCCGGTGTACCGCCAAGCCGGTCCAGGATAGTAGAGAGTTGAGGGCCAGGCCCGTTGCGGAGCGGAAAACCAGACCAAAACCGGCGGAATTTTACACTGTTACCAGCCACAAAAAAACCGGAATGCCTAAAGAGTCTCCAAGCATTCCGGTTTGCGGTTCAATACCAATCAGTTGGCGCCCTGCGGGTCCTTCAGGAAGCGCAGGAAGTCACTCTCTGCATCAATGACCATCAGGTCGTCTTTGCTGGCAAAAGTCTTCTGATAGGCCTCCAGGCTCCGATAGAACTGGTAGAACTCTTCATTTGAGCTGTAGGCATCGGCGTAGATGGCTGCCGCTTGACCGTCGCCCTCACCGCGGGTGGACTCCGCCTTGGCAAAGGCTTCCGCCAGGATCACCGTGCGCTGACGATCGGCGTCGGCGCGAATGCCTTCCGCCGCCTCGCGACCACGGGAACGGAATTCCTGAGCCAGCTTTTCGCGCTCGGTGGCCATACGGCGATACACGTTCTCACTCACCTGCCCCGGCAGCTCGATGGCCTTGACCCGAATGTCCAGGACCTCGATGCCGAACTCGGCGACGGAGGTTTCATTAACCCGGTCCCGCAGGGTGTGCATCAACTCATCACGCTGGCCCGACACCACCTCATGCATGGTCCGCACACCGAACTCGTCACGCAGACCGTTGTCGACACGAGAGGACAGCAGCGACTGAGCCCGCAGCTCGTCGCCACCGGTGGCCCGATAGAACTCGTCCACATCACGGATGCGCCAGGCGATGTAGGAATCCACGTCCAACGGCTTCTTCTCGATGGTGAGGTACTGTTTGGCGGGCAGATCGTTGGTCAATACCCGCACGTCAAAACGTCGCACCTGGTCAATCACCGGTACCTTGAAATGAATGCCGGCCTTGATGTCAGTTTCGATCAATTCGCCGAATCGCAGCAACACACCACGATGGGTTTCCGGAATGATGTAGACACTCGACAGTACCAGCAGGACTACAATGAGGGTGCCTGCAAGACCCACAACACCTTTAGGTCCCATAATTATCTCCCCCTCCGTACGCTGTTACCCTGTCTGTCCTGAATTTCCTGGATCACCCGCTCGGTCAGCGAACGGATGTCGCTTTCGGTCAGATTGGCATGCGCGCCCGGCAGCGAGCTATCACGATCGGAACTGCCTGAACGACCAACCAGGCGATCCAGCGGCAGGTACATCATGTTGTTGCCACCTTTGGTATCCACCAGGATCTTGCTGGTGCTGGACATCACATTCTCGATGGCCTGCAGGTACATCCGCTCGCGAGTCACCGTCGGCGCCAGCCGGTAGACCGCCAGCATCTCCAGGAAGCGTGCGGTCTCACCGTTGGCCCGCTCGATCACTTCTTCCTTGTAGGCCATGGCCTCTTCCACCATGCGCTGGGCACGACCACGGGCCTCTGGCACCACCTTGTTGCGATAGGTTTCCGCTTCTTCCTTCAGCCGCTGTTCATCTTCCCGCGCCCGCTGCACTTCGCGGAAGGAATCCTGAACCGGTGCCGGCGGCTGGGTGCTTTCGACGTTGACCCGGACAATTTCCAGGCCGGTGCCGTATTCTTCCAGGAACCGCTGCAGGCGCTGCTCGACACTCACCGCCAATTCGGCACGACCTTCGGTCAACACCTGATCCAGCAGGGAGCTGCCCACCTCGTGGCGAAGGGCACTGTCGGTAGCGAACGCCAGCGCCTGATTGGAATCGCGAACGTTGAGGACATAGTCCCGAGCGCTGGCAACACGATACTGAACCTGCAGGTCCACGATCACCAGGTTCTCGTCCTGGGTCAGCATCTGCCCGCGGGACTCGGCGTTCCGTACATTGGTGACACGAACTTTGGTGACATCGTCAATGAGCGGCACCTTGAAGCGCAGACCGGGGTTCTCGGTCTTGTGGTACTCACCAAAGCGCAGCACCACCGCACGCTCCTGCTCGTCCACGGTGTAGAAGGACTGGAACAGAACGTAACCCACCAGCAGGATACCGACCAGCGCCAGAATCGCGCCGAAGCCGCTACCGCTGTCCGAAGAACCACCGGCACCACCTGATTTACCGCCTTTGCCGCCCAGCATCTTGTTGAGCCGGTCGAGCCCTTTCTTTAGTGCCTCGTCCAGATCTGGGGGCCCCTGGTCGTTGCCACGACGACCACCCGTTCCCCAGGGGTCATTGTCGTTTCGGTTCCCACCCGGTTCATTCCAGGCCATAGTCCTCTCCGTTCTAAACTGTTCGAATGGCTGCAAATACTAGGGATTTATCGGCGCGCGGGCAATAGCTACCAGGCTACAAACCGTCATCCTCCCCTGCACCCTCCAAGCGGACATCGCTCTCGCTCAGGCCTGCTCGCCTTAGCAACTGTAGCCAGTCCCGCTCCTGAAGGCGAACTTCCATGACGGTGTCACCATTGTCTCGATGCCGTTCGCTGAGCACCGAGCCAGCCTGGTGCAGCAACGAGCGGAACTTGCCATCGGCAGGCCCCAACACCACGAACTGGTGCAACACCCGCTCCGCCAGCCGTTCCACGATGGCGTCCGACAACTCGGTCATGCCCTCGCCAGTCACTGCGGACACCCAGACCCGCATCGGCACTCCCTGCTCATTGCGCTCTACCCGGGGCCGAAATTCATCCAGCAGATCAATCTTGTTGAACACCTGAAGCACCGGTACCTCATCGGCGCCGATCTCCAGCAGCACATCCTCCACCTGATCGATGTTGTCATCACGACGCTCATCGCTGCAATCGACGACGTGAAGCAACAGGGTGGCGTCGGTGGTCTCCTCCAGCGTGGCCCGGAAGGCCTCCACCAGTTTGTGGGGAAGGTGCCGAATGAAACCTACGGTATCGGCTATGACGACAGCCCCGATGTCAGGCAGCTCCAGGCGCCGCAGGGTTGGGTCAAGCGTGGCAAACAGCTGATTGGCGGCATAGACCGTCGATTCGGTCATACGATTGAACAGCGTCGATTTGCCGGCGTTGGTATAGCCCACCAGTGACACCGTCGCAATGTCCGCGCGGTTGCGCGCCCGGCGACCCTGATCCCGCTGCTTGCGAACCTTCTCCAGCCTACGGTGAATTGACTTGATGCGCTCCCGCAACAGCCGGCGGTCGGTTTCCAGCTGGGTCTCACCGGGACCGCGCAGGCCGATACCGCCCTTTTGTCGCTCCAGGTGCGTCCAACCCCGGACCAGCCGGGTGGACATGTGCTCCAGTTGCGCCAGCTCAACCTGCAACTTCCCTTCATGGGTTCGCGCCCGTTGGGCGAAAATGTCCAGAATGACGCCGGTCCGGTCCAGCACCCGGCACTTCAGTTCCCGCTCCAGGTTGCGCTCCTGGCTGGGGCTCAGTGCGTGATTGAAGAGCACCACATCGGTTTCGTAAAGCTGGATGGCCTGGCGAATTTCTTCCAGTTTTCCTTCGCCCACGAACAACCTTGGACTGGGCTGGTTTCGGGAACCCGTGACCGTCGCGACCGCCTCAACACCCGCCGATCCCACCAGATCGACAAACTCGCCAAGATCCTCGCCCTCGGTATTGGACGAAAACTCGATATGGACCAGGATCGCCCGCTCACCGACATCAGGACGTTCAAACAAGGGATTCAGACTCCAAGAGCAAAGCTGTCACAACGAGAATAGCTGTCACAACGGAAAAATCTGTCACACAGCAAAAACGCAGACACCCACGCTTTCGGACACCAGTACTGACGGAATCCAAAAGGGCGGGCAAAGACTGGCCCGAAGGCCAGAAAGAACGGGGAACGCGATCAGCCTTCGGCTTCGCCTTCACCGGCAGGGTTTTGCTGCGGAATACGAACGTTACGGGCAGGTACCACGGTGGAAATCGCATGCTTGTACACCATCTGGCTGACGGTGTTCTTCAGCAGGATGACAAACTGATCGAACGACTCGATCTGGCCCTGCAGCTTGATGCCATTAACGAGGAAGATGGATACCGGGATGCGCTCCTTGCGCAGTGCATTGAGGTAAGGGTCTTGTAGAGAGTGCCCTTTTGACATGTGTTTTCTCCTGTAATTTATTAAAGCAGATCGTCTTATTCAGTTTAATGTGGTGCGAGACCCGATAATTTTCAAGGCTACGTCAGTATTTTGCCCGGACGCCGAGTCCAGCCAGTCAACATCCGGCCACTTCCTTAGCCAGGTCAGCTGGCGTTTAGCAAGCTGCCGGGTTGCCGCCACGCCCGTCGACACCAGGGTATCCCAGTCGCTATCCCCGGCCAGGTAAGTCCAGGCCTGGCGATAGCCAACGCATCTCATGGAAGGTAAATCCGGGGTCAGGTCTCCCCTCGCCATCAGCGCCCGGACTTCATCCAGAAAGCCTTGATCCAGCATTTTCAGGAACCGGAGGCGAATTCTTTCATGAAGCACTCGCCGCTCTGAGGGGGCAATCGCAAGCTGCACCACAGTATACGGCAGAGATGACGATTCGTCTGCCTGCCACTGCGTAAAATAAGGGTAATCTTCAATATCTTGGTGAGATTCGCCCTTTGGCTGCGATTGGGTTGATTGCCATATCCGGGAGATCGGCTTGCCCGTAATCCGAATTACCTCCAGGGCACGCAACAGACGCTGACGATTGTTCGGATGAATCAAACTGGCCGCAGTAGGATCCAGCCGCGCCAACTCCTGATGAAGCGAAAGCCAGCCCCGCTGCTCGGCTTCCCGCTCCAACGCCTGCCGAATCGCCGGATCTGCTGATGGCAGGTCAGACAGCCCGTGCAACAAGGCCTTGAAGTACATCATAGTTCCGCCCACCAGGAGTGGAATACGACCTTTAGCGGTAATCTCCGCCATCTCATGCAACGCATCCCGACGAAAATCCGCTGCCGAGTATGTTTCCGCGGCATCGCAGATATCGATCAGGCGATGGGGCGCACGGGCCAACTCGGCGGCATCGGGTTTTGCCGTGCCAATGTTCATGTCGCGATAGATCATCGCCGAATCGACGCTGATGATCTCGCAGGGCAGGCGCTGGCACAGCTCGATGGCCAAATCGGTTTTGCCGGAGGCGGTGGGCCCCATGAGAAAAATGGCCGGTGGCAACGCTGCGGCAGACGGATTCGGTTGGGACATACCGATTAGCGCCCCCTCAGGAACAGTTTATCCAACTCTGACAGGGTCATCAGGGTCCAGGTCGGACGCCCATGATTACACTGACCGCTGCGTTCGGTCGCTTCCATGTCCCGCAGCAGCGCGTTCATCTCCGGGATGGTCAGCTGTCGATTGGCCCGAACCGAGCCGTGGCACGCCATGGTACCGAGCAGTTCATGGGTGACCGCCTCTACCCGGTCGCTCTGGCCGTGCTCGATCAAGTCAGCCAATACGTCTCTCACCAGCTGTTCGGTATCCGCACCCCGCAACAGGGCGGGCAGCTGACGAACCGCAATGGTTTCCGGGCCGATACGCTCGATCAGCAGGCCCAGACGCTGCAGCTCGTCCCCATGACTTTCAGCCAGGGCCGCCTCTTTCTGGCTGACCGCCAGCGACAGCGGCACCAGCAACGGTTGGCTCTTGAGCTCCTGGGTCGCCAGTGCCAGCTTCATGCGCTCATAGGTGATGCGTTCGTGGGCTGCGTGCATGTCGACGACGATCATGCCCTGATGGCTCTGGGCCAGAATGTAAATGCCATGGAGCTGGGCGATGGCGTAGCCCAGGGGCGGCTGGTCACTATCCATCGGCGGCCGTGTCGGCGCGGCCTCCAATCGCTCTGATGCGGGAGCCAAAGGCAGTCCAGACTCGGCCGCAGACTCAGCAGGCAACGGGGCTTGCACGCCACCGCCCGCATTGAGTGACTGGTAAAACGCCATCTGATCTCTTGCCTCCCAGGTTTTCTGGGCAGGTTGCGGACTGTGGCCCGCAAACGGCGAACCGGCTGACATGGATGGCTGGCCCGGGGCGGGAGCGGCAACCGGGGCAACCAAGACAGCATCGTCCTCTACCGTTTGCGCCATCGCTCCGCGAAAATGATCGTCCGGGCGCACATCCGCCAGCGCCTTATGGAGCGTACGAAAGATAAAGTCGTGGACCAGGCGGCCATCGCGAAAACGCACCTCGTGCTTGGTCGGATGGACATTGACATCCACCGTGGCCGGATCCACCTCCAGGTACAACACAAAGGCCGGGTGCCGGTTGTTGTACAGCACGTCCCGGTAAGCCTGACGTACCGCGTGGGCCACCAGACGGTCTCGAATAACCCGGTTATTGACGAAGAAATACTGCAGATCCGCCTGACTGCGGGAGAAGGTCGGCAATGCCACCCAGCCCCACAGCCGCAGCCCGGTGGCTTCGGCATCGATCACCACCGCATTGTCGATGAACTTCTGACCGCACAGCGCGCCAATACGGCGCTCCCGATCCAGCTGGCTGGCCGCGGGACGCAGGTTCTGGACCACCTTCTGGTTGTGTCGCAAGGTAAAACCGGTATCGAACCGCCCCAACGCCTGGCGTCGCAGACACTCCTCCAGGTGATTGAACTCGGTTTTTTCGGTACGCAGGAATTTGCGCCGGGCCGGCGTATTGAAGAACAGGTCACGGACTTCCACCGTGGTTCCAACCGGATGAGCCGCCGGCGAGATCCGGGCTTCCATTTCCCTGCCCTCTACCTCCACCCGGGAGGCCGCATCCTGCTGCTCGGTGCGAGACGTGAGCGCCAGTCGGGACACCGAACTGATACTGGCGAGGGCCTCCCCCCGAAAGCCCAGAGACGCCACCGCCTCGAGATCTTCCAAACTGGAGATCTTGCTGGTGGCGTGGCGGCTCAGCGCGAGGGGCAAATCGGTCTCCCCGATACCGGAGCCATTATCCCGCACCCGGATCAGCTTGACTCCACCCTGCTCCACCTCTACATCGATGTTGCCGGCACCGGCATCCAGGGCATTTTCCACCAACTCCTTGAGCACTGAGGCCGGACGCTCCACCACCTCTCCGGCGGCAATCTGGTTGGCAAGTCTTGGCGACAGGAGCTTGATGGCAGACATGGAGCGGAGCGGCCTCTGGTTGCGGCGAAAAAATCGGTAACGAACGGCCGGTAATCATGGCGTCACGCCTCGGTCGTCCAAGGCTGGACATCATATCAGAAGGAACCATGGTGCCTCACCCATCGGCGAGCGGAAGTGGCCGACCACCCTGACGGCGGTCGTTGTTCAGGAGGCAGGGATGCGAATGGTTTGCCCCACGATCACCCGGTCATTACTGAGGCCATTAAACCGCATCAGCTCACTGACGGTGGTCTGGTTGTCTCTGGCCACCGCGGACAGGGTGTCGCCCCGCCGGATCTGGTAATGACTCACGCCCTGGCTACCCTGACGCTTCTGCCAGGCAACCAGGGTTCCGGGCGGCGGCGTATGGTCGAAGTAATTCTCAATGCCGCTAAATACCGCCTGCGCCAGCTTGCGGCGGTAATTGCTGCTGCCCAGGTTCAATTCTTCGTCCGGATTGGAAATAAAGCCCGCCTCAACCAGTATGGAGGGGATATCCGGCGACTTGAGCACCACAAACGCCGCCTGCTCCACACCCGGCTTATGCAGCCGCGTGACTTGATCCAACTGGCGCAGGATGTAATCTCCGACGCCGATGCTGGCATTAATGCTGGCGGTCATGGACAGGTCCAACAACACCCCGGCCAGGGTATCGTCCTTGCCGTCCAGCGAGACCCCACCGGAACCTCCGATCAAATCGGAGCGATTCTCGGTACGCGCCAGCCAGCGCGCTGTCTCACTGGTCGCCCCCCGCTGCGACAGGGCAAATACCGACGCCCCTCGGGGTTGCGGCGTGCGAAAGGCGTCGGCATGCACCGATACAAACAGATCGGCGTTGTGGCGGCGCGCCAGCAACGTGCGCTCGCGCAGGGGAACGTAATAATCCCCGGTCCGGGTCAAACGCGCGGTATAGCCGGGTTTGCTTTCGATCAACTCCGCCAGGGTCCTGGCCAGCCGCAGCACCACATCTTTCTCACGAGAACCGCGGGGGCCGATGGCACCCGGGTCTTCGCCACCGTGTCCGGCATCGATGACCACGATGATGTCGCGCTTGCCGGATGTGTCGTCGCTCACGGTTGGCTGCTGCGACACCGCCACCTCCTGGGCTCCGCCTTCGCCAACGAGATCCAGCACCAGGCGGTGGCCATACTGCTGATTGGGTTCCAATTGAAAGCTGCGGGGCTTGATCTCACTCTCAAGATCCAGCACCACCCGAAGATCGGTGCCATTTCGCGGCGCAGTGCGAATGCGACGAATGGGACTACCAGCAAGATCCAGCTGACCCAGGTTGGCGCTCAGCGTGGCATCGCGAATATCAATCACCAGCCGATGGGGGTTGGCGAGGGCGAAGATGTTATGGCTCACCGGACCGCCAATGTCCAACACCAGGCGGGTGTGATCCGGAGCTGGCCAGATCCTCGCGCCCCCCACGTCGGTGGCGGCATTGGCGCTGGCCACCGCCAGCGTCATCAGCAACGACCACACCCCCATCCTGAACCGCCGACCGATCAAGCCACTCATGCTATGCACCCACCTCACTCTCGGTCGGACCGGCCGCCAACGCCAGTACAACCTGACTGCCTCGCCTGGTTCCCGCATTCAGATAGGCCACCCGGCCGCCCCCCTGTACTTCAAGACGCACCACCAGGTCAGGCTCCGGCAGCACCCCCTGACCACGCTCCGCCCATTCGATCAGACAGACATCGTCACCGAAGAAATAGTCACGAATACCCATGTACTCCAGCTCCTCCGGGTCGCCCAGGCGGTACAGATCGAAGTGATAGGCCACGGGCCTCAGGTGCTGGTACGGCTCCACAAGTGTGTAAGTGGGACTCTTTACCGCGCCCTGGTGACCCAGCCCTCGAAGCAAGCCCCGGCTGAGCGTGGTCTTGCCCATACCCAGGTTGCCTTCGAGAAATACCGTCAAGCCGCTGCCCGAGGCCTGCACCAGATGGGCAATCTCCCGTCCCAGCTGCTCAGTCTCGCCTTCATCGGAAAGAACAACTGAGCAGCGTACCGCCTCACTTGCCGTCAATGTCATCACTTAACTCCGCGTACTGCCTGTTCGAGCGCGACTTCCGCCTCCCGCAACAGGCTCGGCAGCCGGTCGATTACGTCACCGGGCGACAACCCCATATACCCCACCAACTCCGAGGCCCGGTTGGCGCTGGCCAGATGCAGGGTTGCGCCCAGTTCGGTCGCTTGTTCCGCTGCCCCCAACTGGGCCAGCAACGCGCCGATAATACCTGACAGCACGTCCCCCATACCACCAGTAGCCATACCCGGGTTGGCGCCCTGTACGATGGCCAGACCCGCACTGCCCGCCACCACGGTGCCGGCGCCCTTGAGCACAATTACGCCACCGTATTCATTGCGCAACGCCAAGGCCGCGGCCAGGCGATCGGCCTCGATCTCCGCGACGGTCACCCCCAGCAGGCGAGCGGCCTCTCCGGGATGCGGGGTGAGGATATGGTTCTCGGCCTTCACTGGAACCCGCCGCGCCAGCAGGTTCAAAGCGTCGGCGTCCAACACCTTCGGTTGGTCGCAGGCCAGCACCTGCTGCAACATCTGCTGCCCCCAGGCCGACTGCCCAAGCCCGGGGCCACACACCAGTGTCGTTGCGCGTTCAATCAGCGGAGCCAGTTCCGAGCCGTGGGTCACACCGTGAACCATGACCGACGGACAGCGGGCCAGAGCCGGCGCCACGTGCTCAGGCCGGGTCGCCAGGGTCACCAATCCGGCACCGGACCTCACCGCTGCCTCTGTCGCCAGCAGTCCGGCACCACCGAAGCCCCGATCGCCGGCCACGATCAGCAGGTGGCCACAACGGCCTTTGTGAGCGCAGGCTGGACGCAGTGGCAGTTGTGACTGCGCACCCGCCCAGTCAACCCGGCGGGCGGCTGGCTCACCGTTAAAACCATCCAGTTGCGCGGCATCCACCAGCGCATCGAACAGCACCGAACCGGCACAGGCCGGTCCCATGCCCGTAAACAACCCGGTCTTCAGACCAATAAACGTCACCGTCGCCGCAGCCTGGACGGCAACACCCGCGACGGCTCCGGTACTGGCATTGAGCCCGGATGGCACATCCACCGCCAGAACCGGGGCTGCGGCCGCGTTACAGCGTTCAATCATGGCAGCAAACGGCTTGCGGGGTGCACCACGGGCACCGGTGCCCAACATGGCGTCGACTAGCAGATCCGCACGATCCACCATGGCGGCCACCTCCGCCTCGGTGATGGCATCCAGACGATGGATCGCAACACCGTCATTCACCGCAGCCTGCCAGGCCTGATGCGCGTCGCCCTGGAGCCGCTCCGGCGCAGTCATTGCCAGGCAGCACACATCCAGGCCGTGACGCCGGGCCGCCGCCGCGATCAGATAGCCGTCGCCACCATTGTTACCGGCACCACACAGCACCAGTACAGGGCCTGGCTGTGGCCAGAGCCGCACTAACTGTCGAAAGGTCGCGGCGGCGGCGCGCTGCATCAGCTCGAAGCCCGGCACCCACCCACCCTCGATCAGGTAGCGGTCCATCGCCCGAACGACATCGGCGGCGTACAGGGATTCTGGTAAGCTGTAGGCACCAGAGATGGTCATAAAGGTCTATCCCGGCAAAGAATTCGGTTTAAGTAGACTGGCCAGAAGTCTGTAAAGCATAGCAAAACAGGCAAAAAGGTCATAACTTAATCAAATTAACCTTCCCTCATTACCAGCCACCATGAACGACTCACTCGACCACCTGCCGGACACCATTCGCGCATGGGCCCGCGAACTCGGCTTTGCGGACATCGGCATCACCTCGCCCGACACCGGCAGGCACGGCGAGTACCTGCAAAAGTGGCTGGCGGAAGGGCTCCATGGCGAAATGACGTACATGGCGGACCATGGCAACAAGCGCTACACACCGGATGCCCTGGTGCCTGGTACGTTGCGGGTGATTTCGGTGCGGATGGACTACCTGACGGCACCCGACAGTCCTGGTGATGTGCTGGCAAACCGGGAAAAGGCCTACATCTCCCGCTACACCCTGGGACGGGACTACCACAAGTTGATTCGCAAGCGGCTGGCAACTCTCGCCAAGCGCATCGACGAGGCCGTGGCCGGCTACGATTTCCGCGCCTTCGTGGACAGCGCTCCGGTGCTGGAACGGGCCCTGGGACAGAAAGCCGGACTCGGCTGGCAAGGCAAGAACACCATGTTGCTCAATCGCCAGGCCGGATCATTCTTTTTTCTCGGGGAGATTTTCACCAGCGCCCCGCTGCCGGTGGATACCCCATACGACAAGGAGCATTGCGGTCGCTGCCACGCCTGCCTGGACCTGTGCCCCACCCAGGCGTTTCCGGAACCCTACCGCCTGGATGCCCGGCGCTGCATCAGCTACCTAACCATTGAACTGAAAGGAAGCATCCCGGAGGACCTACGACCGCTGATGGGTAACCGGGTCTTTGGCTGCGACGACTGCCAGTTGGTGTGCCCCTGGAACCGGTTTAGCAAATTTTCCGCAGAAGACGACTTCAAGCCTCGCCACCAGCTCGACAACACCGAACTGGCAACCCTGTTCCTGTGGAGCGAGGAAGAGTTTCTCAAGCGCACCGAAGGGTCTGCGATTCGCCGTACCGGCTACGAAGGCTGGCTACGCAACCTCGCGGTGGGACTGGGCAATGCCCCCAGCACGATTCCGGTCATTGAAGCCCTGAAGCGCCGGGCACAGCATCCATCGGCGCTGGTACGCGAGCACGTACACTGGGCATTAGTACAACACGGCATCAAGGCGGAGCCAGCCACCGGCCCCGAGCTTTAAGGGGCCAGGCGAAAGAAACTGTCTCGGTAATGCCGAAGCTCGGCAATGGAGTCGCGTATGTCGTCCAGTGCCAGGTGGGAGCCTTTCTTCTGCACCCCGGCCAGCACATCTGGCCGCCAGCGCCGGGCCAGTTCCTTGATGGTACTGACATCCAGATTGCGATAATGGAAGAAACCCTCCAGCTCCGGCATGTATTTCACCAGGAAGCGACGATCCTGGCCGATGCTGTTTCCGCACAGCGGCGATTGCCCCGAGTCCAGATGCTGGCGCAGGAACGTCAGAGTCTGCTGTTCGGCTGCGGCCTCGGACACGGTGCTCGCTTTGACCCGCTGGGTCAGGCCATTCTCGCCATGGGTTTTGGTACACCACTCGTCCATGGCGTCCAGCAGGGTGTCCGGCTGATGAACCGCAATCACCGGCCCTTCGGCGATGATCTCCAGGTTGGAGTCGGTCACGATGGTGGCGATCTCGATGATACGCTCACGCTCCGGATCCAGTCCGGTCATTTCCAGGTCGATCCAGACCAGGCGGTCGGTTGCGGACATGGGCACTCTCCACATTGGCAAGTTGTCGTGGCATTGCCTGCCGTTGCAGGCAGACGCTGGGCAAATCGCGTATGATGTTACACCATAACGGCTCCCGATACTGACACCACGAAGCGACTCCATGGCCAAACGTCGACTGAACAAGCAACAGCAATGGCGCATTCGCAAAATTCAGGCGGAACGTGTCGAACGGGCACAACGCAAGGAACGCGCGATCGATCAGCAACTGGAATCCGGTGAGCTGGGCGATGAGCAGGCAGGCCTGATCATTGCCCACTATGGTCAGCAACTGGACGTTGAAGCACTGGAGGGAGACCGGCAAGGTGCCGTTTTTCGCTGTTTCGTTCGGGCCAACATCGACAATCTGGTGACCGGTGACCGGGTGGTCTGGCGTGCCGGCGCCGATACCAGCGGTGTCATCGTGGCACGCTCAGAACGCCACACGCTGCTCCAGCGGCCGGACAAGTTTGGCCAGATCAAACCGGTCGCCGCCAACATCGACCACATTATCCTGGTCATTGCTCCAGAACCCGAGCCCCACGACAACCTGATCGACCGCTATCTGGTGGCCGCCGAGATCACCGGCATACCCGCGGTTATCCTGCTCAACAAACAGGACTTGATTGGCTCGCATAATCGGTCAGCCATTGACACCCTGCTGGCCCGCTACGAGCAACTGGGCTATCGAGTCGTGCGCACCAGCGCCAAGGCCTCCGACGGTGGCCCCGCCCCCCAGGTGCAAGAGCTGATTACCCGCCAGACCAGCGTGTTTGTCGGCCAGTCCGGCGTGGGCAAGTCCTCCATCATCCAGACCCTGCTGCCTGACGAATTCATTCGAGTCGGAGCTGTCTCCGAAAGCACCGGCAAGGGCACCCACACCACCACCACCGCCCGCCTGTTCCACCTGGAATGCGGGGGTGACCTGATCGATTCACCAGGGATTCGGGAATTCGGGCTGTGGCATATGACCGCCCAGGAAATCGAATACGGCTTCCGGGAGATTCGCGAGCTGATCGGTCACTGCCGCTTTCGCAACTGCAGTCACCAAGGCGATCCGGGCTGTGCCTTCGACCAGGCCGTCACCGACGGTCGACTGAGCCTGGAGCGCCTGCACAGCTTTCATCGCATTCTGCAGGACATGGCCGAGCAACAGGCCCGGGGCCTGACGGTGTCCTAACCAAGCGGGAATCCCCGGGCCTACCAGCTCAAATCTTGCGGGTCGGGCTCTGCCCGGGGCTCCAGCAGCTCTCCGCTTTCCAGCAACCGCCGGGCCTCCTGCTGCTCCGCCTCCGTGGGTGCGGTCAGATCGATCAACGGCGTATTGGGATCGGTCCGGCCCGCATTGTCCTGAATGTCCCTCTGGGTCTTCTTGTTGAGCACGATGATGGAAATCCGCCGGTTCACCGGTGCGGTGGGGTTGGCTTCATCGAACAGCACCGAATCACTCAGCCCCACCACCCGCGCGATTTGAGTCCCTTTCACACCACCGGCAACCAGCGCCCGGCGCGCCGTGTTGGCGCGGTCGGCCGAGAGCTCCCAGTTGGTGTAGCCGGGACGACCGCTGAACGGGGTGGCATCGGTATGACCGGTGAGGCTGAGCTTGTTGGTGACGGCGCTCAGCGGCTTGGCCAGCTCGAAGAGGATTTCCTGGGAATAGTACTTGAGCTGAGCCCGGCCGCTGTCGAACATCGGCCGCTGGGAGCGATCGACAATCTGAATCCTCAGCCCCTCATCGGTAATATCGATGAGCAACTGATCCTTAAACTCCTGCAGGGTCTGACTCTGCTCGATCTGCTCCTGCAACTCCTGGAACAGCTCCTGCATCTGCCGGCGTTCCAGGGTGTCCGCCAGTTCTTCGATACGCTGATCTTCCAGCCGGATCTCGGTATCCGCCACATCGGCACCATTGACATCCACCACCGACGCGCTGCCGCCCAGATCAACCGGGCTGGGAGTCCCACCTTCCGTGAAGCCCACCGGATCCCGGAAATACCCTTCCACGCTCCGGATCTGTTCCTGCGTGGCGGTGGCGGTCAGCCAAAGCACCAAAAAAAACGCCATCATCGCCGTGGCAAAGTCGGCAAAAGCCACCTTCCAGGAACCACCATGGTGGCCGCCGGCGACTTTCTTAACCCGCTTGACGATGACAGGCCGTTCTTCCACTACGTCACCCCAATCCAACTGCTTCGATCAGTACTCACTTGGAACGCACATGGTCATTGAGTTCCTGGAAGCCCGGACGCTTGTGGGTCGGCAACGACTTGCGACCAAATTCGATGGCCATTTGCGGTGCCTGCCCGGACACTGTCGCCACGACAGCGGCCTTGACGCACTCGTAGGCTTTAATCTCATACTTGGCAGAATGTTCCAGTGCAATGGACATGGGCCCAACAAACCCATAGCCCATGAAGATCCCCAGGAAGGTCCCCACCAGCGCCGCAGCAACACTGAGACCAATCCGCTCCGGCCCCTCGCTGAGGAAATTCATGGTGATGACGATGCCCAGAACCGCCGCCACGATGCCCAGGCCCGGCAGGGCGTCGGCGATCTTGTTCACCGCATGGGACGGCTCCTCAAGCTCATGGTGGCGACTGTCGATTTCGCTGTCCATCATGCCCTCCAGCTCATGGGGGGCCATGTTGCCGGAACTGATGATGCGCAGATAGTCGGTGATGAAGGCCATCAATTCCGTCGACTTCGCCACCGCCGGGTAGCGGGAAAAAATCTGGCTGGACTCCGGATTCTCGATATCCTCCTCGATGGCCATGACGCCCTGCTTGCGGGACTTATCGAAGACGTCGTACAGCAGGCTGAGCAGATCCAAATAGAAGGCCTTGTTGAAGGGCGACCCCACCAACAGGCGCATGAAGCCCTGGAACACCTGCTTGATGATATTGGTCGGGTTCGCAATGATGAAGGAACCCAGGGCCGCGCCAAAAATGATCAGCACTTCAGTCGGCTGCCAGAGCACCAGCAAAGTGCCGCCATGCAGCACAAAGCCGCCCAGCACGCATGCCACGACGATAACTGCGCCAATAATCAATGCCATAGCGTCTACTTCACCCTGTTATCCAATTGCGCCGACCCAATCATAGCAAGCCGTTGAATGGCCCGTGAAATACCGATTCACTTTTCAGGCGCCCGCCCTGGCCGTGAAGCCACCCATTCCGGGCCACATCCAAATTCCGTTGCCACCTGCCATACAGACTTTGGTAGAATCACGCGCTTTCAGCGCAAGAGATTCCCTACATGTTCGACAAGCTGTTTGTCCTCAGTCAATACGTTACTCCGCAACTGGCCGTCTCGCGGCTGGCAGGCAAGCTTGCCGACAACGACAAGGTGCCCGCCCTGAAGAACCAGGTGGTCAACTGGTTTATCGGCCGCTACGGCGTGGACATGAGTGAGGCGCTGGAACCCGACCCCTCCACCTACCCAAGCTTCAATGCGTTTTTCACCCGGGAGCTGAAGCCGGGACTGCGCCCAGTTGACCCTGATCCGCACTCCCTGATCAGTCCGGTGGACGGCACCATCAGCCAGCTCGGGCAAATCAGTGACGGCCGTGTCTTCCAGGCCAAGGGCCAGTCCTTCAGTCTGAACGAACTTCTGGGCGGCGACGAGCAGCGGGCAGCCCCTTTCGAGGACGGCGAGTTCGCCACTATTTACCTGGCCCCCAAGGACTACCATCGCATCCACATGCCCATGGCCGGCACGTTGCGGGAAATGGTCTACATCCCCGGCAAGCTGTTTTCGGTCAACCCGGTGACGGCAGAAAACGTGCCCAACCTGTTTGCCCGCAACGAGCGAGTGGCCGCCATTTTCGACACCGAGATTGGCCCAATGGCCATGGTACTGGTTGGCGCGATGATCGTTGGCAGCGTCGAAACCACCTGGGCTGGCGTAGTGGCACCAGGCACCGGCCTGGTGACCAGCACACGGTATGAGCACATAAAAACACCGATCCAATTCAAAAAGGGCGAGGAAATGGGTCGCTTCCGGCTCGGTTCGACCGTCGTCATGCTGCTGCCGAAAGGCGCCGCACGCTGGAACCCGGACCTTACGGCCGGCAAGACCGTGCGTATGGGCTCGACCTTTGGCAACTGGGCGGGCCAACTCAGGCCCGCTCCAGCGGAAAGCTGATCACCTCATCGATTCGCTCAACCCCGAGCTTCAACATCAGCAGCCGGTCCAACCCCAAGGCGACACCGGCGCAATCGGGCATTCCCGCCGCCAGCGCCGCCAACAAGGCCTCATCCACCGGCATGGGCGGCTTTCCCGCCGCTACGCGCGCTGCGTTATCGGCCTCGAAGCGTCGGCGTTGCTCGATGGCATCGGTCAGTTCCCAGTAGCCATTACACAGTTCGATACCCGCAACATAGAGTTCAAATCGGTGTGCGACCTGGTGGCCGTCCTTGCTGGAAACCCGGGCAAGCGCGGCCTGACTGGCGGGATATTCCACGATGAACGTCGGCGGCTGAGCCTGCAAAGCCGGCTCCACCACGTGACTCATCAGCAATTCCAAGCACCCATCACGCCCCAGCTCTGCGGCAATTGAAGCACCCACCCAGGGCTCACAGCATGTCGTTAGCACGTCATCAGCCGCCGTAAACGGGTCCAACCCGGCGTAGCGCTGCATCGCATCGCGATAGCTCAGAGTTTGTGGCCGTTCACACGCCAGCCAGCCGCAGACCAGGTCGGCCACCTCCTCCATCAGATCGACATCGGACAGACCGGGACGATACCACTCCAGCAGGGAAAACTCGGGATTGTGACGCCCGCCCCTTTCGCCGTCACGAAACGCGCGAAAAACCTGGTAGATGGCGCCGGAACCGGCCGCCAGCAGGCGCTTCATGTGGAATTCCGGAGAGGTCTGCAACCAGCCGCGGGTCTGTCGACAGCCAGGAACGGGAGACATCTCGGCCGCAATGCTGTCGAGATGGAGATCGGTAACACCGTGGCGGGCGAGCACCGGGGTTTCCACCTCGAGCACACCCCGACCGGTAAAAAAGTCTCGCAGGTAGGTCAGCTGGCAGGCCCGCTGCCGCAAGGCCTGCACAGGGGCAGCGGGGAGCCAGCCGGAGGCTTCAACCATGCCGCCGACTCGGGTCAGGCGTTCTTGACGCGGCTGACGTATTCGCCACTGCGGGTATCCACCTTCAGCACTTCACCTATGGAGATGAACAGCGGCACGTTCACCACCGCGCCGGTGGACAGGGTTGCCGGCTTGGAGCCACCTTGCGCTGTGTCGCCTTTCATGCCCGGATCGGTCTCCACCACTTCCAGTTCCACGAAATTGGGCGGTGTGACCGTCAGCGGGGCGCCGTTGTAAAGAGTCACGGTGTAGACATCCTGCTCCTTCAACCATTTCAGGGTATCGCCGACCGCCTTGGCATCGGCGGCGTGCTGCTCGAAGGAGCCGTCGGTCAACATGAAATGCCAGAACTCACCATCGGTGTACAGGTACTCCATGTCCTGTTCGATGACATCTGCGGACTCCAGGCTTTCACCGGACTTGAAGGTGCGCTCCCAGACCCGACTGCTCATCAGGTTACGCAGCCTGACCCGATTGAAGGCCTGGCCTTTCCCGGGTTTAACGAACTCGTTTTCCAGAATCACACAGGGGTCACCGTCCAGCAAAACTTTAAGACCACTGCGAAATTCGTTGGTAGAATAGGATGCCATGATAAAACCACCTGAAAAAAAGCTGTTTGGAATCGAAAGGTCGCTATGATACAGCGAACCCCTACCGCGATAGAAGCCCGCCCGCAGGATATCGACAACCGCACCTGGCAACAGTTATTGGCCGACTCGGTAACCACCCCGGAAGCCCTGTTGCAGCATCTGGATCTGCCCCCACAACGCTGGCTGAGCGGCGCCCAGACTGGCCACCGACTATTCCCCATCCGCGTACCCAAACCCTACCTGGAGCGGATTGAACGGGGCAACGCCGCCGACCCGCTGCTGCGACAGATCCTGCCGCTGCAGGACGAGGCCGCCGAGCGCCCGGGTTATGTTCGCGACCCCCTTGCCGAAGGTGAGGCCATCGCCAGTCCGGGGCTGATTCGCAAATACCGGAGTCGGGCGTTGCTGATGGTCACCGGCCAATGCGCCATCAATTGTCGCTACTGTTTCCGGCGCCATTTCCCCTACGGCGAACACCGGCTGTCACCCACCGAACGCGCAACCGTCCTGAACACCCTGACCCAGACTCCAGAAGTCAACGAAGTGATACTGAGTGGCGGCGATCCCCTCGCCGTTAACGACCGGCTGCTGGCGCGGTGGGCGCAGGACCTGGCCACCGTGCCGCAACTGCGCCGCATCCGCATCCACAGCCGCCTGCCGGTGGTCATCCCACAACGGGTCTGCGACGAATTGCTGACCTGGATGACCGAAACCCGCCTGCAAGTGGTGCTGGTTGTGCATATCAACCACCCCAACGAACTGGACCAGCAAACCCGCCGGGCACTGAACCGGCTCAAGGGCGCAGGGGTCACGCTGCTCAATCAGAGTGTGATCCTGAGGAGCGTCAATGACGACGCCGATACGCTGGCCACTCTCAGCGAGGCGTTGTTCGAATCCGGGGTCCTGCCGTATTACCTGCACGCCTTCGATCCCGTTGCAGGCGCCCATCACTTTGACGTCAGTGACGACGAAGCCCGCCAGCTGGTGCGCACCCTGGTGGAACGGTTGCCCGGCTTTCTGGTCCCCAAACTGGTGCGGGAGCAACCCGGGCGCGCAGGCAAGACGCCCATTGACCTACATTTTTAGTGCGCCAGCCAAGGGCTTTCGCGGCAACGGGAGCAGGAACCGGGCGCCGTAAAATGTGTCAAACCTTGCAAAGTTACGCGATAAATGGCTTTCTGCTAGCCGTCTGCTATTTTACAGTTCATGGTTAACCGTTAATAACGATTTGTATTTTCGAAACTTTATGCGGAACTCGTCACATTTCAAGGATGAAGCGAACCGCAGGAAAAATACAAACTGCACCTTCGCATGGCCTGAGCATACATACGAATGACTCTGAAACCCGATCTGTCCGTACCTGAACAGAAAATCGCAAGCCTCTCTTTCTGCGATGCCAGCCCCAAGGCATTTCGCGACTGGACCCGCAATTTGCCCATTGCGAATGTTGGCGAGGCCTCCCGCCAGCTGTACCACGCCATCATCGAACTCAACCAGCTGTTCATTGCGCCCCAGAACCGGCTCCAGTTACTGGAACTGGCTCGCCCCAAGATCCGGTTCGTCTGTAGCGAGCTGTCCCGCCACTTCCTGGGTCATGCGGTCTCCCTGCCAGAGAAACAGCGCAAGATCGCCAATCTTACCCAGGCACTGCAGCTGCATCTGGCCCACGGTTACAAGCTCTGCCTGCTTGAGCTGATTGACGACGGCAATGTCGAAAAAAACCGAAAAGCCCTTACCACCAGCTGCCACCGGGCGATCACCGAGCTGGGGGCCACCATCGTTCGGGCGCAACAACTGTACTGCCCCAGCCCGGCCCGAAGCTGGCTCGAGTGCCACCGAATGTTCCGCTTTGCCCAACGCAACAAGCTCGCAGACCTGGCCATTGAAGACGAGGCGCTGACCCATAGGAACCAGAGCACCGTCGCCGATTGCTACAAACGCATCCTGCTGCTGGGCTGCGCACGCCCCAATCAGCTGCGCCAGAATGAATTGAGCCAAACCTACGAGCTGTTCGAGCTCTGGACCAGCCAGGTTCACTGCGGCAGCCACCCGGAGGAAGCCTCACTGTTTGTGGTCAACATGGAGCAGGATGCGCCGCCGATGTATCGCAGCCTGATGACCGGTAGCGACAACGGAGACATCATCGGCCTCGACACCCGCGAGCTTTCCTCACACCTCGCTGAGTATCTGCACGAGCACCTTGAACTGCACAATCGGCGCTTTGAGCCTCGCGTGACATTGCCGGCCGGAGTGAGCGACACCCTGCTGGCACACCTGAGCCAAGCGTTCGGCGCAATCACCAAACGCAACTTCAATCGCATTGCCAGCCAGGGGCAGCTGGAGATTTGCGTTGGCCTCACCGCGGCCCATTATTTCATTGCCGGACAGAAAAGCTTCAATGAGTTCGTTGCCGGCAACGAACCAGAAGAGGAAAACCGCTTCCTCAGTTCAGCCAAGCGCAAGCAGGATGCCTGGGCGGGCGCGTTCGATGCAGGCCCCAGCGAGGAGCGCCGTCACCCTACTGACGCGCCTATTAATTTCCGCGGCAGTGCGGGCACGGTCTACAAGCCGGCCAGCGAAAGGCGACCAACCGCCCATAAAGCGACCCTGGTTAACACCAGCCCGGGAGGTTACTGCGTATCCTGGGGCGTCAACCTACCCCCCTCCATGCAAGCAGGAGAAGTGCTGGGAGTTCGGGAACACGCCAGCCATCCCTGGAGTGTCGCCATAGTGCGCTGGATTCGTCAGGTCAAGAACCAGGGCACTGAAATCGGCATCGAACTGCTGGCGCCGAGCGCGGCCCCCTGTGGCATCAAGCTGATCCAGAAAGTTGGCAGCAGCAGCGAATTCCTGCGGGGCCTGTTACTGCCGGAAATCAGTGTCGCCAACCAGGCCGCAACGCTGATCACCCCACGCCTTCCCTTCCAGTCCGGGAGCCGGATCACACTGTTGCACGACGGCCGGGAAGACCAGGGGCAGCTGACCAATCGCATCGCCGCTTCGGGCAGCATCAGCCAATTCGAACTGAAACTGCAGCAGCAAGCCCCGCTGGCGGCATCGGGCTCGACACCAGGCTCCGGCACCAGCGAAGACGAGTTCGACTCACTCTGGCCATCCCTGTAACGTTGCGCCCCCTATAACCCTGGCTGGCCATCCCGGTAACAACAGGCTGAGAGCGCCTCTGACGCCTTGATTGTAATGGGCACTTAATGCCACGAATTATAAGGCGTTATTCAAAGGCCCTCTGAGCTACCCAGGTCTCAGCAATTGGGTTCAAGGGTTGTTATTACCGGACAACCCTTGCATCATTCGGCATACCTTATTGACAATTTCAGGGATCCCAATTGATCCTTGGCGAAGGATCTGGCCGCCTACCGTCAAGGTGATCCGCACTCCGAATTGCAGGCACTCCCTGAGGACAAGACTGACTCCGAAAGGACCGGGCATCCCGGTTTTCCCTATCCGCGAGACACCTGACGTATGCAGAAGAAGAAATCGACGGTTCACGTATTGATTCTCGACCCCGACCAGAACGATGCAGAATCCCTGGTCAGCCTGTTACGAAATTCTGGCCGAGCCACGCGGGCACACCGCATCACTTCGGAAGAAGACCTCGAAGAAACGCTAAAGGCCGCACCCTGGGATCTGCTGCTGGCCCGTGACAACGCGCAGGAGTTCACGGCCGACGCGGCACTGGCGATGATCAAGCGTATGGACAAGGACCTTCCCTTCGTCCTGCTCACCGACCAGTTCAGCCGGGAGCGCACTGTCCAGATTATGCGGGCGGGAGCCCAGGCCACCGTTCAGACCGAGCACACCGACCTGCTGGTGTTGACCATTTTCAGGGAACTGAGCGCGCTGGAAGAACGGCGCAGGCGTCGCAGCCTGGAATCTCATCTGCATGAGGCCGAGCAGCGCTGCCAGCTGCTACTGGAAAGCTCGAAGGACGCCATCGCCTACATCAACGATGGCATGCACATCTACGCCAACCAATCGTACTTGGATTTTCTCGGCTACGACGATCTGGATGAGCTGATGTGCGTTCCGATCCTTGACACCCTGACACCGGACAGTCAGGCCAAGTACAAGGAGTTCATGAAGAGTTTCGCCGAAACCGGCAGCGATGGCATGACCCTGAACTGCCAGGCCCGTCGCAGCGACGACCAGCCACTGAGCATTACCATTGCCGCGTCGTCGGCTACCTACGATTCCGAGCCTTGCACCCAGATCGTCATACAGCCGGAACACAGCGATGCCGAGTTGGAAGAAAAGCTGCGCCAGATCAGCAGCCAGGATCTGCTGACCGGCCTCTACAACCGACAATACTTCATGGACGAGTTGGCGGCGGTGATTGCCCAAGCCGCCGAGAGCCGCAAGCCGGGCGCCCTGGCTTATATCGCGCTCGACAGTTTCATGTCCATCAAGGGCCAACTCGGCATTGCCGGGGCGGACCTGCTGTTGGGCGACCTGTCCAACATCCTCAAACAGCAGGTTGCCGATGACGTCCTGCTGGCACGGTTAAGCGACGATGCCTTCGGCCTCCTGACGGGCGCCTACGACGAACAGAACATGCACACCATCTGCGAGCGACTGCGCAAGACCCTTGAGGATCATCTCTTCGAAATAGAAGGCCGTACCATCCAGCTGACGGTCAGCATCGGCATCGCCGCCATTACCGAGAATGCGCCCAAAGCCACCGACATGCTGGGCCGCGGCCACATTGCCTCGGACGACGTCCGCAAACAGGACGGCCACCAAAATGGCAATGGTATTGCCGTCTTCAATCCGGCGGTCGCCGAAGGCCTTGGCGAGGGCAGCGCCGCTGAGGTGATCCAGAAGGCACTGGACGACGACCGCTTCCGCCTGCTGTATCAGCCCATTATCAACCTTCGCGGAGAAGGCGAAGAACATTACGAGGCGACGGTCCGGATGCTCGACAAAGACGGCAACGAAGTGTCGCCCTATGAGATCCTGCCGCCCATGGGACCGTCAGAAATGGCTGTCAAAATTGATCGCTGGGTGATCCTGCAAACCATCAAGCACCTGGCGTCCCACCGCTCTCGCGGCCACGATTCCCGCCTGTTCCTCAACGTGTGCGCGGAATCCCTGCAGGACAAGACCTTCACCCCGTGGCTCAGCGTAGCCCTAAAGGCCGCCCGAGTGCCAGGCGATGCCCTGATCTTCCAGCTGCGCGAGGGCGACGCCACCAACCACTTGAAGCAGGCAAAAGAGTTTGCCAAATCAGTGCATGAGCTGCATTGCAAGGTGTCCCTCTGCCAATTCGGCGGTGCGCTGAACCCGTTCAACACCCTCAAGCATGTGGACGTGGACTACGTGAAAATCGACGGCTCCTTTACCGAGGAGCTGCAGAAAAACGACGAGGCGAAGGAACGGGTCCAGGAGATGGTGAAAGAGCTGCAAGGGGCCGGCAAGCTGACCATTATCCCCATGGTGGAAAACGCGGTGGTGCTGTCAACACTCTGGCAAGCCGGCGTCAATTACATCCAGGGCTACTATGTACAGGCCCCGGTTCCGGAGATGAACTACGACTTCGGCGAACAGTAGACCCGCCCAGGCGCAGTCATGGGGTGACCACTCGCGGCCACCCCATTATTGAATCAACGATTCTCGCTTTCCCGGAAGCCGATCAGATACAGGATGGCATCCAGCCCCAGCGTAGAAATGGAATGGCGGGCCGACTCCTTCACCAGCGGTTTGGCACGGAAGGCAACCCCCAGCCCGGCCTGGCTGAGCATCGGCAAATCGTTCGCACCATCCCCTACGGCAATCACCTGCTCCCTGGAGATATGCTCCTTCTCGGCGATTTCCAGCAAGAGCTGGGCCTTGCGCTTGCCGTCGACAATGGGACCGGATACCTGGCCGGTCACCTTGCCGTCGACAATTTCCAGTTCATTGGCATGTACGTAATCAATACCCAGTTTGCGCTGCAGGTGCTGCGCAAAATAGGTGAAGCCGCCGGACAGAATGGCGGTGCGGTAACCGAGTGATTTCAGCCGACTGATCAGGTGCTCGGCACCCTCGGTGAGTTTCAGCCGCTGGGCGATACGCTCCAGCACGGACTCATCCAGCCCCTTGAGCAACCCAAGACGTTCGGCAAAGCTCTGACTGAAATCCAGCTCCCCCTGCATGGCACGTTCGGTAATTTCGGCGACCTGCTCTCCCACGCCGGCTTCCCGCGCCAACTCGTCGATCACTTCCGCCTCAATCAGAGTGGAGTCCATATCGAACACCACCAGCCGGCGATTACGGCGAAAAATGGAATCCTCCTGGAAGGCGATGTCCACGTTCATCTCTGCCGCAATGTGCAGAAAATCCGAGCGCAACTGTTCGGCATCGGAGGGCGCCCCGCGCACGGAAAACTCCAAGCAGGCGATCCGGTTCCCGGTCGGGTCCAGCGCTGGCCGGGCGGACAGCCTGGAGATGTTGTCAATGTTCAGCCCGTAACGGGCCGTGATGGCCGACACCTTGGCGATCTGTTCCGCTTTGATGTCCCGGGACAACAGGGTGACAATGTAACGGGCCCGGTTCCGTCCCTCCGCCCACAACTGGTATTCCTCTACGGTAATGGGGGCGAACCGCACCTGAAGATCCAGGGCATGCAGACGGAACAACAGATCCCGGATCACCGGTGGTGCCTTCGACTCATCGGGAATCTCGGCGAGGATGCCCCAGGTCAGGTGATCGTGAATGACCGCCTGCCCAATATCGAGAATCCGCACGTCATAGCGCCCCATGATGCCGGTAATTTCCGACGTCAATCCGGGCTTGTCCCGCCCGGAAACGTTAATCAAGACCAGCTCACTCACTCTCGCTTTGCTCCTCGTTGTCGGCGGCTCGAATCACCTCAATGCCGTCCACCCGCTGCAGTCCGCGGGGAAGTTTATGGCCCCGGCGGCCGCGCTCACCCAGATAGTGTTCCAGATCGCGGAACTGGAGCCCCAGTTTGCGCTTGCCGGCCCGGATTTCCAGCTGATCGGACTCGGCAAACACCGCGGTGGCCACCACGTATTCTTCCCGATTCTGCACCCGCGCCCCCGGAATACTGATGATCTTGTTACCCTTACCCTTCGCCAGTTCCGGCAGCTCGTTGAGGGGGAAGACCAACATCCGACCTTCATTGGACACGGCCACCAGGTAAAGATGGCCACTCTCCCGGGGCAACAGCAGGGGTGGCATGATGCGCGCGCCCTTGGGCACCGTGACCACGGCTTTACCATTGCGGTTCTTGCTAACCATCTCGGTCAGGGAGGTGACGAATCCGTAGCCGCCATCGGTTACCAACAGCACTTTCTGCTCCGCATCCCCCATGAGCAATCCCGAAAACACCGCGCCGGAAGGCGGATTGATACGACCGGTCAGGGGCTCACCCTGGCCGCGGGCGGAAGGCAGCGAATGGGCCATTAAGGCATAGGCCCGACCGGTGGAGTCGAGGAAGACCGCCTGCTGATTGTTGCGACCCCGCGCCGCCAGGGAAAACCGATCCCCGGCCTTGTAACTTAACCCCTCCGGCTCGATATCGTGCCCCTTGGCGGCCCGAACCCAGCCCTTCTCAGACAGCACCACCGTGACCGGGTCATTGGAGACCAGATCGGTCTGGCTGAAGGCCTTGGCTTCGCCACGCTCGACGATGGGCGAGCGGCGGTCATCGCCATACTGTTCCGCATCCGCCTGCAATTCAGCCTTGATGAGATCGCGAAGACGCTCTTCGGACGCCAGGATAGCCTGGAGCTCGTCACGTTCGGCGGACAGCTCGTCCTGCTCGCCACGAATTTTCATTTCTTCCAGCTTCGCCAGGTGGCGCAGCTTGAGTTCGAGAATGGCCTCGGCCTGGTCCGGCGACAAGCCAAAGCGCTCCATCAGTACCGCTTTCGGCTTGTCTTCATGGCGGATGATCGCGATCACCTCGTCAATATTGAGGAACGCAATCAGCAATCCTTCGAGAATATGCAGGCGGGCCAGCACCTTGTCCAGGCGATGCTGCAGCCGGCGCCGGACCGTCGCCCGGCGGTAGCTCAACCATTCGGTCAGCAGCGTGCGCAGGTCTTTGACGCCGGGACGGCCGTCATTGCCGATCACGTTGACGTTGACCCGGTAGGTTTTTTCAAGATCGGTGCTGGCGAACAGGTGCGCCATCAGCCCGTCCAGATCGACTCGGTTGGAGCGGGGGACAATAACCAGGCGGGTCGGGTTTTCGTGGTCGGATTCGTCCCGGAGATCAGCCACCATCGGCAGCTTCTTGGCCTGCATCTGCTGGGCGATCTGTTCCAGAACCTTGTTACCGGACACCTGGTGCGGCAGATCGGTCACCACGATTTCGCCGCCCTCATTGACCCAACGCGCCCGCATCCGCAGCGAGCCACGGCCGGTTTCGTACATCTGTAGCAGGTCTTTGCGGGGAGTGATCACTTCCGCCTGGGTCGGGAAATCCGGGCCTTTGATATGCTCGCACAGCTGGCCGATGGTGGCATCGGGCTCGTCCAGCAACCGAATACAAGCGGCGGTGACTTCCCGCGCATTGTGGGGAGGGATATCGGTCGCCATCCCGACCGCGATGCCCGTGGTGCCATTGAGCAGAACGTGGGGCAAACGGGCGGGCAGGGTCGCTGGCTCATCCATAGTGCCATCGAAGTTGGGCACCCAGTCCACGGTCCCCTGCCCCAGCTCACTCAGCAACACCTCGGAGAAGGGCGTCAGACGGGATTCGGTATAACGCATGGCAGCAAACGATTTGGGGTCGTCTGGCGAGCCCCAGTTGCCCTGACCATCCACCAACGGATAGCGGTAGGAGAACGGCTGTGCCATGAGAACCATGGCCTCGTAACAGGCACTGTCGCCATGGGGGTGGAATTTACCCAGCACGTCACCAACAGTACGGGCGGACTTCTTGTACTTGGCGGTGGATTTCAGGCCCAATTCCGACATGGCGTAGATAATCCGCCGTTGCACCGGTTTCAGGCCATCGCCGATATTTGGCAGGGCCCGATCGAGGATGACGTACATGGAATAGTCGAGGTAGGCCTTCTCGGTGTATTCCTTGAGTGAGACCCGTTCAAAGCCCTCGTCCGTCGTCTGAAACTCTGGCATGGATGCCTCTTGCTGACTGTTATGAATTCCCTCTGCCGCCCAGGCGGCACCTTATCTGGTCGCTCATTATATGGAGCCAGCGACTCCGACACCAACCCTATTACCCACAGCGACGCAGCCACGTCTGCCAGCACCGGATCAAGCAGCCAATCCTTTCCAATAGCGGAATTCACGAATGGAGGGGTACCCCGGCGCGCCGTATTCTGCCGGCAGTGTACAAGCCACTGTGTTGGACGACAGTAAGAACGCCACCTATGACGCCAAACCTCAAAGCCTGTGGGCGAGCCCTGCTGACCGCGCTGATCAATGGATCGCTGGCGCTGTTACTGATGCTCCTGGTTGAATTCGCCATCAGTGGCACCCTGCGCATTACCGCCCCCTACCTTTGGGCCGGCGTGCTGGTTTGCCTGGTCATTTTCATCGCCCAGTTCCTGCGCCAGCGTCACCTGTGCCGTTGCGGCCATACCCCACGGCAGACCACGAATCGAACGCACCGCTGACACCCCAGCCGCCAGCCTGTTTAGACTTATCATTCTAATACCCGCCGTTACAGCGCATCGGACGGTGTTCAGTTGTGCGGAGATACGTTTAAGGAAGTATAAGGATACAGAGGAGGGATGTCGGCCAGCACCGGGAATCTCCAGGCCCTGGCCGCCGTAATGACAGCAATTTACTGACGGACGCCCTCAATGGAAATGATCATTTCCACGGTTTGCGAGGTAGGACCCAGGTCCATGGGAATGCCGAAATCCGCCAGCTTGAACTCGGTCTCGGCTTCAAAGCCCATGCGGTAGCCACCCCAGGGGTCCTCACCGTGGCCGATCAGTTCGGCTTCCAGGGTCACCTCACGGGTTACGCCACGGAGGGTCAGGTCGCCTACGATGTCCGCCTCATCACCATCTTCGCCAACCACGATGCGCTTGCTTTGGAAGGTCGCCTGGGGAAACTCGTCCACAAACAGGAAGTCTTCGCTGCGCAGATGCTTATCCCGCTCGGCGTGGTTGGAGTCCACGCTGTCGGTCGTGATGGTCACGTTGACGGCGCTCGCGGCCGGGTTCTCGGCATCGAAACTGAACTCACCTTCAAACTCATTGAAGCGGCCGTAAAGCCAGCTGTATCCCAAATGGGAGATTTTGAACATCACGAACTGGTGGGAGCCTTCTCTATCGAAGGCATAGGTGCCGGCACCGTCATCGGCCTGAACACCCGAACCCAGGGCCATCGCCGCGACGGCCGAAACCAACCAACGTTTCTTCATAGTTTTCTCCTTTGATAACTGCCCAGAGGCAATGACTGACAACAACGAATCAAGACCGCGGTGCCAAACCGCACATACGACGCAGAGTTTCATCCCGGTCAACCACATGGTGCTTGATGGCAGCCAGGGCATGCACTAGCGCCAGTACCACCAGTGCCCACGTGGACCAGTAATGAATATCCCCGGCGACCTCTTCCATGCCGTGAACGCGGCCGGTGAGCGATGGCACCTCAAACCAGTTGAACACCCGAATGGCGGAACCGTCGGCGGTTGAAATCAGGTACCCACTCACCAGCGCAACAAAAATCAGCAGGTACAACACGCCATGGGTGATGTGAGCGGATAAGCGCTCCCAGCGCTGGTGACTGGGCAGCGGCTCTGGTGTCAGATTGCCCAGACGCCAAAACAGTCTGAACACCATCACCAGCAACAGAAGGATGCCGATGCTGCGATGAATATGCGGGGCGGTCCGGTACCAGGGGTCGTAGTAGCTCAGATCGACCATGTAATACCCCAGCCCAAACAGCCCAAGAATGGCCAGTGCAACGCCCCAATGAAGTAGCACATGGACCAGGCCAAATCGGCTTGACGTATTTTTCATCGGCATGACGCCACTTCCTTCCAATGAATTCAGCAGGTTGAAAATGGCAGTTTAGAAATGGGCCCTGTAAAAGCCAACCGAAATGTTTTGGCCTGAACGTTCAAATAATTTGATGGAAGTTGTTAAGGAGCCTTTAGTCTGATTCGGGTTTTACGGATTGATGGGATTTGTGCAACTAATAGAATTAACACCTATCAGCGACCACCCCAACAGGAGGAGGCATCATGGAAGTCGAATTTGACGAAAATGTCGTCGTTCCAAGCAACAACTAATCACGCTTTCCCGTGGGTGTCGCCTGGCGCTTCAGCATCGAGCCGGCGGCACCCGCATCTTGCGTTTCGCTTTTTCCCTTCGCCATGTCCCCATCGCCACCAAGACACGCCTTCTGGCGTAACGCAGGTCGTGGCATGTCCCCGAGCCTCCGGAAAATTCTGTTGTTTCCAAAGGAGCCCCGAATCGTGCGCCGGGATGATTCGGAGGTTTTCAGCGGCTCCCTAGAGCGGGATATCGTAGACCAGCGCGATCACCGCCACGCTCACCAGTCCGATGAATAGATTGAAGGGCAAACCGATCCTGACGAAATCCATGAAACGGTAACCGCCGGGGCCGAACACCATCATGTTGGTCTGGTAGCCCAGGGGGGTGGCAAAACTGGCGGACGCCGCCATCATCACCGCGATGATGAACGGCTCAGATGCGATCCCCAGAGCAGCCGTCATCGACAGCACCACCGGCACCACCAGCACAGCCGCCGCATTGTTGGTGATCACCTCGGTCAGCACCGAGACCACCAGATAGATCAACATCAAGGTCAGCAGGGGGTGGCCGGCGCTGAGGCCGAGGATCTCCTGCGCCATATAGGCGGCGGCGCCGGTGGACTCCAGCGCCGCCCCCAGGGCAAAGGACGAGGCAATCGTCAGCATGACCGGGACATCCACCGCCTTTTGCGCCTGCCCCACGGAGCAGCAACCGGTCACAATCATCAACGCCGCGCCAATCAAGGCCGCATTGAGCATGCTGGTCACACCCAGTGCCGCCGCCGCCACCAGCACCAGCAGGATGCCCCAGGACACGTAGGCCCGGTCATGGCGCGGGGTTTGTGTGTCAAGATCGTTGATCAGCAGGAAGTCCTTGGCGTATCGCTGACGACTGAGAAACGCCGGTCGCGCTTCCAGCAACAGCACATCCCCCGGCCGCAGCCGAATATTGCCCAGATTACCGGATACCCTTTCTCCACCCCTGGCCACCGCCAGCACCACGGCACCGTAGCGGTCCCGGAAGCGGGCATCGCGAATGGTCAGCCCCAGCACGTCCGATTGCGGCGACAGCGCAGCTTCCACCAGACAACGCTCGGCCCGGTCCTGACTCAGGCTGGGCTCGTCCTCATGCACCGACGGCACGATCCCGTTTATCCGCAGCAGGTCTGAAATGGCCTGGGTGTCGCCGGCGAACACCAGCCGGTCGCCGCCCCGCAGCCGTTCTTCCGACGGCACCGCCGTCACCACACTGCCATCCCGTTCAATTTCAACCAGGTAAAGCCGGTCGAGTTCCCGCAAACCGGCTTCGCCGACGCTCTTGCCCACCAGGGGGCCATCGAAGGCAACGGCCACCTCCAACGTGAACTCCCGCATGGCGCCGAACTTCTGCCGATCCTTGCGGTCCGGCAGCAGCCGCGGCAGTACCAGCAACATGGTGGCAAGACCAACCAGGGCCACCGGCAGGCCCACCGCGGTAATCGAGAAGATGGAGAACCCCGTCTCACCGGTCAGCTGCCGGTACTGGCCATTGACCACCAGATTGGTGCTGGTGCCGATCAGCGTCAGGGTGCCACCGAGAATGGCTGAGTAGCTCAGCGGAATCATCAGCTTCGACGGTGCAATGCCGATCTTGCGGGACCAGGCATGGATGGCGGGGATCATGGTGGCGACCACCGGGGTGTTGTTGAGAAAACCACTCAGCAGGGACACCGGTAACGCAATGCGGGCCTGGGCCGAGCGCACGCTGCGGGGCGAGCGCAGCAGGTACTGGACCACCAGATCGACGCCGCCGGAATGGTGGATACCCGCGGCCACCACAAACATGGCCACCACGGTGATCAGCCCGCTGTTGCTAAAGCCGGACAGGGCCTGCTGGGCATCAATGATACCGGTGGCGCTGAGCAGGATCATCACGCCCAGCATCACCAGGTGCGGCCCCAGCCGGCCGATGCTCATCAACAACAGCGCCAGACCCGCCAAGCCCAGCGCAAACCAGCCTTGCCATTCCATACGTGTTACTCAGGGAGGGAAAGCGCAAGAATAACCAAGATCGCAAAATCAGAGAAAGAATAAAGAATGCTTTTAAAATCACCTATAGATATAAGAAACCCAGCGGCACAGGCCGGTCAAAGCCGGCCCTGGCCCAATCCACAGGTGCCGCAATAACCCTCGCCAGGGAGCTGGTATTTGAAGCAACACCCCCGCCGGCGCAGGACGAAGTGCGCCCCTGTCTCACCCTCGGGTGCCCAGAGAAGATATCGGCACAGTCTCGGCTCCAGCTGCGCCAGCACCGTCATCGCCGCCGGAGCCAGCATGGCCGAGTCGAGTTCTGCGCGCAGCCGAATCCAGGGTTGCGCCAGCGCCAGGGCTGTCGAGCTCCAGAACGAAGCCGCGCCAAGTTTCAGCTGCTGGCGAAACAGTCGCTCAAGCGCGACCACCAGCGCCCGAGCCTCCGCCAGCAGCGTGGTCTCATCCGCCGGACGCATGACAAGATCGCCCGACCCAAAGCCAAACCGGTAGTCGTGGTGGGCGTGCCGGCGCAACCAGAGCCGCTCGGGCGCCACGGAGAGCGCCCGCCCCTGGGTCAGAGCGGCGACCCAAACCGGAGCCAGCAGATCGAGGCAGAGGCGCTTGTACAACTGGGACAGCACAACCCGCCGCGAGGGGCATGCCCCAGCCTCCAGATCGGCCCGCAACCAGTGTGTTACCGGGTTTTCTGCGACCAGCAGCCGGCTCAGCGGCAGCCATCCGGCATCGTCATCCCGGCGCGGCAACGACACTGCCAAGGCCTGCAGGCAACGGGCCCGGGCGCCGGGTTCGTCCGGCAGTACCGGCTCAAGCAATGAAGACGACATCGTTCACCCGAGTGG
>JBFHLR010000008.1:0-39445 GCA_041594735.1 Marinobacter sp.
CTGGACATCGTTTACCGGGTGAAACGGGAATTGCAGGTGCCGACCTTTGTCTACCAGGTCAGCGGCGAGTACGCCATGCACATGGCCGCCGCCGACAACGGCTGGCTCGATGGCGATCAGGTCATGATGGAAAGCCTGATGGCGATGCGCCGGGCCGGTGCCGACGGCATCCTGACCTATTTCGCGGTGCGGGCGGCCCGTGTATTGAAGCAGCAAGGTTATTAAAGTAACCGAGTTATTGAAGCTGCAGCGTTCTTGAAATTACATCGTTATTGAAACAACCGGGTTATTGAAACAACAGGGCGGAGGCGGCGGCACGGTCGCGCCTCGGCCCCCTTTCAGAATCGAAGTGAAGGATCCTAGCGACATGAGTACGGAATCTGCAAAAGCCCTGACACCCGCCAACGATGGGTTGGAGGGGCAGGCTCTGGCGGCCGGTGAGCTGCTGCCGGCGATCGATCCGACCGCCAGCGACTATTACTTCAACCGGGAACTGAGCCATTTGCAGTTCAACTACCGGGTGTTGCAGCAGGCGCTGGATCCCACCCACCCTTTGCTCAACCGGCTGATGTTCTGCTGCATTTTCAGCAGCAACATGGATGAGTTCTTCGAGATCCGGGTGGCGGGGCTGCGCCAGCAGATGAAGTACGGCCGCGAAAGTGTGGGGCCGGATGGCATGCTGCCCAATCAGCTGCTGACGGAAATCAGCCAGGTGGCGCACCAGTACATCGCCGAACAGTACGACATCCTCAACAACGTGCTGATTCCGGAGATGGAGAAGGAAAACATCCACTTCGTCCGCAGGCGCGAATGGACGCCGGCCCAGGCGGAGTGGGTGCGGCAGTATTTCGAGGAGGAAATCCTGCCGGTGGTTAACCCCATCGGTCTGGACCCCTCCCACCCGTTCCCCCGCCTGGTCAACAAGAGCCTCAACTTCATTGTCGAGCTCGACGGCAAGGATGCGTTCGGTCGGGAGACCGGCATGGCCATCGTGCCGGCGCCGCGCTCGCTGCCGCGGCTGGTCCGCTTACCGGACGAGGTCTGCGACGGCGGTGACCACCTGGTGTTCCTGTCGTCGATGATTCACGCCCACGCCGACGAATTGTTTCCGGGCATGGAGGTGAAGGGTTGCTATCAGTTCCGTCTGACCCGCAACGCCGACCTGGAGTTGGAAGATGATCTGGAAGACCTGGCATCGGCCCTGCGCGGCGAATTGCTCAGCCGTCGTTTCGGTGATGGTGTGCGTCTGGAGGTGGCCGATAACTGCCCAGAAGAGCTGGTGCAGTTCCTGCTACGGGAATTCGGCCTGAGTGAGCGGGATCTGTACCAGGTGCACGGACCGGTCAACCTGACCCGGCTGATGGCGGTCAGTGGTCTGGTGGACCGGGAAGACCTGGTGTACCCCGGGTTTTCACCGGCGGTGCCAAAAAAGATTCGCAACAACGAGGACATTTTCGGCGTCATCCGCCAGAAGCCGGTATTGCTGCTGCACCCGTTCGAGAGCTTCACCCCGGTGATCGATTTCCTGCGCCAGGCGGCCAAGGACCCGCAGGTGCTGGCGATTCGCCAGACCCTGTACCGTACCGGGGCCGATTCCGAAATCGTCGAGGCCTTGATGGACGCCGCCCGCCGTGGCAAGGAGGTCACCGCCGTGATCGAGCTGCGGGCCCGCTTTGACGAGGCGGAGAACCTGGAGCTGGCGAGCCGACTCCAGGAGGCGGGGGTGATCGTGGTGTATGGCGTGGTGGGCTTCAAGACCCACGCCAAGATGATTGTCATCGTGCGCCGGGAAGAGGGGCGGCTGAAGCGCTATGTTCACCTCGGCACCGGCAATTACCACGCCGGCAACGCCCGCCTGTACACCGATTACAGCCTGTTGTCCTGCGACGACGCCCTCGGTGACGACGTCAACAAGCTGTTCCAGCAGCTCACCGGCATGGGCAAGGCCCTCAAGATCAAGAAGCTGTTCCATGCGCCGTTTACCCTGCACAAGAAGCTGATCGAGCTGATCGATCGCGAGGCCGGGCACGGCGAGCAGGGGCATATTGTGTTCAAGATCAATGCCCTGACTGAGCCGGAGGTGATGCTGGCGCTGTATCGGGCGTCCCAGGCCGGGGTGCGGGTGGATCTGATCATCCGCGGTATCTGCTGCCTACGGCCGGGGGTGCCGGGCTTGTCGGATAACATTCACGTCCGCTCCATCGTTGGTCGTTTCCTGGAGCACACCCGGGTGTACAGCTTCGGCAACCATGGCAAGCCGGAGGTGTATTGTTCCAGCGCCGATGGCATGGTGCGCAACCTGATCAACCGGGTTGAAGTGGCGTTCCCGGTGGATGACCGCGACCTGGCGGAGCGTTTGCGCAGCGAATTGGACGCCTACCTGGCCGACAACTGCCAGAGCTGGGTGTTGCAGCCGGATGGCCAGTATGTCCAGAATCAGCCGGAAGACGGGGCGGAGCGTTTCGCATCGCAGCTTGCGTTGCTGGAACGCCTGACCGGTAAGTAACATGGCCGTAGCAGTCGGCCAAGGAAGGGAGTCGTGGAAATCGTGAGCAGGAACTGGATGTGGGCAGCCGCCCTGGTACTGGCCGCCGGAGGCTCGGCGCCCTGGCTGGTGGGAGCGGTCACCGAGCAGCAATGGCGGCAAACCAGTCGGACCTTGAGCGAGGGTCAGCCGCTGTTCGAATTGGCGACGGAGCAGTATGACCGTCACTATCGGGGCGCAGAGGTGCGGGGGACGCTGCTGATCGAGCATCCGCAGACGGGTGAGGCTCTGGTCATTCCCTACCAGGCCGAGGTGAGTCATGGCCTCTGGGGCAGTGAATTTCGGTTTACCACTGCGTCGGGATTTGGCGGCGTCGGAACCGAGCTGTTTCCCCGGGAGCGACCCAGTCTGGTGCTGGACACCAAGGTCTGGGGCACCGTGCTGGCGGAGCTGAATGTGCCCGCGGTGAGTCTCGACGATCCTGACACCGGGGAGAGCCTGACCATGGCGGAGAGTTACGGTTGGGCGGAAATCCGCGATGGCGGGCGCCAGCTGAAGCTGGATTTGCGCTGGCCCGGACTGACCCTGCGGGGCCCCGGTGTAAGGGTGATCTTGGACGACCTGCGGCTGAGTCAACGCATGACCCGGGTTGTGGGGGATGTGTGGGTAGGCGGCGTTGACGTTCGCATGACCCAGCTCGAGCTGGTGGACGATGCCCGGCCGGCGGTTGCTCTGGAGAACCTGACTGTCACCAGCGAAACCACGACCGGGGATGAGGGCCGCCGCCTGAGCAGCCGCTCGGCTCTGGCTCTGGAGAATGTCACGGTGGACGATGGCGACCTCGGTCCCAACCGCCTGGCTTTCGAGCTGGTCGACGCTGAGGTCACCAGCTGGCAGCGACTGCTGGAGGCGCTGGCGCAATGGCATGGGTTAACGCGGCAGGCTGGCGAGGGGGCTTCGATCGAGCAGCTTGAGCGGCAGATGGGGGTGATGGCGCAGTTTTCCGAAGCGCTTCGTCAGCTGGCGGGATCGGGGATCTCGTTCGGTGTGCCCGAGCTGCGGGTACAGACTCCGGCTGGCGTCATGACCGGATCGCTGGCCATTCGCCACCCCCAGCTCGGCGACGCCGAACGCCAGCAGATGTTGATGGTCATGCCGGGCTTGAGCGGGGAGCTGGATTTCAGTCTGCCGGCCGATCTGGTGGCGCGTTACCCGGCCTTGTGGCTGCAGTTGCAGCCGGCGATCGAGCAGGGACTGCTGGTGCGGGAGGGTGACCGCTATCGCATTGATGCCCGGTTGCAGGGGCTGGAGCTGGATATCAACGGCCAGCGGCTACCATTGCCACCGTTGATCTGAGTCGACCCGCGCGCCCCGTCTGGACGGAGCGCTAAGGGCTTTTTTCAGAACGCTAAAGGCTTTTATCAGAATGCTAAGAGCTTTTAGCGAGAGCTGGGGGCTTGGCCACTGTCGAGCCAAGGGCTTACTGGCCGGTGAGCTGGTGGTACTTCTCCATCAGCTGCTCCTGGCTTTCCTCCCGTTCCGGGTCCACCGGGATGCAGTCTACCGGGCAAACCGCCTGGCACTGGGGTTCGTCGTAATGACCCACGCACTCGGTGCACTTGTTGGGGTCGATCACGTAAATCTCGTCCCCCGGCGAAATTGCTTCGTTGGGGCATTCCGGTTCACAGACGTCGCAGTTGATGCATTCGTCGGTAATCATCAGGGCCATCAGGCTACACCTCGGGGTACTCGTGAAACACCGCCATTCTACCGGAAAGTATCAGCGAATGGGCGAGATATTGTGACACCGGTCGCGGCCCCGGATTCGCCTTTGACGTGGCTGCACCGCGGCACCGCCGGTGCGGTTGGAGCTTGGGCGCTTAGCCTTTGCCGAACTTGCGATTGAGGGCTTCGGCCACCACCGGGGCGACGAATTCCGACACATCGCCGCCCAGAGAGGCGATTTCCCGGATCAGGGTAGAGGAGATGTAGGAGAGGTGGTTGGCGGGGGTGAGGAAGACGCTTTCCACTTCCGGCGCCAGGCGACGGTTCATGTCCGCCAGCTGGAACTCATACTCGAAGTCCGATACCGCCCGCAGCCCCCGCAGAATAACGGTTGCGCCCTGTTCCCGCACAAACTCGACCAGCAGGTTGCTGAAGCCAGTGACCCGGACATTCTCCAGGTGACGGGTGGATTGCTCCACCAGCTCGACACGCTCCTCCAGGCTCAGCAATGGCTGCTTCTTGGGGCTGTAAGCTACCGCAACCACGACCTGGTCAAAGAGCTTGCCGGCACGCTCGATCAGATCGGTGTGGCCATTGGTGATCGGGTCAAAGGTTCCGGGGTAAATGACAGTGGGCATACTGAGCTCCTTCTGGACTGGAAGGGGTAGCATACCAGCATCTGGCGGCAATGTTGGCCGGGCATCCCACCTTTGTTGGAAGATGGGTATGCCCGCGGTGTTTAGGGCGCCGCTGAAGCATTTCGGAGCCTTTCCGGAAGTTCAGAGGCGCCTTGGACCCAATCAGCGGATGAACAGTTTGTACACCATCTTGTGCATCGCGGTGCCGTGGGGGGCATAGACGAACTTGCCGCTGTTGAAGCGCTGCTTGGCGAAGATGGAGCGATGGTGGGAGAAGGTCAGGAAGCCTTCCTTGCCATGGTAGTGGCCCATGCCGGAGTCACCGATGCCGCCGAAGGGCAGGTCGTCCTGGGCTACGTGCATGAGCGCGTCATTGATGCACATGCCGCCGGAATGGGTGTTTTGCACCACATGGCTCTGCATGGCCTTGTCGTAGCCAAAATAGTACAGTGCCAGCGGCCGCGGACGGTCGTTGATGTAGTGGATGGCTTCGTCCAGGCTGCCGTAGCTGACGATCGGCAGGATGGGGCCGAAGATTTCGTCCTGCATGACCTTCATGTCCGGGCTGGTCTTGAGTACCAGGGTCAGCGGGAACTTGCGGGTGCCGTCCTTCAGGTTTTCCCGCGCCGGGTTGATCTCGATCAGCTCCGCGCCCTTTTCCCGGGCATCGTCCAGGTAACCCTGCAGACGCTGGTACTGGCGCTCATTGATGATGGCGGTGTAGTCCTCGTTGTCCCGCAGGGTGGGGTACATGTTGGAGAACTGGGTGCGGAATTCGTCGACAAACGCCTGGGTCCGGTCAGCCGGACACAAGACGTAATCCGGCGCCACGCAGGTCTGGCCGGAATTGAACGCCTTGCCGAAGGCCAGACGCTGGGCGGCGTCCGCCATGGGCACGTCCGCCGACAGCAGCGCGGGCGATTTGCCGCCGAGTTCCAGGGTGACCGGCGTGAGATTCTCCGCGGCGGCGCGCATGACGATCTTGCCCACCGACGTTGAGCCGGTGAACAGCAGGTGGTCGAACGGACGGCCGGAGAAATCGGCGGCGACGTCGGCCTCACCGACGATCACCGAAACCAGGTCTTCCGGGAAGGTGCTGGTGATGATTTCGCGGAACAGCGCCGAGGTGTGCGGGGTGAACTCGGACATCTTGATCATCACCCGGTTGCCGGCGGCGAGCGCCGCTACTAGTGGGCCGGCGGCCAGGAACAGCGGATAGTTCCAGGGTACGATCACCCCGACCACGCCTTTGGGCTGGTAATGCACCTGGTTGCTGGCGGGCTGGAACAGCACCGACACATGGCGTTTCGATGGCTTCATCCAATCCGACAGGTTTTTCATGGCATAGTTGATGCCCTGAACCGAGGGCATCAGTTCGGCGATACGGGTTTCATCCTGGGAGCGGCTGCTGAAATCCTTGTCGATGGCCTCCAGCAGTTGGGCTTCGTTGGTAAGCAACGCTCGCTTCAGGCGCTTCAGGTTCTCCAGCCGCTCCGCCAGTGACGGCATCGGGTTCTTGCGAAATGCCGCCCGTTGAGCCTCTAGTACCTGCCCGGTGTGTTGGATTTGCTTCTTGCTTTCGGTCAGTTCGATAACGGTCGCACCCATAGCATTCTCCTCGTTCCTACAGGCGGGGCTATAGGCGCCCCCCGGTAGCAGTGCTGTATCGGATTGCACAATTGGATTGTGTTGTACGTAATTTGTTCAGATTGCGCTTGTTGGTATTATTAGAGTATATACTCTAGCAGTCAAGCAAGCTGAAACACCGGCAAATGGGGCTATCGTGTCGCGCGGGTCAATGGCGAGGCGAACAACAACAATTACTGTGAGCGTATGAAAACCAGAGACAAAATCATCCTGGCGAGCCTGGAGCTGTTCAATGAGCGGGGCGAGCGCAACGTGACCACCAATCATATTGCCGCTCATCTGGCGATTTCGCCTGGCAACCTGTATTACCACTTCCGCAACAAGTCCGACATCATCTACGAGATTTTCCTCGAATACGAAAAGCTGGTGGACTACTACCTGCAGATACCGGACGACCGCGACCTCACGATGGAAGACATGAAGTTCTATCTGGAGTCGGTGTTTGATGGTTTGTGGAGTTACCGCTTCTTTCACCGGGATCTGGAATTCCTGCTGGACAGCGACGAGCGCTTGCGACAGGACTACCGCGAGTTCACCAACCGTTGCCTGGTTGCCATCAACCGGATCTTCGTCGGTCTGGCCGGCGCCGGGATCATTCAGTCTCCATCGGACGAGCTGCGTCGGGCCATGTCGCTCAATGTCTGGCTGGTGATCACCAACTGGATGGCGTTCCTCAAGACCGCTCACGGCACCGAGATGGACAGCAGTCTGTCAATTACCCGAATGAAACAGGGCATCTACCAGGTGCTCACCCTGGAAATTCCCTATCTGGCCCCGGATTTCCGTGATCAGGTGATGGCGTTGCGGGAACAGTATCGGCCGGACCTGCCGGACACCCATTTGGGGGAGTTGCCCTGACGTTGCCGTTTCCGCCGGCGGCAGTGGGAGTGGGGCTGCCATTGGTGGTTTTGTTGTGGAACTTTTAAACAGTTTGTGGGTCCGAATTCTGACGCTGATGGATTCGGACATCCGGGGCGTCTCCTGAGTGAGTTCTCAGGTTTTAGCACGTCGCAAACCCTGACGTATTGCCGGCTCTACCAACGGTGAGCCGGCTTTTTTGTGGGCGGGGCGTTATTCCGGCGCCGTGGCCGTATCCGTGAGAGGGGCGTCCAGCCAGCTGGCGAGGATGTCCCGGGCCTCGTCCACGCCACGTTTGGCGGTGGCAGAGAACATCACCAGGTGCTGCACGCAGCTGAAGGGCTTGAGCGTCTTGCCTAAGGTCAGCATGGTGGTCTTGGCCTGGCCAAACTTCAGTTTGTCCGCCTTGGTGACCAGGATGGTCAACGGCAGGTTGTTGTGTTCGCACCATTCCACCATCATCTGGTCGAAGTCGGTCAACGGGTGGCGGATATCCATCACCAACACCAGGCCCCGCAGGCAGTTGCGGTCATTCAGATAGTGGCCCAGATGCTTTTGCCAGTCGTCTTTCATGTCCCGCGAGACTTTGGCGTAGCCATAGCCGGGCAGGTCCACCAACCGGCAGTGCTCCCGATTGAGGGAAAAGAAGTTGATCAGCCGGGTGCGGCCGGGGGTCTTACTGGTGCGTGCAAGCTTGCCGTGGCCAGTTATGCAGTTGATGGCGCTGGATTTGCCGGCGTTGGAGCGGCCGGCGAAGGCCACCTCGGCGCCAAAATCCGGCGGACATTCCTGCAACCGGGAGGCGCTGATCAGAAAGCGGGCACTGTTGAACGATACGGGTTTGGGGCGCAGTTCATCCGTCACGGAATTAGGTTTTCCTATTGGATTTCAGTTATCAGGGATTAATGTATAATGCTACACCAATTTTGGGCGGCACGCCGAGCGTAGCTGCCAACAGCCCCGGATAGTGCCTCGACGGCCTGTGCCTCCGGCTGCAAGACGAATAATCTTTTTGAGATGAGAGAGAAGCGGAGCGAGCATGAAGAAACTGATCGCAGGTGTTGTTCTCGGCGTTGGCCTCACTGCGCTGGCGCACGGGGCGGGAAACCCTGAAGCAGGCCAGCAGAATGCGGCCGTGTGTGCCGGCTGTCATGGCCAGGGTGGCGCCCAGCCTGTTATGGCAACCTATCCCAAGCTGGCCGGTATCGGTGAAAACTACCTGTATCGCCAGTTGAGCGACATCAAGTCCGGCGCCCGGACGGTGCCGGAAATGACCGGCCTGCTCAATAACCTGTCCGATCAGGACCTGCAGGACCTGGCGGCCTACTTCAATCAGCAGAGCGTTTCTGTTGCCCAGGCCAACCCGGATCTGGTTGAGCGCGGTGCCGCCATCTACCGCGGTGGCAACATGGCCTCTGGTGTTCCGGCCTGCGCCGGCTGCCACAACCCCCAGGGTAAGGGCAATGAGCCGGCGGGTTATCCTCGTCTGGGTGGCCAGAACGCCGACTACGTCGCCAAGCAGCTGAAGGCGTTCCGCGACGGTAGCCGCAGTGGCACCCCGAACGCTCAGATCATGGCCGATGTGGCGGCGCGTCTGAGCGATGCAGAGATCGAGGCAGTGGCCAACTACGTGTCCGGCCTGCACTGATCGCCTGTTCAGCCACAAAAAAACCCGCCTCGGCGGGTTTTTTTGTGGGTTAACCCAGTGTAACCCGGGAAATGTGGAACCCGTCACTGGGGCTGGGTCATAATCGGTGGCCTATCGGGAACTTATTCACGGGAGCGGGCTCATAAGCAGCCTTGGGCCGTCAGGCCGAACCCAGAAACCTTGCAAACCGGAGACTTGCGATGATCAAAATGCTTAAGATGACGCTGTGGCTGCTGCTGGCGGCGGCCTTTACGGTTCAGGCCGAGACCCAGTGGCAGGAAGGGCGTCACTATGAGCGGCTGGATAACCCGATTCGCACCACCAGTTCGGACAAGATCGAAGTGGTGGAAGTGTTCTGGTATGGCTGCCCCCATTGCTACCAGCTCAAGCCGCTGGTCGAGGCCTGGGAGGCGGATTTGCCGGAGGATGTGGAGTTCACCATGGTGCCGGCGGCGCTGGGGCGTACCTGGGAAGTGCACGCCCGTACCTTTTATGCGCTCGAGGCCATGGGTCAGCTGAACCCGGCCACCAACGACGCACTGTTCGATGTGCTGGCGGGAGAGCGTCGCCCCCTCAACAGTGCCGATGCCATAGCCGGCTTCCTCGCGGATTACGGTGTCGATCCTGAGGCGTTTGCAAAGACGTTCAACAGCTTTGGCGTCAATGCCCGCTTCCAGCAGGCGCAGTCTAAGGTGCGTGGCGCGCGCATTACCGGAGTTCCGGCTATGCTGGTAAATGGGAAGTACAAAGTCAGCGGTTCCACCGCGGGCGGCCACGAGCAGATGATCCAGGTGGTGGATTATCTGATTGAGCAGGAGCGTGCCGCCTCCGAGTAAGGCATATCTGGGCGGACCCGGTTGCCGGTCGTCCGCCCGTGTCGGGTGGTGAATAGCGAGTCATGTACAAGCGTATCCGCAAGCAGTTCACAGGCGTGCCGGGGGCGGAAGCGGAGCCTCGGGGGGCCTGTTCTGGCCTGGTGCATGTGCCGGACTTCGAGCCTCAGCGCCATATCCGTCTGCTTACCTTTAATATACAGGTTGGTATTAACACCTCCTCCTACCATCATTACGTTACCCGCAGCTGGCAGCACCTGTTACCCCATCGGCGTCGGATCGAGAACCTGGACCGGATTGCGGCTCTGTTGCGGGGTTACGATGTGGTGGCGCTGCAGGAGTGTGATGGTGGCAGCCTGCGCAGCGGCTACATCAACCAGGTCCAGTACCTGGCCGAGGCGGCGGGCATTCCTTACTGGCACCAGCAGCTGAACCGCAACCTGGGGCCGCTGGCGCAGCACAGCAACGGCCTGCTCAGTCGCTACCGGCCGCTGGATGTGACCGAGCACCGGTTGCCGGCGCTGATTCCCGGTCGTGGCGCCATCATTGCCCGCTATGGGGCGGAAGAGGATCCGCTGGTGCTGGTGATGATGCACCTGTCCCTGAGCAAGTCGGCCCAACAGCGTCAGTTGGGTTACATCCGCGAGCTGATCGCCGACTACCAGCATGTGGTGCTGATGGGGGATATGAACAACCATGCCGAAGAGCTGCTGGAGCAGACACCGTTGCGGGAGACCGATCTGGTGCCGCTGCCGGATACCGCCCACAGTTTCCCCAGCTGGCGGCCCGAGCGGGCCCTGGACCATATTCTGGTGAGCTCCAGTCTGGAGGTGCGGCGATCGGAGGTGGTGAGCTATCCGCTGTCGGATCATCTGCCCATCGCCATGGACATCGCGCTGCCCAAGGGCTATCTGGAAAAGTACTAAAGGGAAAAGTACTAAAGGGAAAAAGTGCTAGGGCGTTTCTGGAAGGAAAGGCCCACAAAAAACCCGGCGCATGGCCGGGTTTTTTGTGTCGCCAGATCGGAATTACTTGATCTTGGCTTCCTTGTACGCAACGTGCTTGCGGACAACCGGATCGTACTTCTTGATCTCGACTTTTTCCGGGGTGTTGCGCTTGTTCTTGGTGGTCGTGTAGAAGTGACCGGTGCCTGCTGATGATACCAATTTGATCTTCTCGCGCATGATGCGGCTCCTTAAACTTTCTCGCCGCGGGCGCGAAGATCGGCCAGCACAGCGTCAATGCCTTTTTTATCGATGATGCGCATGCCTTTGGTGGATACGCGCAGCTTTACAAAGCGCTTCTCTGATTCAACCCAGAAGCGGTGGTTCTGCAGGTTGGGCAGAAAACGGCGCTTGGTGTGGTTCATCGCGTGAGAAACATTGTTACCGGTTACCGGTCGCTTACCGGTGACCTGACAAACTCTGGACATACTTGCCTCCGACCTGAGCGTTGGTCTACTAAACGAATTCGTTAAATTGCGTCTCTGGTTGCTACTTGCGCCTTGGGGTGCACGCGCTGCCCGCCAGACTCCGCCAGAAAGGGACGCTTTTATACCAGAACCGCCCTCGCAACGCAAAAAATTGTTGGGAATTTGGTCAATATTTTCTCAGTCCCGCTAGATCAGGCCCCGTTCTGCCAGCGAGACCACCTCGCCATGGCCCACCACCATGTGATCCAATACCCGTATGTCCACCAGTCCCAGGGCTTCCTTCAGGCGTGCGGTGAGGGATACGTCGGCCTGGCTGGGTTCAGCGACGCCGGAGGGGTGATTGTGGGCGAAGATCACCGCGGCGGCATTGTCCTCCAGGGCCTGGCGGACCACTTCTCGTGGGTAGACCGCGGCACCGTCGATGGTACCACGGAACAGTTCCCGATACTGGATGACCCGGTGCCGGTTATCCAGAAACAGCGCGGCGAACACCTCATGGGGGTAGATTCCCAGTCGGCTGCGCAGGTAGCTGCGGGTGTCTTCGGGGGAGCGCAACGGGCTGCCCTGGCGTAGCGGTTCGTCCAGCACCCGGCGCGCCATTTCCATGGCGGCCTGAACCTGGGCGTATTTGGCGGTGCCCAGTCCCCGGACGCTACAGAACTGGCGCTGCGATGCGGTCATCAGGCCGCGCAGGCCGGCAAAGTTGTCGATCAGCTGGCGGGCCAGGGCCATCACCGGTGTGCCGCTGGTGCCGGTGCGCAGGAAGATGGCCAGCAATTCTGCGTCGGAGAGGCTGCTGGCGCCATGGCTCAGCAGCCGCTCCCGTGGGCGTTCGTCAGTCGGCCAGGAGGTGTCGGTCATCGGAGAGTCCTTTCATGGTTGGTTCGATGGGTGGGTTCTGTGATTGTCTGGGCGCTTCCTGCGCCGCTGGCGAGTGTATCATGGCGGTCGGTAATCCTGGCTGTCGGGGTGTTTGCGAAGGCCCGGCGGTGCTATCTTATAAGTCTTTATTTTTAGGGGCTCCCGGGTGGGGCTTCAAGGCATCGCGATGCCGGTATTGGGAGTTGGAGAAACCATGGCGCAGAAACGAATTCTGCTGGGCGTGACGGGCGGCATTGCGGCCTACAAGAGCGCGGAACTGGTGCGATTGCTGAAAAAGTCAGGCCATGCCGTGCGGGTCGTCATGACCCCGGGCGCGGAAGCGTTTGTCACGCCGCTGACGTTTCAGGCCTTGAGCGGCAAGCCGGTGCGGACGTCGCTGCTGGACCCGGAGGCCGAGGCTGGCATGGGCCACATCGAGTTGGCGAAATGGGCGGATACGGTGCTGGTGGCGCCGGCATCGGCGGACTTCCTGGCGCGGCTGGCCCAGGGCATGGCGGATGATCTGTTAACGACGCTGTGTTGTGCCACCGAGGCGCCCATCGTGCTGGCGCCGGCGATGAATCAGGCCATGTGGCGCAATTGCCGCACCCAACGCAACGTGGCTCTGCTGGCGGACGATCCCCAGGTCACCCTGTGGGGGCCGGATCAGGGCGAGCAGGCCTGTGGCGATACTGGCCCGGGGCGGATGCTGGAGCCCCAGGCGCTGGCGGACCGGATCAATGCCACCACTGCGGGGCCGCTGAGTGGCGTGCGCCTGGTGATCACGGCCGGGCCGACACGGGAACCCATCGATCCGGTACGCTATATCAGCAATCACAGTTCCGGCAAAATGGGCTACGCCCTGGCGGCGGCGGCGCGGGCTGCGGGCGCCGAGGTCACCCTGGTCAGTGGGCCGGTGAACCTGCCGGCCCCGGCGGGTGTGCAGCGGGTGTCGGTGGTGACCGCCGACGACATGCTTGGCGCCGCTGGGCAGGCGGTCGATCAGGGCTGCGACATTTTTATCGCCACGGCGGCGGTGGCGGACTACCGGCCGGCGACCTGTGCCGATCAGAAGATCAAGAAGACCGCCGGAGAACTGTCGCTGGAACTGATCCGCAATCCCGATACCCTGGCCACCATCGCCGCTCGGGCCGATGCGCCGTTCACGGTGGGTTTTGCGGCGGAAACCACGGACGTGGCCCGGTATGCCAACGATAAAATGCAGCGCAAGCAGCTCAATATGATCGTCGCCAACGACGTCTCCCGCCCCGGGCTCGGCTTCAACAGCGACGACAACGCGGTCACGGTGTTCTGGCCCGGCGGCGAGCAGGCGTTTGAGCCGCAGAGCAAAGCTTTGCTGGCGGAGCAGTTGGTGACGCTGATCGCCGATCATTACCAGGCCGACCGTTTGAATACGACTCAGCAGTAATCCACAGGGACCATCCATGACCAAACAAAAATTGCAGGTGCGGGTGCTGGACCCGCGCATTGGTGATGTCATCGCCTTTCCGGAATACGCCACCGGCGGCTCCGCCGGCCTCGATCTGCGGGCTTGCCTGGACCAGCCGCTGACCCTGGCGCCGGGAGAAACCGAACTGCTCAAGACCGGACTCGCCATCCACATCGAAGATCCTTCCCTGGCGGCCATGATCCTGCCCCGCAGTGGCTTGGGTCACAAGCATGGCATCGTGTTGGGCAACCTGGTGGGGCTGATTGATTCGGATTATCAGGGCGAACTGATGGTGTCCTGCTGGAACCGGGGGCAGACGCCGTTCACCATCGAGGTGGGAGAGCGCATTGCCCAGTTGATTCTGGTGCCGGTGGTGCAGGCGGAGTTCGAGCTGGTGGATTCGTTTGAAGCCAGCGACCGGGGCGCCGGCGGTTTCGGTTCTACCGGCACCCGCTGAACATGCGGGTACGCAGGTGGGCATCGTAAGGGCTATACTTTTCTAATAGGATTCAGTGCCTTAAATGGCCGTCAACTGTCATGCAGGGTTTGCTATGAAACTGGGTAGGAAAAAGGAGTCGACCGAGGACGCAACGGCCAGCAAACAGGGCGGCAAGGGCAGTAAGGCACCGCGCACCAAAGGCGCTGGCCTGAAACGGCTAACGAGCATCGCTGGACTGCAAGCGGTCGCGGTGATGGTGGCCGGATTGCTCGCGGCGACGTTGCTGCATTTCGCGGTTATCCAGCCCGCGGAGAACGAGCGTTGGGCGGGCGAGGCGCACCTGGTGGCTGAGCATGCCAAGGCACGACTGGAACAGCGTCTGGCGATGATGCAGGGGCTCGTGGAGGGTATGTCCCAGCAGCAGCGGGTGCGCGATGCGCTGGCGGATCCCGCCGAGATGGCGGCGCTGACCGATGATTTTCAGCGCCTGATGCCGGCTATAGAGGCGGTCTACCTGTTTCCCTATGGCGGCATTCCCCGCTCGGCCATTGGCTCGCAGACCCTTGGCTTTGCCAGTCTCGACCTGGCCCGCAAGGCGGAGTCCGGTCGGCGGCTCCAGCCGGACGCCTTTCCCCGAGATGGCCAGTGGTATATCCAGATCGCCACGGCGGTGGCCAAGCCCAATAGCGAGGCGGTGGCAGGCAGCCTGCTGGTGCAGTTCAAGACCAGTGCCCTGACGCCCGCGCTGACGACGCCGGCGGCTTCGCTCGGTGGCGAACTGGCGCTGGTACAAACGGTGTCGGGCAAGGCGACCAAGGTGATCCGGCAAGGCACTGGCAGCGGTGAACGCCTGGAACTGGCCCTGGCCACCCCCAGCTGGAGCCTACAGTTCACCCCAGACTCGGCTCCGGCGCCCCTGGTAAGCAGTGTGCTCGCCGCAGTGGTGATTCTGGCGCCGCTGGCCATCGCCGCGGTGGTGGTGTGGCTGCTGCTTGGCAATGCCCAGAAGGGACTGCGTCAGGAAGTCTCGGCGCTGATCCAGTGGGCTCAAAAGGCCTTCAGTGGCGAGCGCCTTGCGCTGCCCAAAAACCGCTGGGATATGTCGGCCTCCCTGGCGGAGGTATTGCAGCGACTCGCCCAGTCCGTTGAGAAGCGGCTATTGAAGGCGCTGGAATCCTCCCGCGGCAAGCGCCGGGCGGTGGCCGCCGAAGCCAGCGCACCGGCGGATGCCGGCGACGAACCGCTGTTTCAGGACAAAGATGTCCTCGACATCGACATGCTCGACGGCGATGACGACGTCCTCGGCCTGGGCGGGAGCGCGCCGCAGCCAGGCCCGGCCGGCGTTGCCATCGAAGAGGTGGCGGCGCCTGCCGTCCAGGTTTCGGCGGACATCTTCCGGGCCTACGACATCCGCGGCATTGTCGGCGAGAACCTGACCTCCGAGGTGGTGGAAATCATTGGCCGGGCGATCGGCAGCGAGGCCCAGCAGCGGGCGCTGGACACGCTTTGCGTCGGCTATGACGGCCGTCACAGCAGTCCCGAACTGGCCTCTGCGCTGGCTCGCGGCATCCTCGCCACCGGTTGTAACGTGATTGAAATCGGCGCGGTACCGACGCCGGTGTTGTACTTTGCCACCCATCAGCTGGATACCGGCTCCGGGGTGATGGTCACCGGCAGCCATAACCCGGCCAATTACAATGGCCTGAAGATGATGCTCGGGGGTGAAACGCTGTCTGGGGACGCCATCCAGAAACTGTTGCAACGCATCCAGTCCGGCGACTTCGCCAGCGGTCAGGGCACGCTGTCCCAGGAAGATGTCCGCCGCGCCTATCTGGATCGAATCGTCGGCGACATCGCCGTGGCGGCGCCGCTGAAGGTGGTACTGGATGCCGGCAATGGAATTGCTGGCGAACTCGGACCGATCCTGATTGAGGAGCTGGGTTGCGACGTAGTGCCGCTGTATTGTGACGTCGACGGCAGTTTCCCCAATCACCACCCGGATCCGGGCAAGCCCGCCAACCTGGCGGACCTGATCAACCGGGTGCAGAGCGAAGGTGCGGATCTGGGGCTGGCGTTTGATGGCGATGGTGACCGCTTGGGCGTGGTGACCAACAGTGGCAAGATCATCTGGCCGGACCGCCTGTTGATGCTGTTTGCCCGGGATGTGGTCTCCCGCAATCCCGGTGCGGATGTGCTGTACGACGTTAAATGCAGTCGCCGCCTGGCCGGAGTCATCAATGAGGCGGGCGGGCGGCCGATCATGTGGAAAACCGGTCACTCACTGATGAAAGCGAAGATGAAGGAAACCGGAGCGCTGCTCGCTGGCGAGATGAGCGGCCATGTGTTCTTCAAGGAACGCTGGTATGGCTTCGACGACGGCCTTTACTCGGCGGCCCGATTGCTGGAGATTCTGGGGGTTGAAGACCGCCAGAGCGACGAGGTGTTTGCCGATTTCCCGGAAGACCTGAGCACACCGGAGCTCAACGTGGAGGTCTCCGAAAGCAGCAAGTTCCGGCTGGTGGAGCAGCTCAGTGCCGAAGGCGAGTTTGGTGAGGGCAGTGTGAGCACCATCGACGGGATTCGGGTGGATTATCCGGACGGCTGGGGGCTGTGTCGGGCCTCCAACACCACGCCGGTACTGGTGCTGCGATTCGAGGCAGAGGATGAGGGGGCGTTGGAACGCATCAAGTCGGTGTTCCGCGACCAGCTGCACAAAATCGCGCCCGATCTGGCGATGGATTTCTGAATCCGATCAAAAATATAGACGAATTAGACAATTGCAGGTGTAGTGAATGGCACTGGATCGAAATACGGCCATGCAAGTGGCCGCGGTACTCAGCAAGGGCTTGCCCTATATCCAACGGTTCACCGGTAAGACCGTGGTGATCAAATATGGCGGCAACGCCATGGAAAATGAGGAGCTCAAGAGCAGCTTTGCCCGTGACATGGTGTTGATGAAGCTGGTGGGCATCAATCCGATCGTGGTGCATGGTGGTGGTCCGCAGATTGGCGAACTGCTGGAGCGACTGAACATCAAGTCCCACTTCGTCAATGGCATGCGGGTCACCGACAGTGAAACCATGGATGTGGTGGAGATGGTGCTCGGAGGCCAGGTCAACAAGCAGATCGTGTCCCTGATCAACCGGCACGGCGGCACGGCGGTAGGCCTGACCGGCAAGGATGGCAACCTGATCCGGGCCAGCAAACTGGCGGTACACAACCATTCCGACGAACTGGCGCGTCCGGAAATCATCGATATCGGTCATGTTGGCGAGGTTAAACAGGTCAACGTCGAGATGATCGATATGCTGACCCGCAGCAACGTGATCCCGGTGATTGCACCGATCGGCGTTGGTGACGACGGTGCCTCCTACAACATCAACGCCGATCTGGTGGCGGGCAAGGTGGCGGAGGCGGTCAAGGCCGAAAAACTGATTCTGCTGACCAACGTGTCCGGGCTCAAGAGCAAGGCTGGCGAGGTACTTACCGGGCTGACCGCCAGCCAGGTCAACGACCTTATCGAGGACGGCACCATCCATGGCGGCATGCTGCCGAAGATTCGCTGTGCGCTGAGTGCGGTGGAGCATGGCGTACAGACATCCCACATCATCGATGGCCGGGTTGCCCACGCCACCTTGCTGGAAATCTTCACCGATGAGGGCGTGGGTACCCTGATTTCCCGGAACTGAAGGGGCCTGCTGCGCCGGTGATAGGAGGCGACTGTTGAAGAAGCTGTTAACCACGTTGCTGGTGCTGGCCCTGGTGGGCTTCATCGGGTTCAAGGGCGCGGTCTGGTGGCTGGTGGATCGCAATGTGCGTCAGGCGCAGCAGGTCGTTGACGACCGTGGCGTCATCGAACGGGGTGCCATTCGCTCCAGCCTGGGCGGACTGGTCACCTTGCAACAGGCGGGTTACCAGGATTTCCGGCTGACGCAACCTTTGCAGGTGGGCCAGCTGACCCTCGATGCGGGCTCACCGCTGGCGCTACTGACTTTCCTGGTCGATCCGGCGGCATTGCCGGGCCAGTGGCAGCTGACGGCGACAGGACTGCGGCTCGGACTGGACGCCACCATGTTCCGTAGCTGGGTGACTGCTGCTGGCCCGCAGGAGCCGGTGCTGTTTGCTCCCCTGTGCGGCCCAGACTCGCGGCAGCGCTTGGGCAGCGGCGATCTGGTGCGGGTCGGAATCACCGAGATCCGCGCCGAGGCCCTGCTCAGACAGACCGCCGACGGGCTCTCTCTGGAGATCAATTCCGAGGACACCGGCAGCCTGGACCTCCATTGGCCCGGAGTCCGCTTCCGCATTGACGATAATACCCCCCTGCAGGGCGCCACCGAGGCCGCGCTGACGCTGACCGTGCGCGATGGCGGGCTGATGCGCCGCATATCGGCCTACTGCGCCCGGGAATCGGGGATGGCGGAGCACGACTGGTCCAACCAGGTCGTGGCAAGCTTACAGCGCCAGCTCCAGCAGGCGGGCTATCGGGGCAGCGACCAGTTGCTCGCGCTGTACCGGCGATGGCTGCTGGAGGGCGGGGAACTGACGGTTGTGCTCTCGCCGCAGTCCAGCACCTTCGGCGTGCCGGTGCGCGATGATGAAGACGACGGCAACGCCGAGCTGGCGTTGAGCTACAACGGTGCCCAGGTACCCGGGGTGTACCTGGTTGCTTATACCCCGCCGCCACTGCCGCAATCCACCCTTGAGCCGGTGACACCGGAGGATGAGGGCCGGCGGGCGCTGGAAGGCGGCTGGCGTACTCAGCCGGTGGTGGTGGCGTCGCAATGGCTGGGGCACCGGGTCCGGGTCGAATTGAGCAGTGGCCGAACGGTGGAAGGCCGACTGGTGCGGGCGGATGAACGCCAACTGGAAGTGGCCCGACCGGTGGACGGTGGTGAGGTGGCCTACCCCATCGCCACCGCGGCGGTCACCCGGTTTGACATCTGGCGGCGCGGTCGCGGCGTTGAAACCAACTAGCCAGGCAGGAGACTCCGATGACCGCTAACCGCAATAACTCGGCTTCCCAGCCTCCGGGCATACGGGAGATGCTTGCCCGATTGATTTCGCTGCCGTCAGTCAGCAGCGCCTCGTCGGCCTGGGACCAGAGTAACGAAGCCGTGGTGCAGACGCTGGCGGAATGGTTGCGGCCACTGGGTTTCCAGACGGAATTGATGCCGGTGCCGGGCTCGCCGGGCAAATTTAACCTCATCGCCACCCTTGGCAGCGGACCGGGAGGGTTGGTGTTGTCCGGCCACACCGACACCGTGCCTTATGACGACAAGCGCTGGCAAAGCGACCCGTTTACCCTGACCGAGCGGGATGACCGCTGGTACGGCCTTGGCACCTGTGACATGAAGGGCTTTTTCGCGCTGGCCATCGAGGCGGTGCGTGACCTGGTGGATCAGCCCCTGAAGCAGCCCTTGATCCTGCTGGCCACCGCCGATGAAGAAAGTTCCATGAATGGCGCCCGGGCCCTGGCGGAGGCCGGCCGGCCCAAGGGGCGTTACGCGGTGATCGGCGAACCCACTGGCCTCAAGCCCATCCGTATGCACAAGGGCATCATGATGGAGCGACTGGTGTTCCAGGGCCAGTCCGGCCATTCCTCCAATCCGGCGCTTGGCCGCAACGCCCTGGAGGGCATGCACGAGGCCATCGGTGAGCTGCTGGCATTGCGACAGCAGTGGCAGGGCCGTTTCCAGAATCCCCATTTCGAGGTGCAGGTGCCCACCCTGAACCTGGGTTGCATCCATGGTGGCGATAACCCGAACCGTATCTGTGGCCGCTGTGAGCTGCATTTTGACTTGCGCCCGCTGCCAGGCATGCACATGGACGAGTTGCGCCAGGCCATCCTCGACCGACTGCAGCCCCTGGCCCGTCAGCGGGAACTGCAACTGGAGTTCAACCCGCTGTTCGATGGCGTGCCACCCTTTGAGACCGCCGCCGATGCCGAACTGGTGCGGGTATGCGAGAGCCTGACCGGACACAGTGCCGAAGCCGTGGCCTTCGCCACCGAGGCGCCCTGGTTGCAACAGCTCGGCCTGGAAACGCTGGTGATGGGGCCGGGCTCCATTGATCAGGCGCACCAGCCGGACGAGTACCTGGCGTTGTCGCAGGTAACTCCGACGGTTACGGTGCTGCGCCAACTGATACAGCGTTTCTGTCTGGAGTGATGCTCTTGAAATCGACCGATTGGCTGCACGGGTTTCGTCACTCGTCCCCCTACATCAACGCCCATCGTGGCCGTACCGTGGTACTGACCATCGGTGGTGATGCGCTGGCCCACGATAACCTGATCAACATCATTCACGATCTCGCCCTGCTCAGCAGTCTGGGCATTCGCCTGGTGATCACCTTTGGTGCGCGCTCGCAAATCCAGCAACGCCTGGACGTTGCCGGCGAATCGTCGTCGTTCCATCGCGGCCTGCGCATTACCCGGGAAACTCAGCTACCGCTGGTGTTGGAGGCCATTGGTGGGGTGCGGAGCTATCTGGAAAGCCAGTTGTCCCTCGGGCTGGTGAATTCGCCCATGCACAATGCCCGCATCCGGGTCAGCAGCGGCAATTTTGTTACCGCGAAACCGGTGGGGGTACTGGACGGGGTCGATTTTGGTTTCACCGGCAAGGTCCGCCGGGTTGATGCTGGTGGCATCGAAAGTCTGCTGGATCTCGGCCACATCGTGCTGGTGCCGCCGCAGGGCTATTCGCCCACGGGCGACGTATTCAACCTGTCTTACGAGGACGTGGGCAGCCAGGTGGCCGCCGCCTTGCGGGCCGACAAACTCATCATCTACACCCGTCATCAGGGCGTGCTGGACGAACAGGGAGAGTTGATCCGGGAACTGTCGGCGCGCCAGGCTTCGGAGCGGCTGGCGGCGTCCCAGGCCCGTGGCGAGGATGCCGAGCTGTTGCGGGCGGCCTGCAACGCCTGTGTCAAAGGTGTGCAGCGTGCCCACATCATCAGCTATCAAGTCGATGGCGCCCTGCTGGAAGAGCTGTTTACCCGCGATGGTTCCGGCACCCTGGTCAGTGGCGACACCTATGAGCAGATTCGCGCCGCCGGCGTGGAAGACATCGGCGGCATTATCGAGCTGATCCGTCCACTTGAGGAGCAGGGTGTCCTGGTGCGACGGTCCCGGGAAATGCTGGAAACCGAAATCGATCGATTCGTGGTGGCGGATCGGGATGGCACCGTGGTTGGTTGCGCAGCGCTGTACCATTACCCGGAGGAACAGGCTGGCGAGCTGTCCTGTTTTGCCGTGGATGCCGCCTATCGTCGCGGTGGTCGCGGCGACGAGCTGCTGGCGATGATCGAACAGATGGCTCGCTCTCAGGGCCTGCAACGATTGTTTGTGCTCACCACCCAGACCGAGCACTGGTTCCGTGAGCGCGGTTTCCAGCCCTCGACGGTGCAGGCCTTGCCCGGACCCAAGCTGGCGGCCTACAACGCCCAGCGCAACTCAAAGGTCTTCGTCAAACCGCTGGGCTAACTGGGCCAGGCGTTGCTGGCGCTGATCGGGCGGCAGCCGGGCCAGCTCCTTGACCGACTGGTAGAAGGCGGTGAAGTCGTACCGCTGTTCCCGCAGCAGCTGACGGAACGCCGGTACAAACTGGTGGTACTGGCGCAGCAGCGCCAGATGGGCGTTGTTGAGGTTGGCCGGATCCCGCCCCAGCGGTCCGGCCTCCGGCCAATCCGCCGACAGCGCCCGGTAATTCGCCTGCAACCGCTGCAAGATCTGCTGCTTGGCCGCTCGTAGCTCGGCCACCGGACGCTGCTCGGTCTGACGGTACAGTTCGCCCAGCTGATCGCTGGCGTCGTTCACCAGGGCCAGGGTCTGGTCCCGCTGGCGGAGGCGCACCAGGGCCCGCTCGAACGCGGCCGGCTCGCCGTGCTGGGCGAGCCACAGACGCAAGCCTTCCAGTTCCACCGCGGTGGCGAAACTTTCATTGAAGACCGTGTCCCCGGCGACATACACCACCCGATGGCTGAGTTCGTGGAACAGCAGCGCCACCATGCGGGCGCTGGACAGGCTGGTAAAACCGCTGTGCAGAGGATCGTCGAACCAGCCCAGGGTGGAGTAGGCGGTGACCCCGCCCAACAGGGTGTCGTAGTGCTGCGCTTCGAAATGGGCCTGCTCGCGGCGTGCATCGTCTGGATCGAAGTAGCCGCGGTAGGCCTGGCAGCCCACCACCGGGTAACACCACTGGTGGGGGGTGAGGGAAAACTCCGGCACCGCCATGAGGTTGACCACCACGTAGGGGCGGTCAAGTTCGATATAGCGCTGGAAACTGCCATCCACGGGCAGTGCCAGTCGGTCACCGGCAAATTCCCGCGCCGCGATCGCGGTGCGCAGCCGATCCCGCAGTGCCGGGTCCAGGTCCGGGTTGGCGAGCAGCACGCTGATGGGCTCACCGGAAACCATCAGCCGGAGTTGACCGCCGATGGCCTGGCTGTAGTAGCGCAGCGAGGTGCAGCCGGCGACACTTACCAGCGTTAGCAATACGAGGCAGAACTGACTAAGCTGTCTCATAGTCTGGTATCCCGTCGGGATAAAGGATGAATCGAACATGGCCCTAGCCGTTAGGGTGTAGATTACCGAATAACCCGCGCCGCGCACTACCGAGGCGTTCCCGCTCGGGACCTTGAGGGGCCTTGAGGGGGCTTGAGGTGCCTGGAGGGCCCGGAACAGTGCCGTGGTTTGGCGGGCCAACAGTGTCAAAGGGGCTCGGGAAGTTTTTTTTCACGAGCCCGTAACGGCTATACTACAGTTACGAGACTCCCGGAGTGGCAGTGACTTTCTGCTGACTTTACAGGGACATTGGCTGATGGCCTGGCCGGATTCAGCTCCGCGCAGGTTGTTGGCATCGCCAGATATCAGGTAGTCAATGGATTCGAAGGAACGTCGCGCCAGTCTCCGAAGGCCCATCAAACTTGCCGCCCAGCTTGTACTGGGTGAGCAGCAAGGTCTGCCCTGCCAGATAGCTGATTTCTGCGCAGAAGGCCTTTTTGTACGTTACTCTGCCGACACCGAACGCAAGCTCAACACCAGCCTGTCGCGGGAAGGCGCCAGCCGTGTCCTTATCCGCTTCCGCAGCTCCGACGGCAAGGACCGGCATGAGATGGTGGTGGATATCGTGCGTCGTATGGCTGGTGCAATGGGGGTGGTCTTTGCCCGGGCCAACCCGGATGCGGTCGCCGCCATGTTGCAGATGTGTGGCGGCAGCGGCGACACCGAACGCGCGATGCTCCAGCCGCCCAGCGAACGGGTTCAGTTCATCCTGCACCAGTGCGCCCGCGCCGTGATTCAGAATTTGGAACCCCAGATGGATGGCTGCTTTGGCCGAATGGTTGAAGCGCTCAGGCAATCGGCGCAAAAGGCCGCCAGCGACCAGCTCGCCAATGAATTCATGGACGCTTCGGGCCAGCTGACCGCACGTCAGAAAATCATCTGGCATCAGATGAGCCAGGCCCTGCAATCGCCCTTGAAACCTCGTCCCAAGGGACCTCCGGGAGCCGAGCTGACGCTGGTGGACAAAGGCGAGTTTGAAGACTGGCTGACCCTGCGGGTGATGGTCACCAGGGCCGATACCCTGTACCGGGCGCAGCTACTGCAATTGAAGTTGCGCCTGGACAGCCTGGGGGTCAGCAATGACACCGGCCACCAGAATCCCTTGGGGCCGGCCCTGGTGTGTGAGTCGTTTCACTCCGGGCTGGTCTTGATGAAGGCTTCCCGGGCGGTGGAGAAGGTGTGTCTGAAAGTCTTCGAGACTCAGGTGCTCGGTCAGCTGGAGCCGCTGTATATGGAGCTGAACCAGATTCTGGTTCGTCACGGCATCCTGCCGAACCTGGATCTGAGCAAATACCTCAGCGAGCGCAAGCCAGCAATGGCGCCTGCGCCGGAGCCAAAGCCCGCACCGGTGGCGGTGGAGGCGAGCGCAGCCGCTGCGGAATCGCTGGCGCCACAGCCCGCGCCGATGGCGGCGCCCTCGGCCCGCCAACCATCGCCAGGGGGCGAGGACTTCCGGTTCCATGCCCAGGAGGCCCGCTCCGCCTTCGCAACGGTACGCAACCTGCTGGATACGCTGAGCTCAAGCCGAATTGCCCATGGCGATCCCGAGCCGGTGGATTTTCCGCCGAATGCCCGCCCACTGTCTTCGGGCGAGTACCAGTACCAGCTTCAACAACTGCAGATGGACAGCCTTAATGTCGATGCCTCCGCGCCGGCCCTTAAGGAACGGGTGATCGAGCAGGTCCGCGCCACTGGCGACACGCGGCTGAACGAAGATCAGCAGGGCACGCTGGACGTGGTCGACCGCTTTTTCGCCAGCGTCGTGGAGAGTCCCCGTATCAGTCAGCTCATGCAGGGCCAGTTGCGACAACTGGAAGTGCCGGTGCTGAAAGTGGTCATGCGGGACCGGAACTTTTTTGACGACAAGAACAGCCCGGTGCGTGGCGTACTGAACCGGATGGCCCAGCTCAGCGTGAAGGGCGGGCGGGTCAACCCGGTAACCCAGCGCCGGGTGGGGGAAGTAATCCAGCGGGTGGTGAGCGATTTCGAGCAGGACACCGGCGTGTTCGACTGGGCAGTACGGGAACTGGATGGTCTCATCGAACGCCAGAACCTGGTGTACCGGCGGAACGTGGAGCGGGTTGCGGCGGCGGCGGAAGGCGCGCAGAAGGTTTCGGATTCCAAAGACGCGGTGACCGAGGCCCTGGGGCAGCGTTTGCAGGGGCGTCGGGTTCCCGCGGTGGTACTCAGCCTGCTCAATGGCGGCTGGCGGGACCTGTTGTCCTTGACCTGGATCCGCCAGGGCCCCGAGAGTCAGTTGTGGGAAGACTACCTGGCAGTGATCGACTCCCTGATCGCCTTTGGTGAGGACCCGGATAGCGCCATCAACCTGCCGGAACTGCTGCGGGTGATCCAGGATGGTCTGGCCTCCATCTCCAGTAACCACTTGCCGCCGTCCCAGATCCGTGACGAATTGAAACAGTTCCTGGTGCGCAAACCGGAGGCTGCAGTGGAGATGGTGGAGGTGATGGACGAGTTCGCCGCCAACAACCCCGCGGCCGAACCGCCCCAGGAGAATCGCAGCCTGCAGCGCTGGATCCAGCGTGCCCAGCAGCTGCGGACCGGGGACTGGATGCGGGACCAGGAAAAGCCGGAGGCAATCCAGTACATCCGTCTGGTCTGGATTGCACGGGGCTTTAGCCGGTTCGTGTTTGTGAATCACCAGGGCATGCGAGTGGTGGAACTGGAGCTGCAGGAATTGGCCCGGATGATGAAGCAGGGGCTGATCATCTCCGACAGCCAGTACGAACGGCCGCTGGTGGATGAAAGCATCGATCGCATGGTGCGCAATGTCTATGACCAATTGTCCTGGGCCTCCACCCACGACGAGCTCACCGGTCTGCTGGCCCGTCGCGAGTTCGAGCGCACCCTGGAGCAGCAGCTGGCGCGGCTTGAGAATGAGCGGGTACTGGCGATACTGGATTTGCGCCAGTTCCGCCTGCTGAATGACACCGCGGGCTACCAGGCTGGCGACGAGACCCTCAAGGAGGTGGCGGACATCCTGCGCAATCAGATCGGCGAGGGCATGCCGTTGGCACGGCTGGCGGGCAATGAGTTTGCGTTCCTGGTGCCGGCGGAGCAGGCGGAGGACATCGTTACCCTGATTATTCGCACCATAGAGGCGCTGGCGCTGAACTATTCCGGTCGTCGCTATCATTTGTCCGCCAATGCAGGGTTGGCGGCACCGGTGCCGGCGTTGTCGAGCCCGGAGCGTTGGCTGCGGGGAGCCGACGAGGCCTGCAAAGTTGCCAAGCAGCAGGGCAACGGCCGGATGAGCTGGCATGCGCTGGATGCCAGCGACCAGAGTCGCCAGGAGCAGATTGCGGCCAAGCTGGCGAGTCTGGCGAATCTGGATGAGGAGCGCATGCTGTTGCGTTGTCAGAAGATGATCCCGTTGCATGGCAAAACCACCATGTCGACCCAGTACGAGATCCTGATCAGCATGTACGACGACGCGGGCAATCTGATTACCGGCTGCGATTTCGTGCGCACCGCCGAGCGCTATAACCGCATGCAGGTGGTGGATCGCTGGGTGGTCGGCCACATGCTGGACTGGTTGAGGGACGCTGGCGAAGCCGCCCTGGACGGCGTGTGCATCAATCTGTCCGGCCATTCCCTGAACGATGAATCCCTGCTGGAGTTCATCTATCACAAACTCAGTGAAAAAGAGGCACCCATCGAACGGCTCTGGTTCGAAATTACTGAAGCAGCCGCGATTCACGATCTGCAGGGCGTTGCGGATTTCATCACTGAGATGAAGGAGTTGGGCTGCCGTTTCTGTCTCGGCAACTTCGGCAGTGGCCCCGCCTCGTACCAGTTCATGCGCAGCCTGCCGGTGGACCTGATCAAGATGGACGGTGCCTTTACCGCCCAGCTGGCCACCAGCGAAACCGACCGCGCCATGGTGGCCTCCATGGTGGACATGGCCCACTACATGAAGCGGGAAGTGATCGCATCCCAGGTGGAAACCCGCGACGTGCTTGATATCCTGCGCCAGCTGGGTGTCGACTACGCCCAGGGTTTCGTGATTGAAAAACCCCGCCTGCTCGGCAGCCTCAACTAAACGTCCCGGAACCGGTCTGGTTTATGTCCAAGCGTCACCCGATCATTGCCGTGACCGGCTCCTCCGGGGCCGGCACCACCACTACCGGCCGCGTGTTCAGCCGCCTGTTTGCCAGCGAAAACCTCACTGCGGCGATGGTGGGTGGCGACAGTTTTCACCGTTATACCCGGGAGCAGATGGCCCGCCTGGCGGCCAAGGGCCAGTTTGGCGAGCGTAATCACTTCGCGCTGGCGGCCAATCATATCGACAAGCTCGAAGCGCTGTTTTACGACTACAGCCACACCGGTAACGGCCGCCACCGCCAGTACGTGCATGATGAGGATCTGGAGCTGATCGAGGCGGGCCACAAGCCCGGTACCTTTACGCCGTGGGAATCGTTGCCTGCGAACACCGATCTGCTGTTCTATGAGGGCCTGCACGGTGGGGTGGTGAGCGATACGTACAACACTGCCCAGTATGTCGACCTGTTGATGGGCGTGGTGCCCATTGTCAACCTGGAGTGGATTCAGAAAATTCACCGCGACACCTTCCGTCGCGGCTATTCCCAAGAGGCGGTGGTGAAAACCATCATCAACCGGATGGACGATTACGTTCACGACATCGTGCCGCAATTCTCCCACACCCACATCAACTTCCAGCGCATCCCGCTGGTGGACACGTCCAACCCGTTCGTGGCGCGGGACGTGCCCACCGAGGACGAGAGCATGGTGGTCATCCGCTTCCGTGATGCCAGTGAGGTGGACTTTCCTTACCTGCTGCAGATGATCGCCGGCAGCTCGGTGTCCCGTCATGACACCCTGGTTATCCCCGGCCCCAAACTCTCCCTCGCCATGGATCTGATCCTGCGCCCGATGGTACTAAACCTGATGGCACAGAAGCCGTTTGCCTGAGCAGTAACCAGGCATACTTGTACTTGCTGGCGGTATCTCTGCCGGAGGGAACTGTTCCGTGGCTCCTTGGGCCCGCCAGCAGGCTTGGAGCTCTGCCCCCGGTTGGGAACGGCATGGGCGTCACCGCTGGCGCCGTGATCAGTACTGCGCATCCGGTCGCAGAGTAAGCAGTCAGCGTGGATTCAAAGGGTCAGCCGCCCATCCCGGTAATCCTGCAGCGCCTGTTCGATCTCCTCCCGGCTGTTCATGACGAACGGGCCGTATTGCACAACGGGCTCGCCGATGGGCCTGCCGGCGATCAACAGCAGGCGGGCGCCGCTTGGGCCGCCGTGCAGGGTCAGGGTGTCGCCATCCGTCAGCACGGTGGCGGCGCTCCTGTGTAGCTCGTTGCCGGCCAGCCGGGCGTTGCCTGCATAGAGGTAGATCAAGGCATTGAGTTCGGCCGCCAGCGGAAGGGTCAGCTCGCCGTTGGCGTCCAGTTCGATGTCCAGGTAAACCGGTCGGGTGTTGCCGCCATTGACGGCGCCCTGATGGTTGTGGCCATCCAGGGCCACGCTGCCGGCAATCACTTTGATGGTGCCGCCCTCGAAAGCTACACGGGGTATCTCCTCCGCCTGGATGTCCCGGTAACCCGCTGGCGCCATCTTCTCTGCCGCCGGCAGGTTGAGCCAGAGCTGGAAGCCCCGCATCATGCCTTCTTCCTGCTGCGGCATTTCCGAATGGATGACGCCGCGGCCGGCGGTCATCCACTGCACGCCGCCGTTCCTCAGATTGCCCCGGTTGCCCAGGTGGTCCTCGTGCAGCATGTGGCCCTCGATCATGTAGGTCACCGTCTCGAAGCCGCGATGGGGGTGGGCCGGGAAGCCGGCGATGTAATCCGCGGCCCGGTCCGAGCCGAACTCGTCCAACATCAAAAACGGGTCCATGCGCACCGCCTGGCTCTGGCCCAGGGACCGCTTGATGCGCACGCCCGCGCCGTCGGAGGTTTCCATCGCGGGGATGGTCTGTTTGATGGTACGTGCTGTCATGTCACGCCTCCTCTTGTTTCAGCGGCGGCTGACCGTCAGGCGGTCAGCGCATCGATATGGTTGTCGGCCTGGTCCAGAGCCTGGGTCTTATGGTCGTCGCCCATGTTCAGGCCCTCGGCGTAGACGAACTCCACACTTTTGAGGCCGAGGAAAGCGAGGAACGAGCGCAGGAACGGCGTCTGGCTGTCGTTCGGGGTGCCGGCATAGATACCGCCGCGGGCCGCCAGCACGTATACCGGCTTGTCGTCCAGCAGGCCTTCCGGGCCGTTCTCGGTGTAGCGGAAGGTCACGCCGGCACGGGCAATGTGGTCGAAGTAGGCCTTCAGTACCGAGGGTACGCCAAAGTTGTACATGGGCACGCCCAGCAGCACCGCGTCGGCCTGCTTTAGCTCGGCAATCAGCTCGTTGGAATAGGCCAGCACCTCGGCCTGCTCCGCCGTCGGCTCGTCCTGCGCCGCCAGGAAGGCGCCGAAACGTTCGGCATCCAGGTGGGGCACCGGGTTGTTCGCCAGGTCGCGATGCTGGACCTGCGCATCCGGATATTGACGGGTCAGCTTGTCCAGGGTCTTGGCGACCAACTGGGAGGATTGACCATTTTGACCAAAAATACTGGCGGTGATAACGAGGATGTTCTTCATGGCTGTCTTGCTCCAGGTTCTGTGTTGTCAGGCTATGGAGCTATTAAACGGGGATCAGCCGGGAGATGAAATCGGAGAGATTTGGGCGGGTCGATCAAAAAAACTGAATAAGCGGCGAGTCCCTGTGGGCCCGCCGCTGCGGGAAGTTATTCCACGTTGCGGGAGTAGAAAATCTCCAGCATTTCCCGCTTCAGGCGGTCTTCGATGGACTGAGCCAGCGCCGGATCAAGGTCGCTGGCATTCACCCCGAACACATAGTTGTCGAGGTTGAACTCCTTCAGCATCATCTTGGTGTGGAACAGGTTCTCCTGATACACGTTGACGTCGATCATCTGATAGGCGTTCTGGGTGTCCTCGGTCAGGTAGTTCTGGATCGAGTTGATGTCGTGGTCGATGTAGTGCTTGGTGCCGTCCACGTCGCGGGTGAAACCCCGTACCCGGTAATCCACCGTGACCACGTCAGAGTCGAAACTGTGAATCAGGTAATTCAGTACCTTCAACGGCGAGATCAGGCCGCAGGTGGACACGTCGATGTCCGCCCGGAAGGTGCTGATGCCCTCGTGGGGGTGACTCTCCGGGTAGGTGTGCACGGTGACGTGGCTTTTGTCCAGGTGCGCGACGATGGTGTCCGGCAGCGGGCCCGGGGATTCCTCGTTGTTGGCTTCGGGACCGGTCACCTCGTGCTCGGCGATCAGCATGGTCACCGAGGCGCCGTGGGGCTCGTAGTCCTGGCGGGCAATGTTGAGGATGTTGGCGCCGATGATCTTGACCACATCGGACAGGATCTGGGTCAGGCGTTCGGCGTTGTACATCTCATCGATGTAGTCGATGTAGGCCTTACGCTGCTCTTCGGTCTGTGCGTAACAGATATCGTAGATGTTGAAGCTCAACGACTTGGTCAGATTGTTGAAACCGTGTAACTGAAGTTTGGTTTCCATTTCAGCCCCCCCAATGATGGAGATGAATGACAATGACGCCGCCCCCAGGGCGTGTCACCTAGGCCGCCACCGATTACTGACCGGATTCGAGGCTGTGTACAAGCCATTGTGCCTGGCCAGGCTAGCCGGCGCTCATGGCGTTTTTACTCAGCCTCCGTTGATCACCTTTTGCGCAGACCGGCGGAGAAGGGTGCGTATTATGCACATCGAATATGGTGTTGGATAGAGTTTAAAAAAACATTTTGGCCGCCGTCATTCCGGCGGCTGGAACGTGGCTGGAGTGACCCCGGTAGGGCGTTGTTTTTCGGGGCAATCTGCGGCCCGAGGCCGCAGATGAGGTGTCAGGCGGGGGCGTGGATTTCGTAGCTGTGGGTGATCTCTACGCCGGCCTGCTCCAGCATGATAGAGGCCGAGCAGTATTTCTCCGCGGACAGGCTGACCGCGCGCTTGACCTGGTTCTCTTTCAGGTTGTTGCCGGTGACAATGAAGTGCAGATGAATCTTGGTGAACACCGCGGGCACTGCGTCGGCCCGTTCCGCTTCCAGTTCGGCGCGGCAATCGGTGACGTCCTGACGGCTTTTCTGGAGGATGCTCATCACATCGAAAGAGGAACACCCGCCGAGCCCCATCAGCAGCATTTCCATCGGGCGCGGGCCCAGGTTGTTGCCGCCGTGATCGGGAGGCCCATCCATCTGAACGGCGTGGCCGCTGCCGCTGGTGGCTTTGAAACTGGCGTTGCCGGTCCAGTCAATGGTTGTCTTCATCGGTAGGGTCTCCGCGTATCAGGCCAGCGCCGGATGCTAGCACATTTGCCTGGCTCCGACACCGTTTCGGGGTGAGCGCCGGCTCGGGTGTGTCGCCGCTGGGCTCCCTTCTTGTGAACAACTGTTCTATACTCCCTCAGGTTGCCGAAAAGTGACCATCTTGTTATAAGTTGCGCTTGATATAAGTCGCGCTTGTCGTAAGTTGCGACACGTTACGACATAAAAGTGCCTGTAAGAGCACTGTGGGCCGCCTGATCACCGTTCCTGCTCGAACCGTTCCGCGAGCACCCGGTGGCCCGATGAAAAAATAGCGAACCCGCAAGGAAAGCCGGGCACATAAAACAACACCGGGACCCGCCAGTATTAAGGAGGCATGACTCGCACTATGGCCACTATCGTCAAGCCGGTTGAACAAAAGACCAAACACCTGGATTATTTTCTGTCGCAGTGCCATCGCCGGCGCTACCCCGCGAAAAGCACCATCATCTACGCTGGCGACAAGAGTGATTCCCTGTTCTACATCGTCAAAGGGTCGGTCACGGTCATCATCGAAGACGATGACGGCCGGGAAATGATCATGGCCTACCTCAACGCCGGCGACTTTTTCGGCGAAATGGGGCTGTTTGACAACATGGACTCCCGCAGCGCCTGGGTGAAGGCCAAGAGCGAGTGCGAGGTGGCGGAAATCAGCTACACCAAGTTCCGTGAGATCGCCCAGCAGGACCCGCGGGTGCTGTACTTTATCGGCGAACAGATGGCCACCCGCCTGCGCCAGACCACCCGCAAAGTGGGTGATCTGGCGTTTCTGGACGTCACCGGCCGGGTGGCCCGCACCCTGTTGGATCTTTGTAAAGAGCCCGACGCCATGACCCATCCCGATGGCATGCAGATCAAGATCACCCGTCAGGAAATCGGCCGTATTGTCGGCTGCTCCCGCGAAATGGTGGGCCGGGTGCTGAAGACCCTGGAAGACCAGGGCCTGGTGCAGGTCAAAGGCAAAACCATGGTGGTGTACGGCACCCGCTAGTGTCCCGCCGGTCAGCGATCCAGCCTGCGCCACACCAGCAGGCGGTTGTTGGTCGACATCTCGATGTCTTGCTCCAGAATCATGCCCTCCCTGCTGGCCAATGCGGTCAGGTCGTCGATGTCCCGTATTCCCATGCTGGCTTTCTGGCTCCGCAGGTACTGATCAAAGGCCTGATTGGAGGCGCTGGTAAATTGGCCGTGGTAGTTGAACGGACCGTACAGGCAAAACACGCTCGCCGGCGCCAGCAGCCGGGCAATGCCACGGAACATGGCCTCAACCTCGGGCCAGGCCATGATGTGGGCGGTGTTGGCGGAGAACACCGCATCGGCTGCCGTCACCGGCCAGGGGCTGGCGCTGACATCCAGCGCCAGCGGTGGCAGGAGGTTGTCCAGGTGGGCTTCGGCCAGCCAGGGCCGGCAGACATACTCCGCGCCGGGCTGGTCACTGGGTTGCCAGGTCAGCGCGGGCAGGGCGTCGGCAAAGCACACCGCGTGCTGGCCGGTGCCGGTGCCGATCTCCAGCACCAGGCCTGCATTGGGCAGCCATTGCCGTAACTGGGCCAGGATCGGGCGCTTGTTGTTCTCGCAGGCCTGGGAGAACGGCTTGTCGGTCATCCCGGTGTTCTCCGTGTCGGGGAGCTCAGGCGCGCGGACCGAAGGCGCGGTCAAGTTCCCGGATAAAGCGAATGGGTTGGTCCAGTATAGGCATGTGGCCGCTGTTCTCAAACATCACGAAGCGGGAGTCTGGCAGCAGTTCGTGCATCCTGGCCTGGCCCTGCCAGGGATACATTTCCGAATGGCGGCCGGTGATGATGGTGGTCGGTATCTGCAGCGACGGCAGTAAAGGCAGGAAGTCGTAATCCCGTTCGGCGTAGGCGCGCAGATGCTGGTACATGGTGTACCAGTTGTCCACCGGCACCAGCTGGTGAGCAACGAGCGGCCAGCGGCTCAGGCGCTGCGCGCTCCATTTCATCCACGGTCGGCTCAGGGCCTTCTCCAGGAAGCTGCCCAGGTGCTCATAGAACCGTGCTTTCTCTTGTTGTGGGAAGTCCTCGAAGCGGCTGCTGCGATCGGCCTTGGCCAGGAAGTCCAGAGTCGGCTGCCAGTCGCGGATTCGCTCCGGGCCGTCCTCGCCAAACAGGCCCCAGCGCCAGTCTGGCCCATGGGAAACCCGCGGTGCCTGGTCGATGTGCAGATAATGCCGAACCGCATCCGGGCCGAACAGCTCCAGGTAGCGCAGCGCGGTGGTGGCACCGAGGGAGATGCCGCCCAGGCGCACGTCACCTTCAGGGCAGTAGTGCTGGATCACCGCGTGCAGGTCCCGGGCATGGCTGCTGACAACGCAGTCGTCGCTGCAGCCCAGGCGCGAGGAGCGGCCGAAGCCCCTCAGGTCCGGCAGTATGAAGCGGTAGCGATGGGCCAGGGGCAGGATCAGTGGCATCCAGTGCAGGCTGTCCATGCCAAACCCATGGACCAGGATCACCACCGGCCCCCGCCCGATCTCCCGGACATACAGCTTGCGATGGTCATGAGTGGTGATGCGCGCCATAAGAAGACTCCTGCATGGTGATGTGGCTGCAGGCATGGTACGTGGCCACCCAACCGGCGACCACGGAGGCTTAGGCCAAATAAAGGGCGTATTGGGTCATTCGACAATGGCTACTGATTTGACCTGTACCCACACCGGTTGTTCCGGGCTCAGCTCCAGACGATGAGCCGATCGGCTGGTCAGCCGCGCCAGGATAGGGGTCGGGCCCAAGTCCAGTCGCACCAGCGTCATGGCTGGGTGGGCCTCGGTGGCCAGTTGCCGGACGGTTGCCGGCAGCAGGTTCTGAATGCTTTGGTCCGGGTGCGCGGCCAGGGCGATACTGACGTCCCGGGCCAGGACCCTGAGCCGAATGCTCTGCCCCACCAAACTCTGGCCGGGGTGGTCCCGGACCCACAGGCTGCCACCGGCGAATTCGGCCCGGCACAGGTGCCAGCGTGGATCGATCTCGCGGATCACCGCAGGAATGATCACGCCGGCATCTTCCTCTGTCGCCAGCGGCAGGTCCAGCCGTGGCAGTATCTGGTTCAGCGGCCCCTGGGCCCGTATCTGCCCTTGTTCCATCAGCACCAGGTGGTCCGCCAGGCGGGCCATCTCATCGGGGGAGTGGGTCACGTACAGCACCGGGATGGCAAGTTCGGCGTGCAGTTGTTCCAGGTAAGGCAGGATCTCCTGCTTGCTCTGCCGGTCGAGGGCGGACAGCGGCTCGTCCATCAACAGCAGGCGTGGGCTGGTGAGCAGGGCCCGGGCAATGGCCACGCGCTGGCGCTGGCCGCCGGAGAGTTGGTGGGGGCGGCGCTCCAGCAGATCCTCTAACCCCAGCCAGGCCACCGCCTGGTGGAAGCGGATGCGACGCTGCCCGCGAGGAACCCGACGGTAGCCGTAAGTGAGGTTGCCCCGTACCGTCAGGTGGGGGAACAGGCTGGCCTCCTGGAACACGTAGCCCAGCGGACGTTGGTGTACCGGGCGTTGCTGCACCGGACGCCCCGGCTCACTGTGCTGCCAGCAGTCGCCATTGACGCTGACCTGGCCGTGTGCCGGTTGCAGGCCGGCCAGGCAGCGCAGCAGGGTGGTCTTGCCGCAGCCCGACGGACCGTAGATTACGGTCACGCCGCGGCCGGGCAGGGTCAGGTCGACGTCCAGGATAAAATCATTGTGCTGACTGGTGAGCCTGGCGCGGATGTGGTCGCTCATGGTCGCCACTCGCCGCCACCGAGGCGACCGTTGATCAGGTACAGACTCAACAGCACCAGGAAGGCGAAGGCGATCATGCCCCCGGCCAGCCAGTGTGCCTCGGCGTATTGCAGGGTCTCGACGTGATCGTAGATGGTCACCGACAGCACCTTGGTTTCACCAGGAATGTTGCCGCCGATCATCAGCACCACGCCGAATTCGCCGATGGTGTGGGCGAAGGTCAGCACGGTGGCCGTCAGGAAGCCCGGGCGCGCCAGGGGCAGCGCGACGGAAAAGAAACGGTCCCAGGGCGAGGCCCCCAGGGTGCCCGCCACCTCCAGCATGCGCTCGCCAATGCCGGCGAAGGCGTTCTGCAGGGGCTGGACGGTGAACGGCAGCGAGTAGATCACCGAGGCCACCACCAGTCCCTCGAAGGTGAAGGGCAGGGTGCCCAGGCCGAGGCTCTGGGTGAGCTGGCCCACGGGCCCCGACGGCCCCATCAGGATCAGCAGGTAGAAGCCCAGTACCGTGGGCGGCAGTACCAGCGGCATCGCCACAATCGCCGAAATCGGTTGGCGCAGCCAATGCCGGCTGCGGGCCAGCCACCATGCCAGCGGGGTTGCCAACAGCAGTAGCACCAGGGTGGTGGTGGTGGCCAGCTTGAGGGTAAGCCAGACCGCTTGCCATTCTGCCGTCATGGTTGTGATCCGTCCTCAGGCCCGGCGTCGTAACCGTGTTGGCGAATGATCGCCCTGGCCGGTTCGCTGCGCAGGAACGCCATCCAGGCAGTGGCGGCCGGATTGTCCTGGCCACGGTGCAGCAGCACCGCCTGCTGCACGATGGGCTGGTACAGCTCGGGCGGTATCGGCCACAGCGAGCCTTGCGGCCCGGGCCAGTTCTGCACCTGAGCCTGCGCAACCAGGCCGGCCTCGGCATTGCCGGTGGCGACAAACTGGAAGGTCTGGGCAATGGAGTCGCCCCGGACCAGCCGTGACTGCAGCGTTGGCCACAGCTGCAGTCGGGTCAGTGCCTGCTGGGCGGCGGAGCCATAGGGTGCGGTTTGTGGGTTGGCGATGGCCAGGTGACCGTCGGTCAGAGAGGCCAGGTAGCGCTCACCGTCATCGACCCGTCCGGGCTCGGGGCTCCACAGCACCAACTTGCCGCGGGCATAGGTGAAGCGGCTGTCCCTGACCGCCCAGCCCTGTTGTTCGGCCAGTTGGGGGCGGCGCTGGTCGGCGGCCAGGAACACCTCATAGGGTGCGCCGTGTACGATCTGGGCATAGAGGGTACCGGTGGAGGCGAAACTGGCCCGCAGCCGATGGCCGGTGTGGCGTTCGAAGGCGGTCGCGAGTGCCCGGGTGGCGTCGGTAAAGTTGGCGGCGACCGCCACCAGCACCTCCGCCGCCTGGGTGGCCGGCGCCAGCAGGAGCAACCAGCAGGCAAGGGGGAGCGCACGCAGGGTGCGAGCGAATGGTGCCATGGCGGGCCTTCGGGCTCAGTGCGTCATATACGATTGAATTTAATCAGAGACTTCTCAATGGTAGGCGCCATCCTACGAGCTTTGCAAATGCCGTTCAATGACGCTCGTCGGTGTGAGGCCTGGGTCCGGCAACTCGGGGTATCAGCCGTCGATAGGGGACTCGGTGGGCCGGGCCTGGACACTGGCCTGGGGCAGGCAGGTGAGCAGGTGCTGCCAGATTTCCTCGGCGTTGACCTCGTTGATCAGTTCGTGCCGGGCGCTGTTGTACAGGCGGAACGAAGCCACCGAGATGCCGGCCTGGTGTAGGGCCTGGCAATGCAGGCTCACGCCCTGGCCCATCTCGCCGACCGGATCGGCGCTGCCGGCAATCAGGTGTACCGGCAGGTCCTTGCGCCACTGGCGCGGATTGATGCCGAGCATGCCGGACACGAAGTCGTACCAGAGCTGGGTGGTGCATTCGAACCCGCAGTAGGGGTCGGCCAGGTAGCGGTCGACCTGGTCTGGGTCGCGGCTCAGCCAGTCGTGGCTGGTGCGGTTGGGCTGGAACTTTTTGTTGAACGCGCCAAAGGTCATGTCGCCAATCAGTTTGCTGTGGTGACGCGCTCCCCACAGTGTCCGCAGGGTACCGATCAGCAGGCGCGAGGCTCGTAGCTCGGTGCGGTTGATGCGGTTGGTGGCGCACAACATCAGGCTGTCGAGGTGTTCGCCGTATTGCTGGGCGCAGGCCTGGGCGATGAACGAACCCATGCTGTGACCAAACAGCGTGAGTGGCACGGCCGGGGCGAGGCTGCGGGCATATCGGATAACCTGGTTCAGGTCGTCCACCACTTTCTGCCAGCCATTGCGGTCGGCGTAGTGGCCGCGGGCCTCGACCGGGCAGTGAGGGCCATGCCCGCGGTGGTCCAGCGCCACCACCAGGATCCCCTGGGCGTTGAGCCACTGGGCCAGCGGCGCGTAGCGGGCACCGTGCTCGGCCATACCGTGGGAAATCACCAGTACGGCTCTGGGTTGGTCGGTACGCCAGGTTTTCACCGGAATGCGGTGACTGTCACTGGCGATCAGGAAGGTCTCTTGGTAACTCATGGCAGGCAGTCCGTTGCAGTGAAGTCACAGTTTAACACTTCCTGACCCCCGGGGATGAGAACCGGATTAAATTCCACCGCCGCCGGGCGCCAGCGGCACAGGCGCAGGTCACACGGCACGGCGGGTTCAGTCCGTGTCGCCGGCGGTGCCGTCCTGGCGGCGCCACTCCGGCGGATGCCACAGCCGTCTTAGCCGTTCCAGCCAGCTTTTCGAGCGGGCCATATCGCGGAACAGGTCGACGTACTCGTGGGTCCACAGGGTGATCAGCCGGTTATCCGGAATGGCGGTGGTGATGCCGTATTCGGGTGGATTCTGGGTGTCTTCGTCGACAAAGGTGCCAAACAGCCGGTCCCAAAGGATCAGCACACCGCCGTAGTTGCGGTCGATGTAGCCGGGATTGCGGCCATGGTGGACCCGGTGATGGCTGGGGGTATTGAAAATCAGTTCGATGCCGCGCGGCAACCGCCCCACCAGAGTGGTGTGGATGAAAAACTGGTAGACCAGCGACAGTGCGTAGGCCACGCCGATCCAGACCGGATTGAACCCGATCAGCGCCAGCGGCAGGTAGAAAATCCAGTTGCCATTGAAAATGTTGGTGGCGTTCTGGCGCATGGCGGTGGAGAAGTTCATGCGCTGTGACGAATGGTGTACCACGTGGGCGGCCCAGAACCAGCGCATGCGATGCCCGCAGCGGTGCATCCAGTAGAAACAGAATTCCACCCCGACAAAGGTCAGTACACCCGTCAGCCAGTTCAGTTCCAGGTCCATCAGCCGGTGGTGGTAAAGCCAGGCGTACACCGGAAAGGCAAGAATGCCGGCAAACAGCAGTTCGGTGATCTGGTAGCCGGCGCCGAGGGCGAAGTTGCGTATCGCCTCGCCGGTGTTCATGCGCTGGTGGTCGTGGCGGATCTTCCGGTATTCCCAGCCGGCCACCAGCAGAAACACGGGGGTGGCAAAAACGAAGATCAACTGGCGTTCGTCCAGCGCCAGCCAGGGGGAAAGGGCTTGCCACAAAGGCAGCAGGCCACTTTGTTCCAGTACGGATAGCATCATGTCGGTCAGGGTCACGGGGAGGGCCCTCCTGGAAAGTTTGGGAGTCGCCGAGGCGCACTTTTGTTGTTGATGTGCCTATTCTTGTGCTTTTATGTCGGTAATGATTGACGATTGATGACACTATATTGACTAAATACGCCAAGCGCTCGGCTGTGTTGACGGTGCTAAAGGGGCGAAGAAGGCGAGGGAGGCGACATGGCGGTGATCAGGGTGACCGGGGCCTGGGTGGGGCTGTTGTCTGACTGGATTGAGCGGGAAGGGATAGAGGCGCGCTCGCTGCGGGCGGCGCTGGCCCGCTGGGCCAGTGAAGAGAATGTGCCGGTGCCGGTTTGGCGGCAGATGCTGGTGGAGGCCCAGGCCCTGGTGCCGAACCGGGTGGCACCGGAATTAGCGATTGGCTCTGGAGTGAACCCGGGGCATGTGGGGGTGCTGGGTTATCTGGTGTTGGCCGCGGACACCCTGGGCGAAGCGATGCTGGCGTACCAGCGTTACGAAACCCTGTTCTACGGCACCCGTTTGGCCGAGGTGGAGCTGTTGGGGCGGGAAGCGGAGATTCGCTGGCCGCCGGCGGAACAGGAGCTGGGGCAGCAAGCCGATGGTGTCGCCATTGCCGCCCTGGTCACCTTCCTGCGCCGGCAGCTGGACGAATCGCCACCGCCCTCCGGTATCAGCTTCATGGGTGCGGTGAGCGACGCCGCTGCCGCGGCCTACGAGGCCTTCTTTGATTGCCCGATCCGATGGCAGGACAGCCACGTGCGGGTGCGGTTTCCGGTGGAGTACCTGGCGATCCCCATGCCCCGGCGGGATCCGGCCTTGCGGGCGGTGCTCGATCGTCAGGCCCAGGCGCTGTTGCGGGCGTTACCGGCGAGCTCGGCGGTGGAGCGTCAATTGCAGCAGGTGCTGCTGCGGCTGCTGGCCGAAGGGGAGCCGACCCTGGCCCGTGCCGCCGAAGCGATGCACATGTCCGCTCGCACCTTGCAACGCAAGCTGGGCAGTCATGGCCTGAGCTGGCAGCAGTGGCTCGACCGCAGCCGTGAACAGCTGGCACGCCAGTACCTGGACGATGTCTCCCTGTCGTTGACCGACGTCGCCCTGTTGCTGGGCTTCTCGGAGCAAAGTGCCTTCACCCGCGCCTTCCGGCGCTGGACCGGCTGTTCACCCGGTCGCGTCCGTCGCGCCGGGAC
>JBFHLR010000009.1:0-34640 GCA_041594735.1 Marinobacter sp.
CCCAGATCAGTTTCTGCGAACCCCAGCTGGCGATCATGGCGCCGGCACGTTCGGCGGTGGCCGCGAGCTGAAAGCTGAATAGGCCTTTGGGTGCCTCGGGCGATACCAACAGCTGGTTGATGGCGAGCAATCCGCACAGCAGTAAGAGGCTGATTACTGCGCTCAGTTTCAGACCCCGTGGCACCGCTGGCAGGCTCGGCTCATGCATCATAAGAATCGCTCCAGCACACTGTTAAGGTATCGTTGTCCGTGCTCGGTGGCCTGCAGCCTGGCCGGTTCCAGCAAACCTTCCGCTCTGAGCGCTTTCAGTATTACAGCAATCGCTTCGATGGGTAAACCGGTGCGCTCGACAAACACCGGCTCCGCCACGCCCGCCCTCAGCCGCAGCGCGTTCATCATGAATTCCAGGGCCAGTTCGTCGGGCTGGATGGTCTGGCTGCCTGCGGTCCGGCTGCCGATGCGATTCAGGTAGGCGCCCGGTTGTCGCGTTTTCCAGTAACGGCGGATGCTGCCATCGGCCAGGGTGACCTTGCCGTGGCCGCCAGCGCCCAGGGCCAGGTAATCACCGAAGCTCCAGTAATTGAGGTTGTGGCGGGAACTTTGTCCGGGCTGGCTCCAGGCCGACACCTCGTAGTCGCTGAATCCGGCCGACCGTAATCGCTGGGCTCCGGCCTGGTAGATCGCCCAGAGCCGGTCGTCGTCGGGCAGTTCCGGTGGCCGGCTGTAGAATTCGGTGTTGGGCTCCAGGGTGAGCTGGTACCACGACAGGTGTGGCGGTTGCCAGGCCAAGGCCGCTTCCAGGTCCGCCAGCGCCGCCTCCGGTGTCTGCCCGGGCAGGCCATGCATCAGGTCCAGGTTGAAGTTGCGAAAACCGGCCTGAATGGCCGCCTCGATGGCCTCATGGGCGGCTTGGTCGTCATGGATGCGCCCCAGAGTCTTCAATTGCAGGCGGTCGAAGCTCTGGATGCCAAGGGACAGGCGGTTGATGCCCGCCTGAAAGAATCCCTGGAACCGGTCCTGGTCAACGGTGCCGGGATTGGCTTCCAGGGTGATTTCGGCGTCCGCCGCAATCGACAGCTCCTGGCGCAGGGCGTCAAACAGCTGTTGGTAAAACGCCGGTGACATCAGCGATGGGGTGCCACCGCCGATGAACACGGTCTGAACGGCGCGCCCCTGGATCAGCGCCCTGTCCTGGTGCAGGTCTTCCACGATGGCCGCCAGATAGTCCGCCTCCGGCGGCGTGGCCTCGAGGGCATGGGAGTTGAAGTCGCAGTAGGGGCACTTGCGCACGCACCAGGGCACATGCACGTACAGGCTCAGCGGTACCTGAGCCGGGTTGGGCGGCAGGGTGACCTCAGCCACCGGTCAGCTGCTGCAGCAACAGCTCCAGGGCTTGGCCGCGATGGCTGAGGCGGCTTTTTTCGGCCCGGCTGAGTTCAGCGGCGCTGCACTGTTTTTCCTCGACCCAGAATACGGGGTCGTAGCCGAAGCCGCCTTCGCCTTGGCGTGCCGTCAGGATCTGGCCAGGCCAGCGGCCATGGCAGACGATGGGGGTGGGGTCGTCGGCGTGGCGCAGGTAGACCAGTACGCAATGGAACTGGGCGCCCCGCTGTTCGGCTGGGATGGCTGCGAGTGCCGCCAACAGCGCGTCGATGTTGTCGCCGTCGCTGGCAGTGGGCCCGGCAAAACGGGCCGAACGCACGCCGGGCAATCCCCCCAGTGCGTCCACCGCGAGACCGGAGTCATCCGCCAGTGCCGGTAACCCGGTGACGCGGGCGGCATGGCGCGCCTTGAGAAGGGCGTTCTCCACGAAGGTGATGGCCGGTTCTTCGGCTTCGGCCACACCCAGTTCCCGTTGCGGCACCGGGGTCAGCCCCAGTGGTGCCAGCAGCTCGGTCAGTTCCGCCAGTTTGCCGGCGTTGTTGCTGGCAATCACCAGCCGGTTGTCTTGAGTGGTCATTCTTCGTTGTACAGTGTGTGGGCGAAGCGGATCGGAAGATCGTCCGCGCCGCCGGTGGGCCGGGCGGTCACGTGGAAGGTCAGCAGCTCGCCGGAGCGATACTGGAATTCCGAGATGAAGTACACGGCCTCGCCTTCCTGAATGCGGCGAAATGCCAGGAAACGGGGTTGCTGGATGTCGTTCAGCATTCGCCCCTCGACCTGACCGCTAACGGTGGCCAGTCCGCCCAGCTCGTTCTGCTGCATGATGCTGATGTTGAGGATGCCGATGGCCCGGCTGCGGTTCAGGTTGTTCTGGGCGGCAACCTCGGGCGTCAGAAAGGTGCTGGGGAAGACGCTGTAATGCACCTGGAAATCACCGAAATCCACCGATTCGGCCAGGGCGGAGAGTGGGCACAGGATCAGGCTGACGATCAGCGCCAGGGTGGGAAAGCAACGGGCGAATGCATTCATGGTCAATCCTCCTGCCGAGTAATCCGGTAAATGGCGATCTGTCCCAGCATGTTCGGCCACAGCCGGCTGAACCAGCGGTCCTGGTGGTCGCCATCCACCACCGTACGGTTCTTGATGCGGAAGTTCTTCCGATAACACAGCGCCTCGAAATCCTTGAAGGTGCACAGGTGGATGTTCGGGGTGTTGTACCAGCGGTACGGCAGGGTTTCCGATTCGGGCATTCTGCCGTGACGCATCAAATACCAGCGTAGTCGCCAGTAGGCGAAATTGGGAAATGTTACGATGCCTTCCCGGCCCAACCGGAGCATTTCATCCAGCACCTTGTCCGGGCGGCGAACCGCCTGCAGCGCCTGGGTCATCAGCACCACATCGAAACTCTGGTCGTCAAAATTCTGCAGTCCCTGGGTGTCGAGGTTCTGCTCGATCACCGCCACGCCGCGGGACATGCAGGTGGTGATGTGGTCGGGGTTGATCTCCAGGCCAAAGCCGCTGGCCTGTTTTTCCCTCTGCAGATGGTCCAGCAGGGTGCCGTCGCCGCAGCCCAGATCGAGGACGTGGCTGCCGGGTTTGATCCACTGTTCGATGATTTGCAGGTCGGTTCTCATGCATTGACCTCCCGGGCGACCCGGGCCATGTAGGCGCTGAAGACGTCGGTGTACCTGGGGGTGGGGATCAGGAAGGCATCGTGACCCCAGGGGGCATCAATCTCGGCGTAACTGACCTTGCGGCGGGCCGCCACCATGGCGTTCACCAGCTCTTCGGAACGCGCCGGGGTGAAGCGCCAGTCGGTGCTGAAGGACAGCACCAGAAATTCGCAACGGGCATGGGTCATGGCCTCGGCGAGGTTGTTGTCGTACTCGTAGGCCGGGTCAAAGTAATCCAGGGCTCGGGTCATCAGCAGGTAGGTGTTGGCGTCGAAGGTTTCGGAAAACCGTTCGCCCTGGTAGCGCAGGTAGCTTTCCACCTGAAACTCGGCGTCGTAACCGAATTTGTAGGCCTGATCCCGCAACTCGCGGCCGAATTTTTCCCCCATGGAGGCGTCCGACAGGTAGGTGATGTGGCCGATCATGCGGGCCAGCATCAGACCGCGACGGGGCACGGTGTCGAAGTCGTAATAGCGACCGTCGTGGAATTCCTGGTCGCTGGTGATGGCGTTGCGGGCCACTTCGTTGAAGGCGATGTTCTGGGCGGTCAGCCGCGGCGTCGAGGCGATGATCAGCGCGTGCCGCAGGCGATCCGGGTAGGACAGGCTCCACTGCAGCGCCTGCATGCCGCCAAGGGAGCCGCCCACCACCGCGGCCCAGCACTGGATGCCGAGGCGGTCGGCCAGGACGGCCTGGCTGTCGACCCAGTCCTTGACGGTCACCACCGGGAAGTCCGGACCATAGGGTTTGCCGGTGGCGGGGTTGGTGGAGTTGGGGCCGGTGCTGCCATGGCAGCCGCCGAGGTTATTGAGGCTGACCACAAAGAAGCGGCGGGTATCGATGGGCTTGCCAGGGCCGATGCAGCTATCCCACCAGCCGGGTTTGCGATCTTCCATCCGGTGGTAACCGGCGGCGTGGTGATGGCCGCTCAGGGCATGGCAGATCAGAATGGCGTTGCTGGCATCGGCGTTGAGGGTGCCATAGGTCTCCACCACCAGGTCGTAGCTGTCCAGCGTCTGGCCGCAGGCCAGGGTAATGGGGGTGTCGAAATGCAGGGTCTGTGGGGTAACTACCCCGACAGAATCCGGTGGCAGGGAATCGGGCATCGGCGCGCGTAAGCTTCCTGGTTCAGTCGGTAAAACTCTGACAGAGCGTGGTGGCCAGGCGCCTTGAACCCAGGCGGGCAAGGGGCTGGCCAGCCATGCAGTTTAAAGGCCGCCCTGCACGGCTGCAACTGTCAACACCGCCGATGGGCCGGGGTGCTCAGGCAAGGCCGGAAATGTTCACCACTTTTTGCTGGATCAGGGTCGGCGCCGGCTTGCGGATCTGGCGATGCATGTTTTCGGCCAGTTCCAGCTGCTTGCGCAGTTCGGCGATGGAGGCGAGTAAGTTCGCCCGCTCAGCCTTGCTGTCGCGGTCGTGACGGACCATGTCCCGCAGGCGTCGGATCTGATGCTCCAGCAGCTGTTTCTGTTCCATGGAATACTGCATGATCGGCAGCAGTGCTTCGCTCGGCCAGCGGTCAACGTCCTTGCGAACCCGTTGGTGTAGGGTGCGGGCCTCGCTCACCATGATGTTGAAAAAACGCCGGATCAGCAGGTTCTGCTCGGTGAGCAGGTTTTTCGGGCTGAGCCGGAAGCGATTGGCCTTCTTGCGCAGCTCGCGGATGGCGATGACATGGCGGCCGGCGCGAAGGGGGATCGGCTCCAGGTGGCGAGCGCGGGTGTCTTCATTGTAGCGACGGTAGATGGCCGCCACCATTTTCTCCGCCAGCTGGCCTTCGGTCATCAGATTGCTGAGGTCGCTCTCCAGCAGTTCAAAGAAATGATCCATGCCGCGGTTCAGGCCGGCGGTGGTCCAGCTTCGGGTCAGCAGCTTGCGCACCTTGCTGGCATGGGCTTCGAAGCGATCCTCGCTCACCAGTTGATTGAGGGTGCCGCCCTGGGACTGCATCAAGCGACGGCTGGAACGCAGGGTAATCAGCTTCTTGTAATAGAAGTCGTAGTCGTTCTGGGCGCGATCGGCGAGTCGGCGCAGGGCGTCCCGGTCGATGTGGGTGTCCGAACAGGCTTGCAGTTCTTCTTCCAGAACCCCGAGACGACTCTGGATGGCGGCCTGGCTGTTTTGCAGCATGCCCAGCAGGTCATTGATCAGGCTCTGGGTGATCAACTGCTCCTTGTGGACCAGGATGCGGTCGATGATCAGGTTTTCCAGATTCGGCAGGTTGCTGCGTTGCAGTAATGGCTCGTCCTTGCGGACCTTGGCCAGCAAACCCTGCTTGGCCGAGACCGGAATCACATCGGCGCGGTGCATGCCCAGGTGGTCGGCGGTGTACTGCTGGACCCGTTCAATGGCTTCCTGGGTGTGATGTTCGCCGTGAAGCTCGTCCCAGAGCACATCGATCTTGTTCAGCACCGCAAAGCGTCCGGCGCGATGGTCTGCGTCGTCGGTGTTGATGTGCTCTTTCCACAGGGTCATGTCGCTGGCGGTCACCCCGGTATCGGCGCTGAGCAGGAAGATGATCGCATGGGCGTTGGGCAGCATGCTGATGGTCAGCTCGGGTTCGGAGCCCAGGGCATTGAGTCCCGGGGTGTCGAAAATACGCAGGCCCCGCTCGAACAGCGGATGGCGGATGCTGACCTGCGCATTGCGCCAGGCCGGAATCAGCACCTTGCCGGGGGCATTCCGGTCCACTTCCAGCATGTTTTCCTCAAAACCCAGCTTGCGAGCCTCGGCGGGGGTCACGCTCTTGACGCGAGCGACCTCGGCGAGCACTTCTCGCATTACCTCCGGATCGTTGTCGTCCAGTTCGTGGTGAATCCAGTGCACGGGCTGTTTGCGGAGCTGGTGCAAGGAGAGGTCTCCGCTGCGGGTTTCCACCGGAAGCAGTCGCAGATAGTTACGGTTCTCGGTTCGATCAAAAAACAGCTCGGTCGGGCACATGGTGGTGCGGCCGGCCTGGGAAGGCAGCATGCGTTGACCATAACTGGAGAAAAACAGGGCGTTGATTAGCTCGGTTTTGCCACGGGAGTATTCGCCAACGAACGCGATGGTCAGCTCGTCCTCGATCAGCAATTCCAGACCATTGCGAATCCGGGTGCTGATGTCGTCGGAGAACAGGTCGTTGTCTTGCAGCCATAGGCGGTAACGACTGATCTGCCGGATCAGCTCCTTTTTCCAGGCGTGGTAGGCTTCCACCTGTTGGGAAAGACTCCCGTAATTGTTCATGATTTTGACCTTCCCAGATCTTGCAGCGCGATTATTCGAAGACTATGGCTAAAATAGCGCGATATTGCCCCGGAGGCTCGGGGTCGCCCGCCGGAGGTCAGGCAAATATCTTGCCCTGGCAGCCGGCGCCATGCGAAAAAACAATAAAAATCAATTGGGTGTGCGGTGGTTTTGGCTGTGTTATGTCCTGTGTTGGTTTGTTAAGTATTGCAAAACTGCGAAACAGCCTACAGTCCGACGCCGATTGCGCTCAGGCCCGCCGCCTGAGCCAGGCTCTGGATGACCTGGCCGACCACGCTCAGAATCAGGAACACCACGATCGGAGACAGGTCCAGGCCGCCGACCGGCGGCATCAGGTTACGCACCGGTCGCATCACCGGTTCGGTGATCTGGGCGACCAGCTGAATGGCCGGGTGGTGGCTTTGCGGCGCGATCCAGCTCACCACCACCACCGCAATCACCGACCAGAAGTAGATCTTCACAATAAGCCCCACCACGGTCAGTGCCGACCAGGTCACCAGGGTCACCGGATTGATGCTGGGCAAGCCGCCGCTGAGGGTGAACAGGATCAGCAGGTAGGTCAGGCACTGTATCAACACCGCCAGCACCAGCGAAGCACCGTCGATGCCGCCCCAGCCAGGAATGAATCGCCGCATGGGCCGCAACAACGGGTTGGTGGCTTTCACCACAAACTGGGAAATCGGGTTATAGAAGTCGGCGCGCGCCAGCTGCAGCAGGAAACGCAACAGCACAATGGTGAGATAAAACGTGGAGGCGATTTGCAGTACGGTTATGAGAATTTGGGCCAGCATCAAGCTGTGTCTCCGTTTGCCAAAGGGGTCTCTGGGTCAAAGGGGGCCGCTCGCCCCCCCTGGATTCCGTCACACGTCGTTGCGCTCCGGGGCGCACACGCTCTATTGCTCCTTGGCCAGTTCCTCGGCCATCTCTTCCGAGCGGTGATAGGCCGCCTGGAACGCCTGTTCGACCAGTTCGCGCAGGCCGCCGCTCTCAAAGGCGTTGATGGCCTGTTCGGTGGTGCCGCCAGGGGACATGACGTTCCGCTTGAGTTGCGCCGGATCGTGCTCGCTGTGTGCCGCCATTTCCGCGGCGCCGGCCATGGTCTGGATGGCCAGCTGGCGGGCGGTCTCCGGCGCGATGCCGGCTTGGCTGGCGGCACTTTCCAGGGCTTCCAGCATCAGGAAAAAGTAGGCGGGGCCGCTACCTGACAGCGCGGTAACTCCGTGCAACAGAGATTCCTGATCAACCCAGAGCGCGCTGCCGATGCTGGCGAAAATCGTTTCCACCAGCGCCTTTTGCCTGTCAGTCACCTGTTCGTTGGCGAACAGCCCTGCGGCGCCTTTGCCCACCAGCGAGGGCGTATTGGGCATCACCCGCACCAGCGGCAGGCCGCCACCGAGCCATTGATCGAGGGTGTCCGCTGTCAACCCGGCGGCAATCGACACCATCAGTGGTCGGGTGTTCTGGGCGACCGGGGCGATGTCCCGGCACACGTCGGCCATGACCTGGGGCTTGACCGCCAGTATCACCAGATCGCCCTGCTGGGCGCAGTAGCGGTTGTCGGTGGTCACGCTGACACCGAAACGCTTGCGAATCGATTGCAGGTGCGGGTCATCCGGTGCGCTCACCCAGATGTTGCCGGCCTCGAAGCCGCTGGCGAGCATGCCGCCAATGATGGCGCTGGCCATGTTGCCCGCGCCGATAAACGAGATGGTTGGTGATGTGCTCAAAGTTCGCTCCACATAACTCGCCGGGTGATTTGAGCCCGATAATAGCAGGATATTGTGGTGTTATCTCATCACTTGCGGCGGCGAGGACCAAACAGTGCGGTGCCGACCCGGACGCAGGTGGCGCCTTCCTGAATGGCCAGTTCCAGGTCCGCCGACATCCCCATGGAGAGGGTGTCGAGCGCCTCGCTGGACGGTAGCGCCTGACGGACGTCGTCAAGCAGTTGCCGCAGTCGCCGGAAACTGTGGCGAAGCTCGTCCGCAGTCTGGCCCGGATCGGGAATGGCCATCAGCCCGCGCAGTCTGAGTCCGGGCAGCAGGGCAACCTGCCGTGCCAGAGTCACGGTCTGATCCACGCTGCAGCCCGCTTTGGTGGGCTCGTTGTCGATGTTGACCTGGAGGCAGATATTGAGGGGCGGATGCTGGGGATTGCGCTGGTCGCTGAGGCGTCGGGCTATCTTTTCCCGGTCCACGGTGTGAATCCAGTGGAAGTGCTCGGCAATCTGCCGGGTCTTGTTGGACTGGATCGGGCCGATGAAATGCCACTCCAGTTTGCCCAGGTCGGTTAGCGCCTCGATCTTGGTCAGGGCTTCGCTGAGGTAATTTTCGCCAAAGGCCCATTGGCCGGTCGCGGTGGCCTGGCGGATGTCGGCGGCGGGCCGGGTTTTGCTCACCGCCAGCAGTGTGACGCAGTTCTCCGGCCTGCCGGCCGCCAATGTTGCTTTTTGTATGCGCCGGGTTACGCTCTCGATGTTGTCTGCTATGCTGCTCATAGTGTCTGTCTGGCATGGTCGATTTTTGCAGATAAGTCGATACGTTACCCGCAGCTATAGCAATTGCCAAGCCGGTAAGCGCCGGTGTTTTGGTGTGGCGGGACTGGTGTGCCGGATGCAGGTCAGCCCGAGGTGTTTGTCGATTGCTGTCCCCGGCCGCCCCGATGTCAGGATAAAAGAACAACCCTTCCGAGGATTCCTATGGATATAACTGAACTGCTTGCCTTCTCGGCAAAACAGGGCGCGTCTGACCTGCACCTGTCCGCCGGTCTTCCTCCGATGATCCGTGTTGACGGCGACGTGCGGCGCATCAATCTGCCGCCGATGGAGCATAAGGAGGTCCATGGCCTCATTTATGACATCATGAATGACAAGCAGCGGAAGGATTTCGAGGAGTTCCTGGAAACCGACTTCTCCTTCGAGGTGCCCGGCGTGGCCCGTTTCCGGGTCAACGCCTTCAACCAGAACCGCGGTGCCGGCGCGGTCTTCCGGACCATCCCGTCCAAGGTGCTGACCATGGAAGACCTGGGCATGGGCCAGGTGTTCAAGGACGTGGCGTCGGTGCCCCGGGGGCTGGTGCTGGTGACCGGGCCCACCGGTTCCGGTAAGTCCACCACCCTGGCGGCAATGCTCGATTACATCAACGAGAGTCGCTACGAGCACATCCTCACCATCGAGGACCCCATCGAATTCGTGCACGACTCCAAGAAGTGCCTGGTGAACCAGCGGGAAGTACATCGGGACACCCTGGGCTTTAACGAGGCCCTGCGTTCGGCGCTGCGGGAAGACCCCGACATCATCCTGGTGGGTGAGCTGCGGGACCTGGAAACCATCCGGCTGGCCTTGACCGCAGCCGAAACCGGTCACCTGGTGTTCGGCACCCTGCACACCACATCCGCAGCCAAGACCATCGACCGGGTGGTGGACGTGTTCCCGGCGGAAGAGAAATCCATGGTGCGTTCGATGCTGTCGGAGTCGTTGCAGGCGGTGGTGTCCCAGACCCTGATGAAAAAGATGGGCGGTGGTCGGATCGCCGCCCACGAGATCATGATTGGTACACCCGCCATCCGCAACCTGATTCGTGAGGACAAGGTGGCCCAGATGTACTCCGCCATCCAGACCGGCGGATCGCTGGGCATGCAGACCCTGGATCAGTGCCTGGAGCGGTTGTTGCAGAAAGGGCTGATTTCCCGCGAAGCGGCGCGAGCCAAGGCCAAGATGCCGGATAATTTTTAAAACAGTGATAACAGGTAACGATCATGGAATTTGAAAAGCTGCTCAGGCTGATGGTCGAGAAGGGGGGCTCGGATCTCTTCATCACCGCTGGTGTTCCCCCTAGCATGAAGGTCAACGGTAAGGTGCTTCCGGTGACCAAGAGTGCCTTGACGCCCGAGCAGACCCGCGAGCTGGTCTACGGTGCGATGAATGACAAGCAGCAGACCGAGTTCGAGGCCTCCCACGAATGCAACTTCGCCATCAGCGCCAGGGGCATCGGGCGATTCCGGGTCAGCGCCTTCTTTCAACGCAATCTCTGCGGCATGGTGCTGCGGCGGATCGAAACCAAGATTCCCCAGATCGATGAGCTGAACCTGCCGGAAGTGGTCAAGGATCTGGCCATGACCAAGCGCGGTCTGATCATTTTTGTCGGCGCCACCGGCACCGGTAAGTCCACCTCGCTGGCCGCGATGCTTGGCTATCGCAACCGGAATAGTCGTGGCCACATCATCTCCATCGAGGATCCGATCGAGTTTGTGCATCAGCACCAGGGCTGTATCGTGACCCAGCGGGAAGTGGGCATCGACACCGAAAGCTTTGAGGTGGCCCTGAAAAACACCCTGCGTCAGGCCCCCGACGTGATTCTGATTGGTGAGGTGCGCACCAAACAGACCATGGAGTACGCGGTCCAGTTCGCCGAAACCGGTCACCTGTGTCTGGCCACGCTGCACGCCAACAATGCCAACCAGGCGCTCGATCGGATCATTCAGTTCTTCAATCCGGATCAGCATCGCCAGGTCTGGATGGACCTGTCCCTCAACCTCCGGGCCATCGTCGCCCAGCAACTGATTCCCACACCTGATGGTAAAGGTCGACGCGCCGCCATCGAGGTATTGATCAATTCACCGCTGGCGTCGGACCTGATCCGCAAGGGCGAGGTGCACAAGCTCAAGGAGCTGATGGCGAAGTCCACCGAGTCGGGCATGCAGACCTTCGATCAGGCCCTGTACCGTCTCTATTCCGACGGCCTGATCACCTACGAGGATGCGTTGGCCTACGCCGATTCCGCCAACGACCTGCGCCTGATGATCAAGCTCGGCAGTGACGCCCACAGCCCGGAGCAGCTGTCGTCCACGGTGGATAATCTGTCGATTCAGGACGACTGATTGGTCGAGTGTGTTTACGACTTTGGTCGTAGTTGGTTAGCTTTCCAAATGGGTAGTCTTGGCATTTGAGGCCAATGGCCCGGCCTGCGTATACTCCGCCGCTCGCAAGCTTCGGGGGAATTATGCGCAGAATCACAGGCCTTACCAGCGTGGCCGCCCTGGCCTCGGTACCGGCAGCGGTACTGGCGGGCGGTTTCGCTCTCAACGAGCAGAGCGCCAGCGCCATGGGCGTGGCCAATGCCGGCACGGCGGCGAATCCTGAAAACGCCACCACCGTCTTCTTCAACCCGGCCGGCATGAGCCAGTTGTCGGGAACCAACCTGTCCTTTGGTACCGCTGTGCTGGATATCAAAGCCGAGCTGGACCGTGACTCCGCCAGCGCCCGCACGGCCGCCGGCCTGCCGGTCGATGGCCGCAGTGGCGGCGATTTCGCACCCTTCGCCGTATTGCCCAACCTCTATCTGACCCGGGAGCTCAGCGACAGTGTTGATGTCGGTTTCGGCATTCACGCCCCCTACGGATTGAAGGCGAATTACGACAACGACTTTCTGGGCCGCTATTTCGCAGACCGGACCGAATTGACCGCCATTGCCTTCAGTCCGTCCATCGCGCTGAACGATGGCAACGGCTTCTCCCTGGGGCTGGGGCTCAACCTGCTGTACGCCGAAGGCCGGCTCTCCAAGTTCCAGGACTACAGCGCCAATTATGCCCAGGCCCAGGCCCTGGGTTATGGCGGCCCGGCGTTTGAAGACGGGTATTTCGATGTGGAGGGGGATGACATCGCCGTGACCTTCACGGTGGGGCTGCTGTGGGAAATCAGTGACCGCACCCAGGTTGGCCTCTCGGCCCAGTCCGGGACCGAGCTGGAGCTGGAGGGCGATGCGACATTGAGCAACGTGCCGCAAGCCGCCCTGACCCCCGGTGGCTTGAGCTTTGCGTTCGCCGACCTGAATGAGAAGGCAATCGTGCCGCTGGAAATTCCGGAAAGTGTCACCGTGGGGGTTCGTCATGGTCTGACCGATAAGGTCACCGTGCTGGCCGGCGCAACCTGGGCCAAGTGGAGCCGGTTTGTGGCCCTGGATATCGTCAGTCGGGAAGACGCGGGGGCCATCTCGGCGCTGGGCGGACCCAAGTTTGGTGATCCGTCCCTGGTGGGTCACGTCTCTGAGAACTGGCGCGATACCTGGCAGGCCAATGTGGGCGTGGTCTGGCAGGCGACGCCCTCCTGGGCGCTGAAAGCTGGCTATGCCTACGACCAATCGCCGGTCAACGAGGACTTCCGTACCGCCCGCATTCCTTCCGACGATCGCCAGTGGCTTACCCTGGGTACTCGCTACGGTGACCACAGCAGCGGCTGGACGGTCGATGTCGCCGCCGGTGTGTTGCTGTTCGACGATGTCAAGGTGGATGAGCGTGAATACACCGTCGACGACGAGCCGGTCGCCAGCGCCGCCAACTTCAGTGGCACCTATGAGTTGGATGCCTGGGGCGCCTCAATGCAGGTGAGCCGGGCGTTCTGAGGACCGGTTGCCGGAAGTTATTTGCTAGCAATCAAAAAACGCCCCAAATGGGGCGTTTTTTGTTGCAGGGCACCGTTCTGTCCCGGTGATGTTCAGTGGGCTTCGTCCCAGTTATAGCCGGAGCCCGCCTCCACCAGCAAGGGCACCCTGAGGTCGGCCGCTGCCGACATGCGCGCCACCAGCCCCTGCCGCACCGTCTCCAATGCCTCTTCTTTGACTTCCAGAATGAGTTCGTCGTGGACCTGCATGATCATCCGGGCCTGGTCCGGGTGGTCGCGAAGTAGCCAGGTCTCCACCTCCAGCATGGCGCGCTTGATGATGTCGGCGGCGGTGCCCTGCATCGGCGCGTTGATGGCGGTGCGTTCAGCGGCCTGTTGCATCTGTTTGTTGCGGGCGTTGATTTCGGGCAGGTACAGGCGCCGGCCGAACAGGGTTTCGACGTAGCCGTCCTCGTGGGCCTGTTTGCGAATGTTGTCCATGTAAGTCAGTACGCCCGGGTATCGTTCGAAGTAGCGGTCGATGTATTGCTGGGCAACCTTCCGCTCAATATCCAGTTGCCGGGACAGGCCAAATGCGGACATGCCGTAGATCAGGCCGAAGTTGATCGCCTTGGCGCTACGACGTTGGTCATCGGACACCTCGGCGAGATCGACGCTGAACACTTCGGCGGCGGTGGCGCGATGGATGTCCTCACCCTGGGCAAACGCCTCCAGCAGTCCCTTGTCCTGGGACAGGTGCGCCATGATGCGCAGCTCGATCTGGGAGTAGTCCGCCGCCACCAGCTGGTGGCCGTCCGGGGCGATGAACGCCTGGCGGATGCGCCGGCCCTGAGGGGTGCGGATGGGGATGTTCTGCAGATTGGGCTCGGTGGAGGACAGCCGACCGGTGGCTGCCACCGCCTGGTGGTAGGAGGTATGAATGCGGCCGGTGCGGGGGCTGATCATGCCGGGCAGGCTGTCGGTGTAGGTGGACTTGAGCTTGCTCAGGCTGCGGTGCTCCAGGATCAGCCGGGGCAGGGCGTGGTCGTGCGCCAGTTCCTGTAGCACCGGTTCGGCGGTTGACGGCGCGCCCTTGGGGGTCTTCTTCACCACCGGCAGCCCCAGCTTGTCATAGAAGATGGCCTGCAGCTGCTTGGGGGAGCCCAGGTTGAACTGTTCTCCGGCCTCCTCGTAGGCCTCTTGCTCCAGCTCAGCCATGCGAGCGGCCAGTTCCTGGCTCTGGGCCTTCAGCCGTTCGGCATCCACCAGCGCGCCCCGCTGCTCCATGCGGGACAGCACCGGCACCAGCGGCAGGTCGATATTCTCGTACACCTCCCGCAGGCGCCCGGTGTCGGCGAGCTTGGGCCGCAGCGCCTGGTGCAGTCGCAGGGTGATGTCGGCGTCTTCGGCGGCGTAAGGGGCGGCCTGGTCCAGTTCAATCTGGTTGAAGGTGAGTTGCTTGGCGCCCTTACCGGCGATGTCCTCGAATTTGATGGTCTTCAGGCCGAGGTATTTCAGCGCCAGGGTGTCCATGTCGTGCCGGGAGCCGACCGAGTTGAGCACGTAGGACTCGAGCATGGTGTCCTCGGCAATGCCCTCGAGGCAGATGCCATGGTTGGCCAGCACGTTCTTGTCGTATTTCAGATTCTGGCCGACCTTACGCCGTTGCGGGTCTTCCAGTAGGGGCTTGAGTTTGGCCAGGGTCTGGTCCCGGTCGAGTTGCTCGGGGGCGCCCAGATAGTCGTGGGCCAGCGGCAGGTAGGCGGCTTCGCCCGGCTCCACGGCGAAAGAGACGCCGACCACCTCAGCTTTGGAGTAGTTCAGGCTGGTGGTCTCGGTGTCGAAGGCGAACAGGGCGGCGCTTTCCAGTCGGCTGAGCCAGCGGTCCAGTTCCGCTTCCGTGGTGATGGTCTGATAGTTTTGCTCGATCGCTGCGGCCGGCGCCTGTTCCGCAGCGGGGCTATCGTTGGCCTGGTCGGTGCGGCCCAGTTCCGCCACCCAGGTCTTGAACTCGAATTCCTTGAACAGGCTGAGCAGGGCGTTATCGTCCTGGGGCTGGTGGGCCAGTTCCTGCAGGCCGAACTCCAGTTCCACATCGGTCTTGATGGTGGCCAGCTCCCGGCTGAGGGGCAGCTGCGGCAGAGCCTCGCGCAGGTTGTCGCCAATCTTGCCCTTGATCTCGTCGGCGTGTTCGATCAATTGATCAAGGTCGCCATAGGCCTGCAGCCATTTTACGGCGGTCTTGGGGCCGCACTTATTGACCCCGGGGATGTTGTCCACGGTATCGCCCACCAGAGTCAGGTAATCAATGATCTGCTCCGGGCGGACGCCGAACTTTGCCGCCACCCCGTCCCGGTCCATGCGGGTGTCGGTCATGGTATTGATCAGGGTGACGTGGTCGCTGACCAGCTGAGCCATGTCCTTGTCGCCGGTACTGATCACCACATCGATGCCCTTGCTGGTGGCTTCCTCGGCCAAGGTGCCGATGACGTCGTCCGCTTCGACCCCGGACACCATCAGCAATGGCAGCCCCATGGCGCGAATGATCTGGTGAATGGGCTCGATCTGGCTAGCCAGGTCTTCCGGCATCGGTGGTCGGTTGGCTTTGTATTCCTCGTAAAGATCGTGACGGAAGGTCTTGCCCTTGGCATCGAAAACCACCACCACCTGCGACCCCGGGAAGTCCTGTTCCAGGCGGCGGATCATGCTGATCACGCCCTTGATGGCGCCGGTGGGCTGGTGTTTGCTGGTCATCAGCGGTGGCAGGGCGTGGAAGGCGCGGAACAGGTAGGAGGAACCGTCGACGAGTACGATCGGCGGGGTCGGCTGCTGGCTCATATCAAATCAATTCCGGATTCTGATTGAAGCGTGGATGGTCTTGTGCAACTCTGGGATAAAGCGTTGGTTTCCGAGCAGAGGTTACCATGAAAACGTTACGAATCCCCGGTTTCAGCCTGCCGTTGGTCGCGCTTTCCATGGCGGCGGCGGGCCAGCCGGCGGACCTGCCCGAGGGGGTAGCCGTGCCCGAGGCGCCGGTGATTGCGCCGGAATATCGCTCCGCTCCACAGGAGCCTCAGGTCATCATCCGAGGCGGGGAGCAGCAGGTGATCTACGAATACCGGGTGAATGGCGAAATTGTCGAAATCAAGGTGGTGCCCAAAGTCGGCCCACCCTACTATCTGGTGCCGGCCGATGGCGGTGGCTGGTCACGCACCTCCCAATCGCGGATTCTGGTGCCCAGTTGGGTGATTTTTAGCTGGTAAGGGGCTGCCCAGGTCAAATCAGATCGACTTTGATCACCTCCGATTTGCGGCTTTCCAGGCCGCTGTTATCCCGCGCCGTAATGGCAAAGTCGTAGGCGCCGTCCACGTCAATCCATTGAAACGCCTGAGTGTGCCGGAACCGATAGTAGAGCCGGTAGCCCTGTATTTCGCTGAGGTACAGGGCACTGCCGTTCTCCCGGGTCAGCGGCACGGTCCATTCCTGGGTCGGACGCGGCTCATCGGCCACCTCCCGCTGGTCGTCGGGTGCGGGCGTCAAAGGCGAGTCCTCTTAGGCCCCTTCCTGGGGCGTTGGGCGGGATTTAGAGGCTGGCCTGAATAATGCGGGGAGTCTGGCCCGGAAAATCCAGTCCCGATTATGCGCATCCTCAGTGGGTCATCAAATGACGAAGTTGTAACGAAGTCGGGGTGGGGGCGGGCGTTGTTTAGTATGAACATTCTAATTTTTGACTTTATTCTCCTACATGAATCAAAACCCCGGTTAGGAAACGCCGGACATTCAAATCGTGTTAAGTAACTACTTACGATCAGGAGAGTCACGATGGGTAAGCTCAAGTCTTATCAAGAGCAACTTCAGGATATCGTTGCCAAGGGCATCAACACTGCAGAAGAACAGCAGAAGAAGCTGGCTGCCAAGCCGTTTGAGTACGCCGAGAAGCTGGAAAGCGAAGTGCGTGAGTACAGCGTTAAGTCGCTGCGTGAGCGTTACGACGGTTACAGCGAGACTCTGTTCGAGCAGCTGCGTGGCCTGAACAGCCGTTTCGGCAGCTTTGCTGGCGAGCTGGTAGCCCGTATCGAGAAAGAAGCCGCCGAGAGCGCAGACGCGGTTGTTGAGGTCGTCGAGGAAGTCGCGGAAGAAGTGGTCGAGACTGCCGAGGCCGTTAAGGAAACCGTGACCGAGAAGAAGCCTGCGGCCAAGAAGCCGGCCGCCAAGAAGGCGTCGACTACCGCCTGATTTCGGCGTTAGTCCAAGGTTGCAAAATGGGTCGCCCTCGGGCGGCCCATTTTGCGTTAGAGGCCGGTGGAATTTTTCGGTGCCCTTGGGGGCGGAGTTTGATGGTCGGATAGCCAGCGGTGGCTAGGGAGCCGGGCTCGGCTCGGTTCGGTAAGGCAAGGTGGCCGACTCGCCGGTGATGGTTTCGAGGCGGATGATGTCTTCGACAAAGCGTGCGCGCACCTTGTCGACCTCGGCATTCTGTTCGGTGATTTCCTGTTCGATATCGAGAATCTGGTTCTGCAGTCGCTGGATCTTCTGCAGGGTGGCCTCGGGAATATCGCGGCCCGAACGCTCCAGATTCGCCGCGCGTGCCTGTTCACTGTCCAGCTGATTGGCGAGCACGGCGATGCTGCCGCGCTTGAGTTGGCTGAAGCTCTGAAGTTCCTGCAGCTTGCGTTCCATGGCTCGAACGGCTTCGTCCGGGTGGCTGAACCGTTTCAGCAATGCCAGGTCGCGCTCTTGCTGCAGCTGCAGCTGGTGTTGCCGGGCTTCCTCGGCTTCCCGGGCGGCGATTTCTTCAGGGGTGGGTGCCGGGGCAATGGTCTCGATGACCCGGCCCCTGTTGTCGAGTATTTCATAGCCCCGCTGTGAGGCCTGCTGGGGTACGGTGCTGCTGATGACGGTCCGGCCATTCTCGTCTTTGTAGCGGTACATGCGGGCGTCGGCGGTGGTCGCCGTTAGCAGTAGCGAGAACGCGAGCGCAGAGCTGAGGATGTTCGTTTTGCGTTTCATAGATCGATGGAGCCGCTCCGGTGATGACTTCGCAGTTGACCGCATCTGTTGAGCCGTAGTGCGTGCCCAGATGTCAGAGTAGCAAAAGGGCGTCAGATGCCATAGCGCTCCCGATAGGCGGCCACCCGCTGGGCGTGGTCGTCGAAACCCGGTTGGGATTGCAGGTAAGCCAGTACCTGCTCCAGCTTGATGATGCTGACCACCGGAATCTGGTAGTCCTGCTCCACTTCCTGAATGGCCGACAGCGTGCCGGTGCCGCGCTCCTGGCGGTCGAGTGCAATCAGTACGCCTGCCGGTTGGGCGCCGGCGGCGTGGATCAGGTCGATGGATTCGCGGATGGCGGTACCGGCGGTGATGACGTCGTCGATGATCAGCACCTTGCCGGTCAGGGGCGCACCGACGATGTTGCCGCCTTCGCCGTGGTCCTTTTTCTCTTTGCGGTTAAAGGCAAAGGGGCGGTTGTCGCCCGCCTGGGACAGCGCCAGCGCGGTGGTGCAGGCCAGCGGTATGCCCTTATAGGCAGGTCCGAAAATAATGTCATAATTCAAGCCGCTACGTTGCAGGGCCGCGGCGTAGGCGCGGCTTAGCTGAACCAGGTCATCGCCGGTGTTGAACAGACCGGCGTTGAAAAAGTAGGGGCTGGTGCGCCCGGACTTGAGCGTAAATTCGCCAAAACGCAGCACGTTCCGGCTAATGGCAAAGTCGATGAATTCTTGCTGATAGTCTTGCATGACAAGGCTTCTGGCGAGGTTGGTTCTTTTAAATATGGATAAAACCGGTATCATACACACAAACCGAATCAGGGAACACGTATGCGGGTAGTATCAATCAGCGTCAATGGCCTGGAACAGGCAATTGAGCGAGGCTTTTTCGACTGGCTGGGCAGGCAGGATGCTGACGTGGTGTGCGTTCAGGATCATCGTATGCGCGCCTACGAAATTGAGGATCGCCAGCTGGTTCCCGAGGGTTATGAAGCCTATTTTATCGACGGTGAGCGTAACGAGGACGGTGGCGTTGGCATTTACACCCGCCACTTCCCCAAGGCCATTATGTACGGTTTTGCCAACGAGCAGGCCGATCGGGAAGGGCGCTTCATCCAGGCGGACTTCGACAAGGTCAGTGTGGCCAGTGTGTTGGCGCCCTCGGCACTGGGCAAGGAGGACGAACCCCTTGGCGAGGACGATCTGACCGCGCTGGACCACAAGGATGCCTTCCTGGACGCGTTCGGTGTGCACATGCAGAAAACCCTGCGCAAGCGCCGCCAGTTTATCTTCTGCGCCAACCTGCAGACCGCCCATCATGTGACCGACACCAGCTCCCGCTACCACAAGCTTGACGTATCCGGGTTTCTGCCCCATGAGCGGGCCTGGCTGGATCGGCTGTTTGACGAAATGGGCTGTGTGGATGCTTTCCGGGACATTAACAAGCAGAGCAATCAGTTCACCTGCTGGCCGGAGTGGGCCGAGGGGTGGCGGCGCAACGCCGGTATCCGCATCGACTATCAGCTGCTGACTCCGGGTATCCGCAAGACCATTCTCGACGGCTGGATCGATAACGAAACCCGCTTCTCCGATCACGCGCCGGTGATCATGGATTACGACATCGAGATCGGTTTCTGATTCTGCTCTGAACCGCCCAGTGTCCGTGGAAGCAGGGCTTTTCGGACACGCTGCAAGCGCGATCCTGTGCACTCGCCTCCGGTCGTCCCTGGCCGGAGGTGGTCCGGAGAAGCTTTTCTCCCCGAACCCGCTCAACTCAAGCCATGCATCCGCTTGCGGGTCTCAGCCTTCCAGTGCCGCCTTCTGGATCGCAAACACCTTTTCGATGCCCTGCCGTGCCATGGCCATCATGGCGTCCAGTTCATCCTGAGCGAACGGCGCCCCCTCGGCGGTGCCCTGAATTTCGATGAAGCCACCCTGGTCAGTCATGATCACGTTCATGTCGGTTTCGGCGGCGGAATCTTCCGGGTAATCCAGATCGGTCACCGGCACGCCCTGGTAGATGCCGACGGACAGCGCCGCCACCATCTGTTTCAGCGGGGAGGTTTTCAGTCGGCCCTGCTTGACCAGATGGTTGAGTGCATCCACCAGGGCGACGCAGCCACCGGTGATGGCTGCGGTACGGGTGCCGCCGTCCGCCTGAATGACGTCGCAGTCGATGGTGATGGTGTGCTCGCCGAGGGCCGGAAGATCCACCGCGGCCCGTAGCGAGCGGCCGATCAGCCGCTGGATTTCCACCGTGCGTCCACCCTGCTTGCCGCGGGCGGCTTCGCGACCCATGCGCGAACCGGTGGAGCGGGGCAGCATGCCGTATTCGGCGGTAATCCAGCCCTTGCCTTCGCCCCGCAGGAACGGCGGCACCTTGTTTTCCACCGAGGCGGTGCAGATCACTTTGGTGTCGCCAAACTCCACCAGCACCGAGCCTTCGGCGTGGCGGGTGTAGTGGCGGGTGATTCGAATGTCTCTGGGTTGTTCTGGCGTTCTTCCGCTAGGGCGCATAGGTAGAGTGTCCTGCTGCTGGGTGGCGCTGACCGGGCTTGCCGGTGCGGCGAATGGAAAGGGGCGGCAGTATATCACGGCAGCGGACTGCGCCGGTAAGTTCGCGGCGGTGGCCAGCACACTGCTAAACTAGAGATTATCTGTATTTACTCAGCTTTCGGAGCCGCCATGATCAGAAGTATGACCGCTTTTTCCCGACAGGATGCTCAGGGCGAATGGGGAGCATTGACCTGCGAAATCCGGGCCGTTAATCACCGCTATCTCGAGCCTTCTTTCCGGTTGCCCGATTCGCTGCGGGAGCTGGAGAACCGGTTTCGGGAACATCTGCGCAGCCAGTTGAAGCGGGGCAAGGTGGACGTGGGGGTGCGCATGCAGCTGGCGGATTCAGCCGAGCAATCGTTCGTGATCAACCATGAGTTGGCGGCGGCGCTCAACGACGCGGCCAATCAGATCAACCGGATTCTCGACAATCCGGCCCACATCAATGCTCTCGATATCATGCGCTGGCCAGGCGTCATGGCCTCGCCGGAGAGGGATATGGAGCCGGTCAAGGCGGCTGCGATCAGCCTGTTCGAACGTACCGTCGCCGATTTGATGGACGCCCGCGAGCGCGAGGGCGAGCGGCTGCGGCCATTGTTCGAGGAGCGGTTGGCGAGCATGCAGCGGATGGTGGCCGAGGTGCGGGCAGCCATGCCCGAGCTGCTGGAGCGGCAGGCGCGTCAGCTGCGGGAGCGGTTTCAGAAGGCGCAAGTGGAGCTGGAGCCAGATCGCTTGAGTCAGGAGATGGTGATGTTGGCACAGAAATCCGATGTGGCGGAGGAGCTGGATCGGCTCGATGCCCATGTCGGTGAGGTGCTTGAGACTTTGCAAAGCAGCGACGCCATCGGCCGCCGCCTGGACTTTTTGATGCAGGAGCTCAACCGCGAAGCCAATACCCTCAGCAGCAAATCCATCGATGCCCGGGTGACCCGGGTGGCGGTCGATCTCAAGGTTCTGATCGAGCAGATGCGGGAGCAGGTGCAGAATCTCGAGTAGTCGCGGGTCGGGTGCGATGCCTGGCGGATCCCCGTATAATCGCCGGTTTCAGCGTTGAATGTCTGGAGATAGCACGTCAATGAGCCAGGTTGAGAAAGGCACCCTGTATGTAATTTCCGCCCCCTCCGGAGCGGGCAAGACCAGTTTGGTGGCGGCCATGTTGCAGCAGGACGGTGCCCTGGGTGTGTCCATCTCCCACACCACCCGCCCCATGCGCCCCGGCGAGGAGGACGGCGTCAATTATCACTTCGTCAGCCGCGACGAATTTGAGGCGATGATCCAGCGCGATGACTTTCTCGAACATGCCGATGTGTTCGGCAACTACTACGGTACCTCCCAGTGCTGGGTGCAGCAGGCCCTCGACCATGGCCAGGATGTGATTCTGGAGATTGACTGGCAGGGCGCAGCCCAGGTGCGCCGGCTGATGCCGGAGTGCGTGGGCATCTTTATCGTGCCGCCGTCACCGGAAGTGTTGCGTCAGCGTTTGACCGGGCGTGGCACCGATGCGGCCGAGATCATCGAGCGCCGGTTGCGGGAAGCGGCCGAGGAGTGCAGCCACGCGCTGGAATTCGACTACCTGGTGGTCAACGACGACTTCGACGTCGCATTGGCGGACCTGCTGGCGATTGTTCGCAGTCGGCGGCTGCGGGTAGAACCGCAGGAAGTGCGTCACGCGGATCTGCTGACCCGATTAGTGTCTGGCTAATCAATCGGTGTCCGGCTAATCATTGGCTGTATACAAATTGAACCGGCGCCAGTACACTACGCGGTCTGCCACATTGTGCGGCGGTGGGGAAGGACCGGCCTGCCGCTGCAAGTCATCAGTTATCAAGTTCTAGTCGGGGAGTGTTATGGCTCGAGTTACCGTTGAAGATTGCCTGGAAAACGTGGATAACCGCTTTCAGCTGGTTATGTTGGCCACCAAGCGTGCCCGACAGATTGCCACCAAGGGCCAGGAGCCAATGGTTCCTGAAGAGAACGACAAGCCCACCGTATTGGCGTTGCGGGAAATTGCCGAGGGCAAGGTAACCCGTTCCCTGCTTCAGGAAGACGACGACGAATAAAGTCCGTTGTCGCCCCAGGGTGGGGCATTGAATTCTGTCCCGGCGGTTTTATAGTGTATAGAAAGGGCTCGATGCCCTGACCGTCAATGGGCATTGGAAAACCCGGGTGTGCGCATCCGGGTTTTTTTGTCTGGCCCAGCAAGTGTTATGGGGAGGTGTGGTGTCAGCGGAGCCTACAGTCGAAGGCCTGGCCAGGGAACTAAGCAGCTATTTGGATACCACCCGCATCAATCAGGTGCGGCGGGCGTACTATTATGCCGAGCAGGCCCACGAGGGGCAGCGACGGCGCAGCGGTGAACCCTACGTCACCCACCCGTTGGCGGTGGCCAGCATACTGGCTGAGCTGAAGCTGGACCATCAGAGCCTGATGGCGGCGATGCTGCACGATGTCATCGAAGACACCGGTATTCCCAAGGATGCCCTGGCCGATCAGTTCGGCGAATCGGTGGCGGAACTGGTGGATGGGGTCAGCAAGTTGACCCAGATCGAGTTCCGCTCGCGCGCCGAAGCCCAGGCCGAGAATTTCCAGAAGATGACCCTGGCCATGGCCCGGGATATTCGGGTCATCCTGGTCAAACTCGCCGACCGCCTCCATAACATGCGCACCCTGGGCCCCTTGCCCTTTGCCAAGCGCCAGCGCATCGCCACCGAGACACTCGACATCTACGCGCCGATTGCCAACCGTCTGGGGATGCACTCCATCTGTACCGAACTGGAGGATCTGGGCTTCTCCTCGCTCTACCCCATGCGTTCGCGCTACATTTCCCAGGCCGTGACCAAGCTGCGGGGCAGTCATCAGGAAATCATCGAGGAAATTCGCAGCAAGCTGGAAGAAAAGCTGACCGAACGGGGGTTGCCGGGGCGGATCATTGGTCGCGAGAAACACCTGAACAGCATCTACAACAAGATGAAGTTCAAGCAGAAGTCGTTCCACGAGATCATGGACGTGTACGCTTTTCGCATCATTACCGATAGCGAGGACGACTGTTACCGCATCCTGGGGGCCGTGCACAGCCTCTACAAGCCGTTGCCCGGGCGCTTCAAGGACTACATCGCTATGCCCAAGGCCAATGGCTACCAGTCCCTGCACACCACCCTGTTCGGCATGCACGTCAATATCGAGATCCAGATCCGTACCGAGGAAATGGAGCACATCGCCAACAACGGCATTGCCGCGCACTGGATGTACAAGAGTGACCAGTCCAACATCGCCAGCGTCAACCAGAAACGGGTAGACCGCTGGGTGAAAGGCCTGATGGAAATGCGCGAGCGGGCAGACGACTCACTGGAGTTCATTGAGCACGTCAAGGTCGACCTGTTTCCAGACGAAATCTACGTCTTTACCCCCAAGGGCAAAATCATGGAGCTGCCCAGTGGCGCGACGCCCGTTGATTTCGCCTACGCCATTCACACCGACATCGGCAACGCCTGCGTGGCCTGCCGCATCAATCGCAATCTGGGCTCGCTGAGTCAACCGCTGCAAAGTGGCCAGACCGTGGAGGTCATTACCGCGCCCGGCGCCCGACCGAACCCGGCGTGGCTCAGCTTTGTGGTTACCGGCAAGGCCCGCAGCAGCATCCGCCACGTGCTCAAACACCAGAAACGCACCGAATCGGTGGATTTGGGCAAGACGCTGCTGAAAAAGTCCCTCAATGGCTTCGGCAAGAAGTTGGTGGAGCTGTCCGACAGCCAGGTGGCGGCGGTGGTGCAGCACAATCAGGTCAATAGCCTGGACGACCTGCTCAGCGAGATCGGGCTGGGTAATCGCATGGCCTATCTCATTGCCCGCCAGTTGGTCAGTGGCGAGGTCGGCCCCGACCATAGCGAGGCCGATCTGAAGCAACCTAATGGTGGTTTTGGTCGCTCGCCGGTGACCATTCGTGGTACCGAGGGCTTGCTGGTTCGTTTCGCCCAGTGTTGCAAGCCGATCCCGGGCGATCCGGTGGTGGGGGTGATGGATACCGGTAATGGCATGCTGATTCACTCCGACACCTGCACGCGGCTGCCGGAGGATGACGAGGCCAGGGCCCGGTTGACCCACCTCAAATGGGCCAAGGACATCACCGACGAGTTCTCCGTGGAGCTGCGGGTGGAGCTCGAGCGTCAGCGTGGCGTGATTGCCGAAGTGGCCAGCGCGGTGGCGCTGGCGGATGGCAATATCGAGCGCATCAGCGTGGAAGAGCAGAACGCCCGTCTGGGGATCGTTAGCCTGGTGGTGCATGTCAACGGCCGTCGTCACCTGGCACGCGTCATGCGACGGGTGCGGAATATCCGTGCGGTGACCCACATCAGTCGCATCCGGCATTGAATCGGGGCTGAGCCCGGTGACCAATTAGCCCCGGCCCGCAGTTGACAGCACCGCGGCGCAGGGCGACGATGGCGGTTTTAGTGAGAAGGACTCAAACTCATGACCAACAAATCCGTGATTCAGACCGATAACGCGCCCCAGGCGATTGGCACTTACTCCCAGGCAGTGAAAGCCGGGGATACCGTATACCTGTCGGGCCAGATCCCGCTGGTGCCGGAAACCATGGAAGTGGTTGCCGGTGACTTTGCCGACAAGACCCGGCAGGTGTTTGATAACCTCAAGGCGGTCTGCGAGGCCTCCGGCGGTGGCTTGCAGGACATCGTCAAGCTGAACATCTACATGACGGACCTGAGCAACTTCGCCACCGTCAATGAGGTCATGGCGACCTACTTCCAGGAGCCGTACCCCGCCCGTGCCGCCATCGGCGTGGCAGCCCTGCCCAAGGGCGTGCCTGTGGAAATGGATGCGGTCATGGTGCTGAGCTGACGGTCGGTCACGTGCCCGCACGTTCCTGCTCGATCATCTCGCCATACCCCACCCGGTAGTCCGGGTAGCGAAACTGAAACCCCGTGGTCAGTAACCGCTGGTTGTCGCAGCGCTTGCTGCCGCTGCGGCCAGCCGTTCGGGCATCCGCCAGGGCGGGCGCGCAGGGCACTTGCGCCCGCACCCAAGCCACTACCTCATCGAGTCGTGCCGGCTCGCAGTCACTGGCAATGTAATGCCGGGCCAAGGGCTCGCCAGACAGGGCCAGCCGCAGCAGGTGCGCCACCACGCCTGCGGCATCCACCTCATGAATCCGGTTACTGTAGGGCCCTGGGGTCGCTGGATTCATCTCGCCGCGCTGCACCGCGGTCAGGAAGCGCCGCCGGCTGGGGCCATAGATGCCGCTGAAGCGGACCACCGTTGCCGGGAATGGTCCGGATAAGGCGAGCTGTTCACCCTCCAGGATGCGTTGGGCGCTGTGCCGCAAGGGGGCGGTAGGGCTGTCCTCGGTCACCCAGCTGTCGTCGTCCTGGTGGTAGACGCTGGTGCTGCTGATAAACACCACGCGTTTCACCGCTTGCCCGGATACCGCGGCCAGCAGGTTGTTGAGGCCGGTGACATAGGCCTGACGGTAGCCCTCGTCGTCGTAACGCCCAGGGGTGAGGCAGTAGACGATGGCATCCAGTGCCTGGGGGATTTGCGCCTCAAGCTGTGCTGGCGCCAGCAGGTCCGCGGCCACCGGCTGAATGCCCGCGGGCACTTTATCGGGGTTGCGACGCAAACCATACACCGTCGCCTGCGCGCTCAGTTGTTGGGCGATCATGCCGCCCAGGGCACCGCAACCGGCGACCAGGATTCGGGGCTGGCCCGGTGTTTGTGTGATTGCCATAATCAATATCAATCCTTATGCTTGATCCAAGAAGGCTATGAACAGCGTATCAGCTGCCGCCCTTGTCCCCGAGAGGCTGTCGTTAACGAGTCTGTTGTTAATGAGTCTGTTGCTAACATAGTAACGTTCTGACCGGAGCATGCCATGACCCTAACCGAATTGCGCTATGTTGTTACCCTGGCCAGAGAAAAGCATTTTGGTCGTGCCGCCGAGCGCTGTCACGTTAGTCAGCCCACATTGAGCGTTGCGGTCAAGAAGCTCGAGGACGAACTGGGGGTACCGCTGTTTGAGCGCAGCAAGAGCAGCATTCGGGTGACCGAGACCGGGCTGCGGATCATTGAGCAGGCCCAGCGGGTGCTGGATCAGGTGGGGGTGATCCGGGACATGGCCCAGGACGGCAAGAACCAGCTCAATTCGCCGCTGAAAGTGGGCGCCATCTACACCATCGGTCCCTACCTGTTTCCCCATTTGCTGCCGGAGTTGCGGCGGGGGGCCCCGGACATGCCGTTGTACATCGAGGAAAACTACACTGCCAACCTGCGCCAGAAACTGCGCCATTCCGAACTCGATGCCATTATCGTGGCGTTACCCTTCGACGAGCCAGAGGTGGTGACCCTACCCCTCTACGACGAGCCGTTTGTGGTGTTGTTGCCGGCTGGGCATCGTCTGGCGGCCGAAGCGGAGCTAACGCCGGCGCAGCTGGCGCAGGAGCAATTGCTGTTGCTGGGGCCGGGACACTGTTTTCGCGATCAGGTGCTGGAATCCTGTCCACCTCTGGTGGAGGCCGTGACCAGCCGTGCCGACCCCGCCGAGTCGCCGGCACTGGTGACCGAGGGCAGTTCGCTGGAAACCATCCGCCACATGGTGGCCTCCGGCCTGGGGATCACGGTGCTGCCATTGTCCGCCGCCACCGCCATGCAATATCGGGAGGATATCCTGGTGGTGCGCCCGTTCGCCCAGCCGGTGCCATTCCGTACCGTGGCGCTGGCCTGGCGGGTCACCTTCCCCCGGCCCAAGGCCATCGACATGCTGCGGCTGGCCGCCGGTCAGTGTCGAGTGATGGAGCGGGCCCGCGAAGAACCCCCGGTTGCTTCCGTCAGCGCCTGAGTTCACCATGACCTCCTTGGCGGATATACCGGTCACCACCCTCAAAGGCGTCGGCGCCGCCCTGTCGGACAAGCTGGCCAAGTTGGGTATCCACTCCCTGCAGGACCTGCTGTTCCACTTGCCCTATCGCTACGAGGACCGCACCCGGATTGTGCCGATGGGCAGCCTGCGGGTTGGCGATGTCGGCGTGGTGGAAGGCGACGTGGTCAAGAGTGACCTGGTGATGGGGCGTCGTCGCAGTCTCCAGGTCACCCTGCGGGATGACTCCGGCTTCCTGGTGCTGCGCTTTTTCCACTTCAACGCGGCGCAGAAAGCGCAGCTGTCGTTGGGTCATCGGGTCCGCTGTTTCGGCGAGGTGAGGGCCGGACGTTCCGGTTACGAACTTTACCACCCCGAGTACGAAGTCAGCCCGCCGCCCATGGAGGACCCCGGCAGCGCGACCCTGACCCCGGTCTACCCGCTCACCGAAGGCATTCAACAGCCGCGGGTAAGAAACCTGTGCCGTCAGGCCCTGGCCTATTTACAGCGTTACCCCATTCGTGAACTGTTGCCGGAGGCCCTGCTGGCGGATTACCAGCTGCCGGGCATCGGTGCCGCCGTGGCTCTGGTGCATGCGCCGCCGGCGGATGCCGACGTGGCGCAGTTGCTTGCCGGCAAACACCCGGCCCAACAGCGGCTGGTCATGGAGGAGTTGCTGGCCCACCAGCTCAGCCTGCTACAGGTTCGCGAGCAGATCCGCCAACGCCAGGCGCTGGCGCTGTTGCCCCAGGGGGATCTGGTGCGCCGTTTTCTGGACCAGCTGCCGTTCGATTTGACCGGCGCCCAGCACCAAGTGGTTGCCGACGTCCGCCAGGACATGAGTCAGCCGCTGCCCATGTTGCGCCTGGTGCAGGGCGATGTCGGCTCCGGGAAAACCGTGGTTGCCGCCCTGGCGGCCTTGCAGGCGATTGCTGCCGGTGCCCAGGTGGCCTTGATGGCACCCACCGAGATTCTCGGCGAACAGCATTACCACAGCTTTCGCCAGTGGCTGGAGCCATTGGGCATTGGTCTTGTCTGGCTGTCCGGCAAGGTCAAGGGCAAGGCTCGCGCTGAAGCGCTGGCGCGGGTCGCCAATGGCGAGGTGGGGATCGCCATCGGTACCCATGCCCTGTTCCAGCACGACGTGGCCTTCCAGCGCCTGGCGCTGGTGATTGTCGATGAGCAGCACCGCTTTGGTGTACACCAGCGTCTCGCCCTGCGGGAGAAGGGGGTGGCCGGCGATCTGGCCCCCCATCAGCTGATCATGACCGCCACCCCTATTCCCCGAACTCTGGCAATGAGTGCCTACGCCGATCTCGATACCTCGGTGATCGACGAGTTGCCGCCGGGCCGTAAGCCCATTGAGACGGTCGCGGTGCCCGATGGCCGTCGGGACACCGTCATCGAACGGGTGAGACAGGCCTGTGCCGCCGGGCGGCAGGCCTACTGGGTGTGTACCCTGATTGAGGAATCCGAGGCCTTGCAGTGCCAGGCGGCGGAAGCTACCGCCGAGGCCCTGGCCGAACGGCTGCCCGAGTTGCGGACCGGCCTGGTCCATGGCCGCCTGAAGGCGGCAGAGAAGGCGGCGGTGATGTCGGCGTTCAAGAACGGCGAGCTGGATCTGCTGGTAGCGACCACGGTGATCGAGGTGGGGGTGGATGTGTCGAACGCTTCGTTGATCATCATCGAGAACCCGGAACGGCTGGGACTGGCTCAGTTGCACCAGCTCCGCGGACGGGTGGGTCGGGGCAGCGATGCCAGTTTCTGCGTGCTGATGTACCACCCGCCGTTGTCCCAGAATGGCAAGGCCCGACTGCAGGTGTTGCGGGACAGTCAGGACGGCTTTGTGATCGCTGAAAAGGATCTGGAGATCCGTGGCCCGGGGGAGGTACTGGGGACTCGGCAGACCGGGTTAATGCAATTCCGGCTGGCGGACTTCGAACGGGACAAGGGCTGGATTGAGCCGATCCGGGAGATGGCGCCACCGTTACTGGAGGAACCGGAGCGGGTCGCCGCGCTGGTGCGGCGATGGCTGGGGGAACGCGCCCGCTATGGCGAGGTATAGTGAGACCCGGACTCACACGGAAGGACGCCGGGCTGGAACCTGAAATTTAGCCGCAATCGGTGGCGGATCTTGGTCCCGGCGGGACCAGAGTCATCTATAGTTCATATTAGTCAGACGCGAATGCTTAGTAGTCAGCCGCGAGTGCATCGTAGCCAGACGTTAGTGGGTAGTCGTCAGGCGTAGATCAGAGACTCCCTAAATAATGAGGGGAAAACCATGGAACTGCCCGTCATCGTCCGCCAGGCATTGGGGGACTCCGCCGAGCGCGTCGAACTCAAGGACGTATCGTTGTCAGGGACCGGGGCACAGGCCCTGAGGATGGTGCTGCTCAACGACGAACAGGGACGGGTCCAGGTGATTTGTCGCAACCAGGACCTTATTGATATCAGCGCTCTCAACAAACAGTTGCAAAGGGACCTGCGCATGATGCCAGGCTCGGACCAGCTACAGGTGCGGGAGCGAACAGGCTTGCGGGACTTGCCGGCGTTGCCGTCGCTGACCGGCTTGCCCACTGTCGTAGACGTGGCAGTGGACGACCTGGCGCTGATTGCCCTTAACCTGGTTGATCAGGGGGTCACCATCATGGTCAAGAGCGCCGAGTTCAAGGCGCTCAGTGCCGGTGCCCAGCGGATTTCGATTGCGGTTGACCCCCAGTCAGTCGGCGTGAACCACGATCGGCCGGAGCGTGACCTGGAGCAGTTAACCGATGCCATCAAGCGGTTTACCGGGGTGCGCATCAAACAGCGCCTGGATGATACCCTGGAGCTACCGCCCCTGCCGGAAACCGCCCAGCGCATCATCCAGCTCCGGGTGAATCCCAATTCCATGGTGGGGGATCTGGTGGACATCGTCGAGAGCGATCCCAGCCTGGCGGCTCAGGTCGTCAGTTGGGCCTCGTCGTCGTTCTATGCTGCCGCCGGCCAGATTCGCTCGGTGTACGATGCGGTGTGTCGGGTGTTGGGGTTCGATCTGGTGATGAATCTGGCGGTGGGGCTGTCATTGGGGCGCGCCATGGCGCAACCCCAGGACCGCCCCGAAGGGTATGTCGACTATTGGCAGCAGGCCATCTGGCAGGCACAGGCCGGGGCGCTGCTGGCCAGCCTGATGCCCCGCGGCCAACGCCCGGCCTTCGGTCTGGCTTACCTGTCCGGGCTGCTGCACAATTTTGGCTATCTGGTGCTGGCCCATGTTTTCCCGCCCCACTTCAAGCTGGTTTGCCGCTCCCTCGAGATCAATCCCCAGGTGGACTCCTCATTGATCGAGCATTTCCTACTGGGTATTACCCGTGAGCAGATCGCGGCGCAACTGATGACGAACTGGGGCATGCCCGATGAGGTGATGGTGGCGATTCGCCACCAGAAAGACCCCAATTACAATGGTGACTACGACGTCTACCCCAAGCTGCTGTGGTTGGGGCGCCAGCTGCTCATCGAACGGGGCATCGCCCTTGGCGCCGGAGAGCGGGTGGCCGATGCGCTCTATCAGGAATTGGGCCTGGATAAGGACAAGGTCGCCGAGCACTTCGACGAGCTGGTGGGCGGCAAAGACAGCGTCCTGGCCATCGCTGGCATGATGCAGGGTTAATCAGGGGCTCCCAAGGCCACCGGGCTGCGGACCAAAAATGGACCAAAAAAAGCCGGCCCAATCGGCCGGCAAGTTCACCCGCTAGTTGCAGATCATTCCACTCATCAGATGGGTGCTACCGACGCGGTGTCTGGGCAGCGCAGGCTACTGCCCGGCTATCCTCGTCGTCGACCCCTACGATAAACCTAGTCAATCTTTGGCAAAAAAACAGGGCTCCGGGCTGGGTTCGCAAGTATGAACCGGTCTCCAGATTTCAGTGCCGCTGGATTGAATTGATTTAACTGGCAAAATGGCCGCTGGCCCGGCGCTTTCGGTTACAAAACATTACAAATGAGGGGCGTCAGAAGGCGTGCTGACGGAGCGCGGCGGCGGCACGTTTAATGGCCTCCGCATGCTGACTTTCGATGGCGAAGCGGTCCTGGTCCAATTTCCGAATGAACTTGCGGTCGGTATCCTGGCGTGCCTGGTGGGTTGGCATGTGCTGGATCTGATCATGTACCTGCTGAAAGACCTGGTACGGCGCCCGGGACAGCAGCTCCGGCGCGATCAGCTCCAGCAGTCCCTTGAGTCGCAGGCACGCTTCCGAATACTCCACCTGATTTTCCTCTATCGACAGGGCCAGTACCCGGATGCTCTCAACGATCTGGGCGCGGCGCTGGGCCTGAAACGCCGCTTGCTTGCGCTTCTGCGCCTTGTCCTTCCGCAGCAGTCGCAGCTGGCGGCCAATGAAGGCCGTCAGCAGGACGATGGCGATCAGGCCAAATGCGATGAGCGTCCACTGTAACCCGATGGGCATGGCTGGCGTCTCCCTGCGGCTCAGGCGCGTTTGCGGGCGCGATCGGCGCGCCAAAGGCGAACCTTGACCGATTGACCGTTGAGCGCGGAGGTGCCACTCAGGGTGTCGATCTGGTCGTCGCGTACGATGTCGTTGATGCTGGCTCCGGCGTGGGCGGCGGCGACGGTTTGTCCGGTGCCCTCCCGGTTATGGCCCCAGCCATGGGGAATCGATACCACGCCTGGCATCACATCCTCGGTGATTTCCACCGGCAGCACCACCTGCCCAACCGTGCTGGAGACTTCGGCGGAGTCGCCTGGCTTCAGCCCACAGCGGGAGGCGTCCCGGGGATGAACCATCAGGGTGCAGCGGTCCTTGCCCTTCACCAGGCGTTTGCTGTTATGCATCCAGGAGTTGTTGCTGCGCACATGACGCCGCCCGATCAGCAGCAGGCCGTCGTCCTGGGGCTGAATGAGGCGTTGGTAAAGCCGGTCAAGATCGCCGAGGTAACGTCGGGGCGCGAGGTTGATCTTGCCATCCCGGGTGTACAGGCGCTGGGGCAGACAGGGCTGCAGTGGGCCCAGGTCGATGCCATTGGGGCAGGCCGTCAGGGTGTTGAGCGACAGTCCTTTGGGCATCGCCTGCCAGCGCCGATTGAGGGGGCTAAGAGCGGCCAATCCCCGCAGCGGGTGCCGCGTGGGAAGGATGTCCTGGATCAGGTCGATGGCGGGCTCTGCCAGGGCCCGCACCGGACCGAGTTCCTGGCCATAGGGACCGCTGCGCAGCAGCAGGTCGAGAATGGGGTCGGGCCCCAGTTGCTTGAAGGCGCGCCAACCCAGCTCCGAACGCATCGGCAAGCGCCCGCCGTGGCGCAGTTTTTCCAGGCGATGGGCCAAGCCGAGCAGAATTTGCCAGTCGTGGCGGCTGTCCGCTGCGGGCTCGAACAGGGCTTCACTGTATTTGGCGGTATTGCGCACCGAAAACAGGTTGAAGATCAGATCGTAATGACTTCGCTCCAGGGCTGCGGTGGGTGGCAGGATCACGTCCGCATGACGGGTGGTTTCGTTCAGGTAGTAATCCACCGACACCATGAACTCCAGGCCGCCAAAGGCTTCTTCGAGGCGACCGCCGTTGGGGCTGGAGAGTACCGGGTTGCCGGCGATGGTGACGAAGCCGCGGATCTGGCCCTCACCCGGGGTCAGCATTTCGTCCGCCATGGTGCTGGCGGGGAATTCACCGCCAAATTCCGGCAGCTGGCGCACTCGACTGCGGCGTCGGTCGAAGTGCCCCTGCTGGCCAGAAAGAGCGCCCAGGGCCACCAGGTCGATGGCGGGCTGGGTAAACATCACGCCGCCGCTGGTATCCAGCTTGCCGGTCAGAATGTTGAGTACGTAGATCAGCCAGGTGGCGACGCCGCCGTGGGCCTGGGTGCTGGTGCCGATGCGACCGTAGATGGCGGCTTTGGGGGTGGTGGCCAGCTCGCGCGCCAGTGCGCGGATGGCGTCTGCCTCAAGGCCGGTGTGTGCGCTCACCGCCTCCGGGGAATAGGGCAGCGAGGCCAGGCGCAGCAGGTCAGCATCCTTGAGCCAGCTTTCCGCTTGACCCGGGTTGACCAGCTTCTCCTCGAACAGGGTGTGGACCATCGCCATCAGCAGCAGGGCGTCAGACCCGGGGCGTATGAAATGGAAGTCGTCGGCGGCCGCCGCGGTTTCGGTACGCCGGGGGTCGATCACCACCATCCGGCCGCCCCGCTGCTGCAGCGCCTTGATCCGGCCGCGGAAGTCCGGCACCGTCATCAGGCTGCCATTGGAGGCCATCGGATTGCCGCCAATGCAGATGAACAGCTGGCTGTGGTCGATGTCGGGGATCGGAAACATCAGCTGGTGGCCGAACATCTCCAGGCTGGCGAGCATGTGGGGCAGCTGGTCGTTGGAGGTGGCCGAGAAGCGGTTTTGGGTGCCCAGGGCCTTCAGGAACGGCAGATTGGCCACCAGGGCGCCGTGGTTGTGGACATTGGGGTTGCCCAGATAGACCCCCAGGGCATTGCGCCCCTGTTCCGTGCGAATGCGGTGCAGGCGGTTGGCCACCAGGTCCAGGGCATCGTCCCACTCCATTTCCTGCCAGCCGTCGCTGGTGCGGCGGATCGGTTTGCGCAGGCGGTCGGGATCCTCATGCAGGTCTTTCAGCGCCACCGCCTTCGGACAGATATGGCCCCGGCTCAGCGGATCGTCGGCATCGCCCTTGATGGACTCGATGCGGCCATTGTTCACCTCAATGGCAACGCCGCACATGGCCTCGCAAAGGTGGCAGGTGCGATAGTGGGTTCCGTTTTCCATGGCGCTCTCCAGTTCTCCCCAGTCCTCTCCGTAACGACGCTGATCGCTCGGGTTTTGCAGTTTCACGAGGCAACCAGATTAGCAGGAAAGCGGGGGTGGGGGGAAACGCAGAACACAGGCAAAGCCGGCCATAAAAAAGGCCAGCCCGGAGGCTGGCCTGTCAGATCAAGGATTTTCTCAGTACTGCTCGGGAATTTCCTTGATGGCGTTGGAGATGAAGTTGAGCCAAACGCCTTCGGCCGGAATCTGCAACGGAATTTCCACATTGACGAAACCGAAGCTGACCGCGTTCACCGTGATGTCCTCCAGCACGGCATTGCGTTGCTCGATCTGCATGCGGCCATCGTCAAATATAGTGATGGGCCCCGACAGCTGCAGCTGCACCGGCTTGCTGTAGACGTCATGGCTGGTGACGCCACTGAGGTTGGGCGCATCCAGGGTCAGGTCGGCGGTGGTGCTGAAGGTCGGCCGGCCATCCTCACCCTCGCTGATGAGACCTTCAACCAACCCCAGCGGGTTGTCCTCGGTAGGCTCGCCGTAAGTCATGCGGAGGATCTGGGTGCCGGTTTCGGAAGTGATGTCGGCGCCAAAGATCAGGTCGGCGCTGACGATCACGGTGGCGGACGTGGTGGCCAGCTGGGTCGGATACAGCAGTACCCGCACGCCAATCTGGTTGCCGCTTTCATCGAACGCCGGCCCCATGACCTCGGTATCCAGGCCGTAGGTCTGGTAGATGAACTTGTTCTCAGGGCAATCCGCGTTATCCGGGGAGCAGCCAACCCGTGCC
>JBFHLR010000010.1:0-34410 GCA_041594735.1 Marinobacter sp.
ATGCCGACATCTACGGCCCCAGCATCGGCATGATGCTGGGCATCCAGGAGGGCACCCGCCCCGACACCAAGGGGAACAAGTATTTCATCCCGGTGAAGGCGCACGGCCTGCAGGCGATCTCCATGGCCTTCCTGGTGACCGACAAGACCCCGATGGTCTGGCGGGGGCCGATGGTGAGTGGCGCCGTCCAGCAGTTGCTGACCCAGACCCTGTGGGATGAACTCGATTACCTGATTGTCGACATGCCGCCGGGGACCGGCGACATTCAGCTCACCCTGGCGCAGAAAGTGCCGGTGACCGGCTCGGTGATCGTGACCACGCCTCAGGACATCGCCCTGCTGGACTGCAAGAAAGGGATCGAAATGTTCCGTAAGGTGGATATCCCGGTGCTGGGGGTGGTGGAAAACATGAGTGTGCACATCTGCAGCAATTGTGGTCACGAGGAGGCGCTGTTCGGTCACGGCGGCGGTGAGCGGGTGGCGGAGCAGTACGACACCACACTGCTGGGGCAGCTCCCCCTGCACATGACCATCCGCGAGCAGACCGATGGCGGCAACCCGACGGTGGTGGCCGAGCCGGATTCGGAAGTGGCCCGCCGCTACCGGGACATTGCCCGCCGGGTCAGCGCGGTACTTTCCCAGCGTGCCCGCAACCTGAGCTCGCCGATTCCCAGCATCTCCATCAGCGAGGACTGAGGCCATCAAGGAGCCTTTGGCGTTGATCGGCGCGGGAAGGTAAACTACCGCGCCTTGATGACCTACATTTGAATTCACCACGAGACGTAACCGATGAGCATAAAATCCGATAAGTGGATCCGCCGCATGTCCGAAGAAGCGGGCATGATCGAACCGTTTGAGCCGGGGCAGGTGCGAGAGTCCGAAAAAGGGCGAGTGATCTCTTACGGGACATCCAGCTACGGCTATGACGTTCGCTGCAGCAACGAATTCAAGATCTTTACCAATGTCCACTCGGCCACGGTAGACCCGAAGAACTTTGACGAAAACAGCTTCGTGAACGTGACCGGGGATGTCTGCATCATTCCACCCAACTCCTTCGCCCTGGCCCGCACCGTCGAGTACTTTCGCATTCCCCGCAACGTGCTGACCGTCTGTCTCGGTAAATCCACCTATGCCCGTTGCGGTATCATCGTCAACGTCACGCCGCTGGAGCCGGAGTGGGAAGGGCAGGTAACCCTGGAATTCTCCAACACCACCAATCTGCCGGCGAAGATTTACGCCAACGAGGGTGTTGCCCAGATGCTGTTCTTCGAGTCCGACGAGGTGTGTGAGACCAGCTATAAGGACCGCGGTGGCAAGTACCTCGGCCAGACCGGCGTCACGTTGCCGAAAACATGATGCGGACGGTGCCGTTACGATGAATGCCAATCAGTTCCTCAAGGCGCTTGAGCAGCTTCACGGCTGGCGTGAGTGTGCCTTCCTGTTGGCGCTGGCGGAGCGGGGCTTCCCCAATTACGCCTTGTTCGCCGATGCCCTGGGGTTGAAGACCGGTGCCAAGATGCGGCAGTTGCTGGATCTTGGCTGGGATTTACTGCAAGAGGCCCCCTCCGAGGCGGCGATTCCGCAGTTACTGGCCAAGCTGGAAAGCCTGTCGCCGGATGTGGATGCCTACGACGCCTACGGTGTGTATCCCGCATTCGATTTCTGTCGTTTGCTGGAGCAGGCTCTGCTGTGTCGCCTGAATCCCGATAACCACCGGGCCAGCGAGGCTGCGCAGTGGGCCATGGAAACCGTGATGAACTTCATCGAAGTCTCTGAAGGGGATGGCCTGGACGACGATGAGCTGGTGAGGCTGTTGGATCAGCATGCCCTGATGAAGGCGGATAAAGCCTTCCAGCGTGACCTGGTGCTTGCCGTTAAGCGTCAGCGGGTGCCGACGGTCGCGTTCATCGCCGAGCTGCGGACACTGGCGGCCAACGACGGGGTCAGTAACCTGGGCATTTCGCTGCAGGACTGATTCGCTTCTACACTCTCTCTGAAACCACCCAAAACTCATTCGACACTGTCACACGGCCCACCGCCCATGAAACTGTCTACCTTCGGTCGCAAGTTCACTGCCGATGCTGGCATCACCTCGTTGATGGAAGACCTGGGCAACGCCCTGGCCTCCGGCGACGACATGATCATGATGGGCGGTGGCAATCCCGGCCATGTGCCTGAGGTGCAGGCACGCCTGACCCAGGAGCTGGCGCGGCTGACGGATGATACCGACGCCATGCGACGGCTGGTGGGTATCTATGATCCGCCTCAGGGTGAAAAGCAGTTCATCGGCTCGCTGGTGGCGCTGTTAAACCAGGAGTACGGCTGGGGGCTGCGGCCGGAGAACGTGGCGCTGACCAACGGCAGCCAGGCGGCGTTCTTCATGCTGTTTAATATGTTCGGTGGCGATTACGGTGACGGTAAGCGCAAGCACATCCTGCTGCCCATGGCGCCCGAGTATATTGGTTACGCGGATGCCGGCATTGCGCCGGAGTTGTTCAAGGCGGTGCGGCCGGAGATCAGCTTCACCGACGCCCACGAGTTCAAGTACCGGGTCGATTTCGACGCGGTGGAGGTGACCGCGGAAACCGGTGCCATCTGCGTGTCCCGGCCCACCAATCCGACCGGTAATGTGGTCACCGACGAAGAGCTGGCGCGGTTGGAAGTGCTGGCTCGCAGCCACGATGTACCGCTGATCGTGGATGGTGCCTACGGCACGCCTTTCCCCAGCTTGCTGTTTGTTGACGCCACGCCCCATTGGAACGACCAGATCGTGCTGTGCCTGAGCCTGTCCAAGCTGGGGTTGCCGGCGGCCCGTACCGGCATCGTGATCGCCGATGAACGGATCATCCGGGCCCTGTCCAGTGTCAACGCCATCATGAATCTGGCCACCGGAAGCTTTGGCGCCATGCTGGCGGAGCCGCTGGTGCGCAGCGGTGAAATCCTGACGCTGAGCCGAGACGTGGTGTGTCCGTTTTACAAGGCGAAGATGGAGCGGGCAGTGACGGTGTTCTCCGAGGCCATGGGAGAACACTGTCGCTGGTACCTTCATAAACCCGAAGGGGCGATGTTTCTGTGGCTATGGTTCCCCGACCTGCCCATCAGCAGTCTGGAACTGTACCAGCGCCTCAAGGCAAGGGGGGTGCTGGTAGTCTCAGGCCATTACTTTTTCCCAGGTTTGCCGGAGGAAGACTGGCGCCACCGCCATGAGTGCCTGCGGGTGACCTATTCCCAGGACGACGATCAGGTTGCGGCGGGGCTGCGCATCATTGCCGAGGAAGTGCAGGCGGTCTGGGCCCGCCACTGAGTTATTGAGAGGCACCGTAAGCTGCTTACGGTGTCAGGTTGGCCTCCTCAATGTGGATTTCGTAGAACGAGCCGTCCGGTTCGGCCTGGGTCAGGCGGACCATCAGGTGGTCCCAGTCCGGTACAAACCACATCAGGGTTTCCCGCTTGCTGTCATCGCTTCGGACCTTTTCCACCACCACCGTCTGGGCCGTGCCCAGGCGCGTCTGTAGCTGCTCTTCATCGATAATGGCAAAGCGGTCTTCGTCGTAGCGGCCTTTGTCGATTACCTGGTAGGTCACGTCGGTGTGGCCGGCCCGCAGATCCTGATGCAGCTGCAGCTGGTAGCTCAGGGGGTCGAGAGCGCCCGCTTTCAGCGGCAAACTGAATGCCTTGCCTTCGTGGTGGCCGCTGGCGGTGCCTTTGCTCCAGTCAAAGTTGATGGTCCGCTCCCGGTCACGGATCAGCATGCCGGAGAGTTCGTAGCGGTAACGCAGCGGCACCGCATGATCGTTCTCCCAGCGGAAGATGGTGGATTCCTCGATGTCGGCGATAAACGAATCCACGCGAAACCGGTAGCGCCAAAGGCCGCTGTCCAGCTGCTCCAGGGAGCGTGTGGCGCTGCCGTCGATCGCCACGCCCTTGTCGAGCGATGCCCGGAACGTCGCGCTGAATGGCGTGGGCGGTTGCATTTGGGGCGAAGCGGCAGGCGTGGTTTGTGGCTGGCCAAAGGCCGATAGCGCCAGAGTTGCCAGAACGACCAGTCCGCCAATGCGGGTGGCGGTGCGGGGGCGGTACTCCGTGTTAGGCATGGGCTGATACTCCTGTTCATCGCCTCCACCCGACTTGCGCCGGGCGCTGCTCTGGCCATGGGTGTATGGCTGCTGGCAACGTTCTTTGTTTGATGGACTTGGTAAGTGTAGCTGGCGAAGGCAGGCAGGAGCATGACAATATCGTCAGGAACGCGTGCGGCCCCGGGTGTGGCTAAAGGAGCCCGGGGCCGGCTTTGACGTCAGGCGTCGTTGGCGGGCAATACCATGGGAGAGGTCATGGGCAGGCCATCAAAGCTGGCGCCTTCCTCGGACAGCTTCAGTCGGCCCTCGCAGAACCAGCGGACGACGATGGGGTACAGGATATGCTCCACCCGTTGCACCTTCTCGGCCAGTGACTCCGGGATATCCTCCGCAGCGACCTCGACCTGGGCCTGGGCAATCACCGGCCCGCCGTCCAGATCCTCGGTGACAAAGTGGATGGAGACGCCGTGCAGGGTGTCACCGGCCTCCAGTGCACGCTGGTGGGTGTTCAGGCCAGTGTACTTGGGCAGCAGGGATGGGTGGATGTTGAGCATCTTGCCGTGGAAGGCTCGCACAAACTCGGGGGTGAGAATGCGCATGAAGCCGGCGAGCACCACCAGGTCCGGGCTGTGCCGTTCGATCTCGGCGCGGAAGGCGGCATCGAACTCTGCCCGTGACGGGTACTCGGTATGGTCCACCGTGAAGGTGTCGATTCCAGCCTGACGAGCGCGTTCGAGGGCGAAGGCCTGCGGGCGGTTGCAGCCCACGGCCACGATTTGGCCGGGGAAATCCCGTTCCCGGGTTGCCTCGATCAGGGCCTGCAAATTGGTGCCGCTACCGGAGGCCAGTACCACGATCCTGGGTTCCATGACGTCCGCAGTCATCATCCTGCCAGCAGCCCCGGCGCGTAACGAACTTCCGGTTCGGCTTCCGGGCTGTCGAGTGCTTCGATGGCACCGATGGCCCAGGCCTGCTCGCCCATCGCCGCCAGGGCGTCAAGGGCTTTCTGCTGCTGATCGGCAGGAACGCAGACGATCATGCCAACGCCACAGTTGAAGGTTCGGTACATCTCGTTCGCTTCAACGCCGCCGGCGTCCTTCAGCCACTGAAAGACCGGTGGCAGAGCCCAGCTGTTGGTGTCGATGGCGGCCCGGCAGCCCTTGGGCAACACCCGGGGAATATTCTCCGGCAGACCGCCGCCGGTGATGTGGGACATGGCGCGAATGTCCACGTCCTTGTTCAGCTGGAGCAGGTTCTTGACGTAGATGCGGGTGGGTGCCATCAACGCATCGGCCAGGCTCTGGTCGCCAACCCGTTCGCTGAGGTCGGCGTTGCTGACCTCAAGGGTCTTGCGGATCAGCGAGTAGCCATTGGAGTGGGGGCCGGAAGAGCCGAGGGCGATCAGGGCGTCGCCGGCCTGAACACGACTGCCATCGATGATCTCGCTGCGTTCGGCAACCCCGACACAGAAGCCGGCCAGGTCGTAGTCGTCGCCTTCGTACATGCCCGGCATCTCGGCGGTTTCGCCGCCGACCAGCGCACAGCCCGCCAGTTCACAGCCGGCGCCAATGCCTTCAACAACCTGAGCGGCAACGTCCACATTGAGCTTGCCGGTGGCGTAGTAGTCCAGGAAGAACAGCGGTTCGGCGCCGCCCACCACCAAATCGTTCACGCACATGGCCACCAGATCGATACCGATGCTGTCATGCTTGTTGAGCTGCATGGCCAGGCGCAGCTTGGTGCCCACACCGTCGGTGCCGGAGACCAGCACCGGCTCCTTGTAGCCAGCCGGAATGGCCACGGTGGCGCCGAAGCCCCCCAGACCGCCAAGCACTTCCGGGCGTCGGGTGCGGGCAGCGGTGTTTTTGATCCGGTTGACAAGTTCGTTCCCGGCGTCGATGTCAACACCGGCGTCGCGGTAGGTGAGGGAGGGCTTCTGTTCGCTCATGGTAGTGGAAACCGTTTTGGCAGTGAGATAAGCGCGGAATTTTAACAGGTGCGCGGTGGCGCTCCAAATGCATTTGCCTCATTGCTACTCAGCGTTGGGGGCTTGGTGTATCCTATGCGCCATCACACTGACTTACAGGGTGCTTCATGCCAGATTCCGGTCGAAAGACGACGCCAACTGCCCGATTGTTACTAAAGACTTTCCCCCTGCTGTTGCTCCTGCTTGGTTTCTACGTACCCGCTCAGGCGGTCTCCGTGGACGGCTTGTATTCCGTGGAAGTGCCCGTTGCCGGGTCTGCGCCGCAGCAGCTTCAGGCGGGTTATGTCGAGGGGCTGCGACGGGTGTTGTTGCGGGTCAGTGGTAGTCGGGAAGTACTGCAGCGCGAGGAAACCGGTGCGCTGCTGGAGCGGGCGGAGTCGTTGTTGCAGTCCTACCAGTTCCTGCGGGCCGAGCAGGCGGGGGCGTCTAACCGCCTGCGGCTGACCTTTGGATCGGTTGGCGTCAATCAGGCCCTGTCCTCAATCAATGCGCCGGTGTGGGGCGCCAATCGCCCGCTGACCCTGGCCTGGATTGCGGTACAGACCAGTTCCGGGCGTCAGCTGGTGACCGCGCCGGACGGGAGCGGCGCGGCATCCCCGGCGGAGCGCTGGTATCGCGCCTTCCAGAATGCGGCTGCCAGCCGGGGGTTGCCACTGGTGCTGCCGTCTCAGGCGGCGGCCGGTAACCGGGCGCTGCTGTCGGAAATCTGGGGCCAGTTCATGGGGCGAATACAGGCGGAATCGGAAGCCATCGACCATGACCTGCTGGCGTCCGTGCGGATCAGTTTCGATCGCAACACCTGGCGTGCTTCCTGGGTATTGGAAGGTCGGGGCCTGGAGGAATCGGAAGCCGCGGTGACCGCCAGTTCTCCTGAGCAAGTGGCGGTACTGATCGTGGACCGCTGGGCGGACATGCTGGCGGCTCGATACGCGGTCGCCGCCGGTGAGGCGGGCGAGTCGCCACAGGTGGATATCGTGTTGGATGACGTCGATTCCCTGGAAGATTACGCCGCCATCAAAACCGCGCTACAGGGCATGACCCCAGTCCAGAATGTTGGCCCGGTAAATGTGAAGGCGAATCAGGCGGTCTTGCGGGTGGCATTCTCTGGCGAGCTGCGACAGTTGCAAGAGTACATGGCTCTGGATACACGATTCGTACTGGTACAAGAGGCACAGCCCGATCTTGGCGCACAGGACACACCGTCCGTGCCGGAAGTCCCGGCAACGGAGTCACCGTTGACCGAGGCTGCCGAAATTGTGGAGCCGATGCTGGAAACCAGAGACGAGATGGCCGGCGAAGACGGTGCTTCAGCCGCTGGTGACGACGGTGACCTGTTCCGCTATCAGCCCCTGGCTGTCGAGGCGGCGGACGCAGACAAGGCCTTTGAGTCGCTGTATCCCATTTTGCATTATCGCTGGCAGGCAGCGCCAATCCCCAGTCCTGGCGAGGGGGAGTAGATTCGTGGCTGAGGCGGGCGGAGCCTGAGAATGATGCTGAAGTGGAATTGGATTCCCAATGCCCTGACGTTTCTGCGCGTTGCCCTGATTGTCCCATTCGCCGGTGCCCTGTGGGGCGGGCAGTACCGTCTGGCATTGGCGATCTTCGTTGTGGCGGCGGTTTCCGATGCCTGCGATGGCTTCTTGGCTCGCCACTACAATTGGCGCTCCCGCATAGGTGCTATTGCTGATCCGCTGGCGGATAAGGCCTTGCTGATTACCGCCTATCTGACGCTTACCCTGACCGGCGTCTTGCCGGCCTGGTTGTTTGCGCTGGTGCTTGGCCGGGATGTGCTGATTGTTGCCGGTGCGCTGGCGTTCCACTACGGTATCGGGCGATTTGATATGCAGCCGAGCCTGCTGGGCAAGATAAACACTCTGATTCAGATCCTGGTGGTACTGGCTATCATGGTTTATTTGGCCAACTTACCCATGTACCCCTGGGTGACCGAGGCTGGCGTGCTGCTGGTGGCGGTGTCAGCGCTGGTGAGCGGCGGGCATTACGTGTTGGTGTGGGGAGCAAGAGCTTGGAGGGCGAAGCAGCATTGAGCGGGCCTCAACTAGCCCTGGGCGTTAAACTCCGCGATGACGCCAGGTTTGATAATTTCCATGGCGGCCGTAATGCGGCTTCGGCCAGCCGTTTGCGGCAGGCGTGTCACGATTCGCGGGATCTCCCGGTTGTGGTACTGTGCGGCGATGCCGATACCGGTAAGAGCCACCTGTTACAGGCTGCCTGCCATGAGGTGGAGAAACAGGGTGGGGCAGCGGTATGCATCAGCATCGAAGAGCTGTTGCCCTTCGGTCCGGAAGCATTGTCGGGACTGGAACATCAGGCGTTGACCGGCTTGGACGATTTGGATCTGGTGGCTGGCCGCGCGGAGTGGGAAGAAGCGGTGTTCCATTTGTACAATCGGATCCTCGATCAGGGGCACCGCCTGATCATCAGCCTGTCGAACACCCCGGCTGCGTTGCCGTTTGGTCTCCGTGACCTGAAGTCGCGCCTGCAGCATGGCCTGTTGATACAGCTGGGCATCTACCGGGATGCCGACCGGCTTACCATCTTGCGGGCGCGGGCGGAACAGAGAGGGTTGGTGCTCGCGGATGACGTGGCGGCGTTTATTTTGCGCCGTGCTCCGAGAAAGCTGGCAGATTTACTGGCGATGCTGGATCGACTGGACGAGAATTCCCTGCAGGCGCAACGCAAGCTGACCATCCCATTCGTGAAATCGGTGATGGGTTGGTAACAACCATAAGCTGGTAACAACAATAAATCGGTAACAACGAAACGATACATCGGTAACAACGATACATCGGTAATAACAATAAACCGGCCTCATGGGGGCTGTGGAATCGAGCACAACAGGCAGAGGGCGATATGAGACGAGTGGTTTTCAATCAGAAAGGCGGTGTCGGCAAATCCAGCATCACCTGTAATCTGGCGGCAATCAGCGCTGCCCGTGGAAAGCGTACGCTGGTGGTTGATCTCGATCCCCAGGGTAACTCTACGCAGTACCTGCTGGACAAGCCGGCCAGCGAACTGAAGGATACCGTAGCCGATCTGCTGGAGCAGACAGTCGCTTTCACGGTGTTTAACCGCCGCCCGGACGAATTTGTGCATGCCACACCGTTCAATAACCTGTTTGTCATGCCCTCCAGTCCAGACCTGGATTTCCTTGAACGCAAGCTCGAAGCCAAACACAAGATCTACAAGTTGCGGGAGGCGTTGAAAAAGCTGGGTGAGACCTTTGACGCCATTTACGTCGATACGGCCCCTGCGCTCAATTTCTACACCCGCTCAGCGCTGATCGCTGCAGAGCGCTGTCTGATCCCGTTCGACTGCGACGATTTCTCCCGTCAGGCGCTGTACAACATCCTCAATGAGATCCGGGATCTCCAGGAAGATCACAACCAGGACCTGGTGGTGGAGGGGATCGTCGCCAACCAATTTCAGCCCCGTGCCAGCTTGCCCAGAAAGCTGATCGGTGAGCTGATTGATGAAGGTCTGCCGGTGTTGCCGGTGCGCCTGTCCAGTTCTGTTAAAATGAAAGAGTCTCACCAGTGCCGGGAACCGCTGGTTCATATGGCGCCCAAGCACGCGCTAACGAAGCAGTTTGAAAACCTGTTTGGTGTCCTGCATGGTGAGAAAGTTGAGTTGGAGCCGTTGGCAGACTGAGGTCTGTCGTGGCTTCGCCATCAGATACAGCCTAGGTAGCGTCGATGATCAGTGAGCAAGACAAACTCGATCGGGTGACCGATTCCCTCCTCAACATAGAGATGGAATTGCGTCGCCTGGACGCCTGGTCCTCCCAGCCGCCGTCAGTGGAAGCCCTGCAAAGTTCTCAGCCGTTTGCCGTGGACACCCTGGAGTTCACCGAGTGGCTGCAATTCATCTTCATTCAACGGATGAAAGCGCTGGTGGAAAGTGGAGCTCCGTTGCCCCGGGTCTCGGGCATGGCGCCCATGGCGGAAGAGCATTTTCGTGGTCGCAAGCAGTCCGGGGGACGGCTGATCAGCGAACTGGAAGTGATGGACAAGCTGCTGTCCGGAGCTCCCTCCGCTTAACCGGGCCATGTCTTCCTGGAGAGGTGGAAGGCTAATCCTTGTTTAACGGGAAAATGCCCGTCAGCGGCAGATTCGCCCGAGTGTCTGTCAGTAGTGATCCTTCCCTTTTCACCCGGGCAAACAGGTCGGGTAGCTCACCGCTCGGCACCGGCCGGCAGAATCGATGCCCCTGCAGCAAATGACAGCCTGTCGAACGTAAAAACGTTTCCTGATCTTCCGTCTCCACCCCGGCCGCAGCGACGGTGAGAGAGAGCTGTCTGGCCAGGTTGATGAGTGTATGGACGATCGCCTGGCTGCTGTCGTCCTTCGGCGCCAGGTGTAACAGCTGCTGATCGATCTTGACCTGATCGAAGGGGAGATCCCGTAACAGTTTCAAGCTGGACAGGCCGCTACCGTAATGATCGAGCACCACTCCCACGCCCAGCCGTTTCAGGTTGTCGAGCACCAGTACTGATTCGGCATGCCGCTCTGACAGAATGCGCTCATCAATCTCTATCATTAGCAGCGATGGGTCCAGGTGGGTTTCCCGTATGATTCGTCCCAGCTGGTCCGCGAGTCTGGGGTGGTTGTACTGGCGTGATGACAGGTTGACGTGGATGCGCACCGGGCTCTCGCTCATGGCCTGAATGGCGCGAGCCTGGAGGCACGCATTCTGACAGACCCATTCGGCCAAGGGCTGCAGTTGGCCGGTCTGCTCGGCGACATCAAGAAATTCAGCTGGTGTCAGCAAGCCTTTGCTGGGGTGGTGCCAACGCAGCAATGCCTCCAGGCCTTCGATGACGCCGGTTTTGGCATTCAGCACCGGCTGGTAGTGGAGGTCCAGCTGGCCGCTGCTGATGCCGTCACTAAGCTCCTGCTCCAGTGTCAGTTGGCGCTGCATCTCATCGTTCATGTCCTTGCTGAAGAACTGGATGTTGTTACGTCCCGCGTTCTTGGCTCGGTACATTGCCATATCGGCGTTTTTCAGCAATTGTTCATAGCAATTGCCGTCCTCCGGTGCCAGCGTAATGCCGATGCTGGAGGTTATCACCAGCTCGCCGCCGGACACTTTGATGGGCTGAATCAGCGTGTCCAGGATGTAGCGGGCGACTTTCTCGCAGCCTTCCGCCCCATTGACCTGACTGAGCAGTACCGCGAATTCGTCGCCACCCAGTCTGGCGATGGTGTCTTCCTTGCGCACGCAGTTCCTGAGTCGTCGGGCCAGCTCCTGCAGGAGTTGGTCGCCGGCATCGTGACCAAGGGTGTCGTTGATTCGTTTGAAGTGGTCCACATCCAGGCAGATCAGGGCGCTGCTATGGCCGTGTCGCAATGCGCTGCTGATGGCCTGACCACAGCGGTCCTCAAACAAGCGGCGGTTGGCGGTATTGGTGAGCACGTCATAGTGAGCGAGGTAGTACAACTGATTCTGGGAATTGCGTATTTCGGTAATGTCCTGGCCAATGAGGATCAGCCGACGTTGGCCGGGGTCGTCGTCCTCGTTGAGCCGGCTCAAATTCCACAAAATGAAGTGCTGACTACCATTGAAGTCCTGAATTTCGGTTTCCAGTGTTTCCTGGGGGAGTCCGCTCTTAAACAGCTTGAGGATCTTCCAGGACAGTTCGTCCCGCTGTTCGGCGGGAATGAAGGCGGTGCTGAAACTGCGCCCGATGGCTTCGTCGCGGCTATAGCCAAACAGCGACTCAGAGGCGCTGTTCCACTGACGGATATTGATCTTCTCATCCACCACCACAATGGGGGTGCTGGCGGTTTCAAACAGCGCTCGGAAATGCCGGGAGGAGCGGCGAAAGGATTTCTCGGCCTGCTGGCGCACAAAGATTTCGTCTTTCAGTTCGGCGTTGGCGATCTGTAACTCGTTGGTGCGTTGCGTGACCATGTCTTCCAGATCGAGCTCAATGCGTTCGCGATCGTTCAGCAGTATGCGCACGTAACAGGAGACCGCGACCATTAGCGCCAGCAGCGCCTCCATTACCAGCAATTGTGATGGTGTGCCCGGTGTCGTCATGGAGAAAAAGGTGGCCGTCAGAGCGCCGGCACCGCACAACGCAATGCTGGCCATGGCCGTCGAGAGCGGAAAGCGCGTGCCCGCCCAGATCGTCAGTAGAAACAGCAGGTACAGGTTCTGAACCGGGTCGTGCCATATCACCAGCAGGACGAATCCCAGAGTCAGTATCCAGGCCAACGCCTCCAGCGGCTGTTTGATGATGCTTTGGTGTAGCGAGCGCCTGTGACTGCTCATCATCACCGGGGCGACGATCACGGTACCCAGGACGCTGGCAAACAAGGGGTGAAGGGGCATGACCCTTAACGGATCCTCTGCCTGGGATAGCTGGATCAGCATTGGCAGGGTGGCAGCAAAGCTGGCCAGGGTCAGGGCGCCCAAAAACCATAGAAAAGAGGTATAGCGTTCCAGCGGGAGCTGATGTGGCAGGAGTTTTCGGTAGGCCCGCCAGGTGATGAGTGCGGTGGCCAGGGTGTAGGCACCCGCACTGGCAAAGCTCTGTGCTGCGCCGGCCCATCCCCGATCTTCCAGCGCGGCCGGGACCAGCGAGGCCAGCAGGGTGCCGCTCAGGACCGTGCCAAGTCGGCGACTGCCGTGGATCAGCAACAGGCCAATGGCATAACCGGTGGGCAACCACGCCGAGGGGTAAATCAGCGTGTGGTGCATGAAGCTGTAGCTGAAATAGGCAAGCCCGACAAAAAGGAGAAGATCCAGAACGAATCTCCGCCACGCGGTCCCTGATTTTGTGTTGCTGTTCCCTGTCACTGGCATCCCTACCCGTGTATAGCCGAAAGCGCTTGTTCTCCTTGCTTTCGACAAATAACCGCCTTCGTGCCAGACGAAGCTGTTCTGGCACGCACAACACTTCTAAGCACTACGACGCTATGCACTACAACTCTATGCGCAACGACTCTATGCACGGCCCTTGTACTGAACTACGCGCCTCTGGTGAGGGCGCGTATCGACGAAGGTTCGGCCCGGCCCGCGCCTCCCCTGGCCACGGGCAATGTCCCTGAGCGGTTAGAAGGCGTTCAGTCGCATTGACAGGTCAATGGCCTTGACGTCTTTGGTCAGGGCGCCGATGGAAATGTAGTCAACGCCGGTTTCGGCAACCTTGACCAGTGTTTCTTCATTGATACCGCCGGACGCTTCCAGTTTAGACGTTCCTTGGGCCAGCGCAACCGCCGCCCGCATGTCTTCCAGCGAGAACTCGTCCAGCATGATGGTATCGGCGCCAGCCGCCAGAGCCTCTTCCAGCTCCTCCAAGGTTTCTGTCTCGACCTCTACCGGTCGTCCAGGCGCAAGCCGGTGTGCCGCTTTGACCGCCTCGGTGATGGAGCCGCAGGCAGCAATGTGGTTTTCCTTGATCAGAAACGCATCCCACAGGCCGATGCGGTGATTGAAGCAGCCGCCGCGGGTGACGGCATATTTCTGCGCCAACCGCATGCCTGGCAGCGTCTTGCGGGTATCCAGCAGTTTTACCCCGGTATGGTTTACCTTCCGGGCGTAGTTGTGGCAAGTGGTTGCAACGCCGGAGAGTGATTGCAACCAGTTGAGCGCCGAACGCTCGGCGGTTAGCAGGCTGCGGGCTCGGCCCTCACAGCTGAACAGCACCTGATTGGCCTGAACCACGTCACCGTCTCGAACATGCCACTGAATTTGTACGCCAGGATCGACCTGGCGAAAGACTTCGTTCACCCATGGTTGGCCGGCAACGACGGCGGTTTCTCGGGTGATGACCTGGCCCGAGGTAACGCGTTCCTCCGGAATCAGGGCGGCGGTGATATCGCCGCTGCCAATATCCTCGCGGAGGCTTTGGGCTACGGTTTCCACAAGGGACTGTCGAAGGAGTTCGGGAGGAATCATGATCGCGGTGGCCTTTGCTTCAGGGACTGCTTGAAAGTGAAGGAAGAGGATTTTACTGCCATCAAGTGGCTGACCACAAACCTGCCGTTGCTGTGGAATTGCCAGGTGACGCAATGGGGCATCTGGTAGACGGATGTGTCGCCTGCGCATGCTCTTGTAACTGTCCGATTTAGTTAGAATATTCGAAAGTGTGATGCAGTGCCGAAGTACACAAAAGGTGACAAAACCTGACACAAGGTGACTGGGGAAGCGCCTATGATGTGAAATGCGGTATTCACTATTTATTGGGATCGGGGTCATCCGTATGGCGCAGGACAACAAGGTTGTAAGCCTGAAGACGCAGGGGCTGGTAAGCAGGGTCAGTCTGCCTGGTCCGTTGATTCGACTCCGCGACACGTCGGCGCAGGAACTTCGCCGGATTCTATCGGATTTTTTTGACAGCTCCGACGATGTCCTTTTCAACATGTCGGAAAAGGCTTCCTCCACCGAGGATCAGGCGGTCTACTTCAACGCCATGCGGGAGCTTCGGTTGCAGCGCAAGAACATGACCATCTCGATCCTGCAGTGGGTCAGCCGCTCGTTCAATGAGCTGGGACGGTTCGATCCGGTGCCCGGTAAGATGGCGCTGGATCAGGTCGACCAGGATACCCTGTCGCTCATGGATCAGTCCGATCTTGAGCAGAATGTCGCCATCGACAATCTGATGAACAAGTTGCGTAACCATCATGCGAACTCGGCCCGCCTGTTGGCGGAGCGGGTGCAGCACCTGGTGCCGGACCTCAAGCTCGAATCTCGCCAGATCCCCCTCAGCCCAGAAACCATCTGTACCGGCCTGGCCGAAGCCAGCGGCGATCTGGACATTGATATCCGCGCCAAGCTCATCGTGTTCAAGCTCTTCGACAAGCTGTTGATCAGCAAGCTGCAGGGGTTGTACGAGGCAGCCAATGAGCTGTTGGTCAAGGAGGGCGTGCTGCCGGAACTCAAGCGTGCGAGCGCCGCCAAGAGTGATACCAAGAGTGCCGCGAGTCCGGTGCCTCCCGCTTCCCGGCCACCGGTTCCACCCAGGGTTCAGTCAGCCAAGGCTGAGTCCGGCGCCGAGCAGGCGCTGAATCAGGCCCGGCAACAAGCCACCTTTTCTGAGCTCTCAGCGCTGTTGCGCAAAGATGGAGGCGGCGAGGGCGCTGGCGGCAGTGGCGCCATCCAACTCGATACCGCGGGCCTGATGGAGCTGCTGAGCCATCTCCAAAAACCGGCCACGGCGTGGGGTAAGGATGCCGTGCCTTCGCTGACGGTTCAGCTCAATCCCATTTTCAAGCCGGAAGGCGGACCGGGCTACGCCCTGAAGCAGGTGGACAATGACGTCATTAACCTGGTGTCCATGCTGTTCGAATTTATCCTGGAGGACCGGCAGTTACCTGCTGAGATGAAGGCGCTGATTGGCCGGCTGCAGATTCCGGTGCTGAAAGTCGCGCTCAGCGATCAAAGTTTCTTTAATCGTGGCGGTCACCCAGCCCGCAAATTGTTGAACGAATTGGCCCTGGCGGGCATGGGCTGGAGCCCTAAGGGGGCAGGCCAGCGAGACCCGCTGAAAGACAAGATCGAATCGGTGGTGGGCCAGTTATTGGATAACTACTCCGACAATATCGAATTGTTTGGCGAGCTGCTGGCGGACTTCTCCCATTTTATGGATCTGGACAATCGTCGGCGAGCGTTGGTTGAGCAACGGTTGCGGGATGCGGAGGAAGGGCGGGCCAAGCAGGAGCAGGCCAAAATCAAAGTGGATGAGGTGCTGGCAGAGTTGTCGGGGCAACGGGACGTACCGCCGGTGGTGGTCGAATTCCTTGAGAATCCCTGGCGTAAATATCTGCAGTGGTCGGTGCTCCGAGACGGCGATGGCAGTTCCCGATGGGTGTCTGCTGTGGAACTGACTCGCCAGTTGATCTGGAGTGTGGATCCGCAGCCGGTGGTTGAGCAGACCCGCAGCGATCTGCTGCGGGCCATTCCGGCGATTGTTGACGGCTTGCGCAAGGGGCTGCAGACGATCTCCTGGGATCCGTTTGCCACCGACAATGCTATCCGGGATCTGGAATTGGCTCATGTGGATGTTTTCCAGCGCCTGGTTACCAGTCAGATGGTGGAGCGGTCGCGACAGTTGCGGGAACCGGATGCGCCGCCTTCAATCGCGCCCCCGGAAGCCTCCGTAGAGCAGAGTGCGGCCCCGATTGTCAGGCCGCCCCAGCCTGGCAACGCTGTGCCGTCCGGTGCCCAGTCCGATGACCGGTCGGAGGAGCGGGTTGGCGAGGAATGGCTGGCCAAAGCCGACGCCCTGAGGGTCGGCTCGTGGGTAGAACTGCTCAGCCACGGTAACCGGGTGCGCTGCAAGCTGGCGGCCTTTATTAAGGCAACCGGTAAGTACATCTTTGTTAACCGAAATGGTTCCAAAGTCGCGGAGTACTTCCGGGATGACCTGGCCCGGGCATTGGCGGGCGGGGAGATTGCGATGCTTGATGACGGCCTGATCTTTGACCGGGCCCTGGAATCGATCATCGACAATCTGCGCAGCAATCGGCGAGATTGAACCGGCGGGCCTGGCGGATGCCGTGGCAATGGCCGGGGCTTTGTGCTTCAATCGGTGCCATACCTTTAATCGGTGCTATACCTTTAATTAACGCCGTACATGGGTGCCGCCGCACGGCCCCGGCGAGCAACGCCTGGGGTGTTATTGGCAGTTCCCCGGACACACGGCCCAGTGTAACTCGCCCCCTAACCGGCCAACGGATTGATTTTGCGCCCAAAAAAACGCCTCTCCGACGAAAAGATCGACGCGTTACGACACTCCGGACGTCTGCCCGATGTGCGTTGGTGTCCTTCTCCCAACTTTGGTCCTCGCCCCGATGGCGCTGCTATCTCCCTGTTAGTGGTCCATAACATCAGCCTTCCTCCCGGACAGTTTGGTGGCGGCGAGATTGCGCAATTCTTCTGTAACCGGCTCGACCCTCAAGCGCACCCTTATTTTGAGTCGATCGCAGACCTCCAGGTATCGGCGCACGCGCTGATCGAGCGGAATGGGCGAGTCACGCAATTCGTTCGGTTACTGGATCGGGCCTGGCATGCGGGGCGCTCCTGTTTCCAGGGCGAGGTAGAGTGTAATGACTTTTCCATTGGTATCGAGCTGGAAGGGACCGATGAGCTGCCCTACACCGAGGCTCAGTATGCGGCTCTGGTCGGGTTGACCCGCCACATCATGGCTGCCTGGCCGGCGATTACCGTCGATCGCATTACCGGTCACTCGGACATCGCGCCGGGTCGCAAGACCGATCCCGGTCCAGCGTTCGACTGGGACCATTTCCACGCGCTTCTCGCGGCCACCTGATGCAGGACACTCGCCCATGCTGTTACTGACGTTTTTGCTGGCCTATTTCCTGCGCCGCCAACTTGATGCGGCGGGCCGGCTCGACAGCGATCGGCTGTTCCGGGAGCTGTTCTCTCGTCTGGCCCCCTGGACCAATGCGCGTGCTGAACGGATCGGCCCGGCTCTGCTGCTGGTGGGGGCGATGGCGATGGTGTTAGTTGCTCTTGACTGGTGGGCTCGTACCCGGGGCTGGGGGGTGGCAGCCTACCCCCTCCAATGCCTGGTACTGGTGGCGTTGATGGGGACACCCGAGTGGAGGGGCGTACTGCGGGCGTATCGCGAAGCCTGGAGTCGCGGCGATATGCAGGGGGCCTGGCATCACATTCGTGCGCGCCTGCCCGCCAGCGAACAGGGTAAGGCGGCGTCGCCCGATACCATGCACCTGCAGTTGTGCCGGCGTTTTATGGTCGTGGTCTTCGAGCGTTACTTTCTGCTGGCGTTCTGGTACGTCATCGGCGGCGTGGGCGCGGCGTTGTTTGTCCGCGGGCTGATAGCGCTCCGCGAGCAATGGCCCCAGGCGGATGCGCGACCGCGGTTCGCCATGGGTGTCGAGGTGTTAGCCTGGGCGCCGGTCCGGTTATTGTCTTTCAGTTTCGGTCTGGCCGGTGATCTGGCAGGTTGGTTGCGGGAGGGGCGGCAGTCCCTGGCCACTGCATCGGTGCGGGCAGAGGATGTGATGATGTCCGCGGCGAATGGCGCCTTGACCGGCTATGCTCTGGACCCACAGCGGTTTTCCCAATTGCATCCAGACGACTGGCTGGATTATGGTCGCCGCAGCCTGGTGGCGATTCGTGATCTGCTCACCCGCAGCATGCTGGTGTGGGTGTGTCTGCTGGCGTTGTTGGTCATTGCCGGGCTGGTTTGATGACCAGGGAGAGCCTGCTGGCTGTCGTTCTCCGTTGAAAAACCGACGTTGTTGCCAAAATTTACAATAAAAAGCTCTCAAGATTTGCGAGAATCGGACGACAACTATCTCAGGTGCCTTGGATTCTATTCCTGGCTTGCCTGAATAATAACTAGGGAGCCTCTGAGTCGCTCCGGATTATGTCCAGCTCTGAACGCCATTGAAGGCTTGCTCTGAAGGTCGCCGATTCGGTGCTTGCCTGGAGCGCCGGCCACTGCCTGTGAGCCGCGCCTGGCAGCCACCGCGCTCAGCACCCTCAGAGACGTTCAGAGTTTGCCGGGGCTCCTGAATTCGATGTCCAAGCAGCTGTTCCGTTTGGGGGAACTACTCCGTGAACACTTTCATCTACCCCGCCGTTTCGCTTATGAACCGGCTGCCCATGTTCTACAAGTTCAGTCTCATCAGCATCCTGTTTCTACTACCCATTGGTGGCTTGTCCTATCTGGTGGTGAGCGAGCTTAATAAATCGGTCGGCACACTGACCGAGGAAGTCGAGGGGCTGGACCAGGTGAGAGAGGTGGATCGGCTGTTGAACGCGGCCTACCGCTACCGGGATCTCCGGGCGCCCGGCAAGATGAAAAACAACCAGACCCTGCTGGACCGCTCAGAGCAGGCGGCTCAGGTGGTTGATGAGGTATTCGAGTCCTTGTTGGGCAAGACCGTGGCGTTTGATGAGGACGGTAGTTGGCGCCAGCAGATCGAAGGGCTGCAAGGTGAATGGAGCAAGCTGCGCCGGGAGGACGGCTATCAGGGCAATATCATGCCTCAGTTCACCTATTACCAGGAATTCGCGCAGAAGGCCCGGGCCCTGATGGCGGCCACACTGGAACTTTCTGGCCTCGGCCATGACAGCGCCAGCGAAAATCTGGCACTGCTCAAGCTGGTTGAGGAATCCTCCCAGGATACCCGCGATGTGATGGGCAAGGCGCGGGCTTTCGGCATCTACGCGTTGAACGAGGGGCAGGTGGGATATGCCCTGAGCGATACCCTGAACGAGATTTTTGATGCCATGACCAACCGTCAGGCATTATTGGAGCCAAGCCTCACCATGGCCGCAGGCGCCTCCAGCCAGTTTGGCCGTCGCGGCGGCGAGAGCATTGCCGCAGTGTCTTCGAGCCTGATCCGGGCCCGTGAGGCCTTGGACCTGAATATCATCACTCCCATGCGACTGGAAATGCCCTGGGCCGATTTTAATCGGGTCATTGAGGATCAGTTCAACCATCTTAATGACCTCCATGACGTCATCTTTGACGTGGTCGAGCAGAACCTCAAGGAACGTCTGGTTGCCGAGAAGGCGCAACGAAGCCTGATTTTTTTGGTGCTGCTGGTGGTATTGCTGGTTGTTGTATACCTCTATGTTGGCTTCTTCGTCTCCGTGCGCACCGCCATCGCCGGATTTAGCCATGCTGCGCGCACGGTTGCCGCGGGTGACATGACGGTGCGCATCGACCTGGACAACCGGGACGAGCTGGGTCAGCTCACCACCGAGTTCAATAACATGACCTCCAAGATGGCGGATCTGATTCGCTCGGTAAGCGCTACCACCCAAGATGTGGATCGACAGGCGAGCCGGGTCAATGACACCGCCACGATGAGCAGTGAAGCCTCGGCGCGGCAAATGGACGAGACCAATCAGATCACCGACGCCATGCATCAGATGGTGGATGCGGTGCAGGAAGTTGCCGAGAGCGCCCTGCGGGTGTCGGACAGCGCCAATAACGCGGAGCAGGACACGGAGACCGGTCGGCAGGTGGTGGCGGACACCGTGGGCACGATCAACCGGCTGGCGTCTGAAATCGACGATGCGGTGAAAGTAATCAACCGCGTCAGCGAAGACAGCGACAGCATCAGCCAGGTGCTGGTGGAGATCAAAGCCATTGCCGAGCAGACCAACCTGCTGGCGCTGAATGCTGCCATTGAGGCCGCCCGGGCCGGCGAGCAGGGCCGGGGGTTCGCGGTGGTGGCAGACGAGGTGCGGTCACTGTCTCAGCGCACCCACAAATCGACGGAAGAAATCGAAGGCATGATTTCCCGGCTCCAGAGCGGCGTGAAGGATGCCGTATCGGCGATGACCAACAGTCATGAGGTGACCGAGACTACGGTCACCAAGTCCTCTCAGGTAACCGAGGCGCTGGACCGGATTGCCCATGGCATTTCCACCATAGTCGATATGAGTCACCAGATCGCCCAGGCTGCCGAAGAGCAGGCGGCGGTCGCGAAAAACGTCAACACCAACGTGGAAGAGATTGGCGAGCTGGGGCAGCGCACCGCAGCCAACGCCGAGGAGACGCTGGGGGCATCCCGGGAAATGTCAGACCTGACGGCGTCGCTGCAGCGAACGGTCGAAGCGTTCCGGGTGTGAGCGGGCCGGGGCTAGTGCCCGGGCAGTTTGGCCTTGTGCTGTTCCCAGAGCACCTCCTGGGCACCCTCACGGCGGGCCAACACCCGGGCCAGCACGAACAGCAGGTCTGACAGGCGGTTCAGGTATTGCCGACCAAAAGCATTGATGCTTTCCTCCTCGGCCAGTGCCACCACTACGCGCTCGGCGCGCCGGCTCACCGCTCTGGCCAGATGGCACTGAGCCGCTGGCATTGATCCTCCGGGCAGGATGAAGTTCTTCAGGTAGGGAAGGTCGGCATTGAGTTCATCGAGCCGGGTTTCCAGCCACTGGACATGATCGGCGCTGATGAGCGCGCTGTCGGGAATGGCGAACTCGCCACCCAGATCAAACAGGTGATGCTGGATTCGCTGCAACATCGGGGTCACCGCATCGTCGTCGGCCAGGCATTCAATCAATACGCCAATGTGGCTGTTTACCTCATCAACCGTGCCGAGCGCCTCCACTCGCAACGAATGTTTGCCAACCCGGCTGCCATCGGCCAGGCCGGTGGTGCCATCATCGCCGGTACGGGTATAGATTTTTGACAGTCGGTTGCCCATGATTCGTTCCTGTTGGGTGGTCGGCAATCAGCGTTGCCTGAAATCATTGGACAGCATCTTCACGCTGTCGGTCAGCATACGATTCACGGGCATCTCCAGCCCGAGTTCGCCGCCACGACGGGCGACGTAGCCGTTGATGTAGTCAATTTCGGTCAGCTGACCCTTGAGTACATCGCTGCGCATGGAGGAGGTGTTACGGGCGGTGGATCTGGCAACGGCTTCGATGGTTGCCCGCAGCTGCCTGGCCGGCGGCGCATCCAGGCCTTCCGCTACCATCAGTTGGTGCAGTTCCTCGCACAGTGGATCAATGTACTGGCCATACAGGGGTTGATTCAGAATCTCGCCGTTGGGGCAATCCAGCAGCGCGGTGAATGGATTGATGCCGGCGTTGATCACCAGTTTCTGCCACAGCCTGGACTGGATGTTTGCTTCAGCGGTGACCGTCAGCGGGGCCCGTGACAGCTGTAGTACAACTTCCTGCAGGCAGGCGTGCCCCAGCTGGGTCAGGGCGCCAATCCAGGTGTGACCAATGCCTGCATGCACGATGGATTCCGGTGATGGTCGGTTGGCCGCCTCCGTGGTGCTGGCGGCGAGAATCGGCCGGTGAGGCCAGTGTTTGACGACCTCCTGTTGGCTGCCCAGGCCATTCTGGAACAACACGATGGGAATGGAGGGGTGCAGATCGGCGAGCTGCTCCTGCAGCGCCGGCAAAGTTACTGGCGCTTTGGTGGTGACCAGCAGCAGCCGGACATCCACCACATCCGCTGGGTCGCAATACGTGATGGTGACGGCGCGGCGTTTACCGTCCATGGGCTGGAAGTAGAACTGGCAGTCTGAGGCCACGCTGTCGCTGCGGCGGAGAAATCTGGCCGTGCCCATGGGCAGTGACGCTGCCCACAGGCGGCCCATGGCACCGGCCCCAAGAATCAGGATCTTGCCGTCGCGAACGCCGGCAAGATTGGGGTTGTGCGGTGCCCTCATGGTTTACATGGCCTCTATCGCTTGCCGTTGTTCACTGAGCCGGCTCTGGCTGCCCTGGGCGTCACGGAGTTTTTCCTGCTCCTTTTCTACTACCTCGGCCGGGGCCTTGGCGGTGAACTTCTCATTGCCGAGCTTGCCTTGCAGACGGCCAATTTCCTTGCCCAGACGGTCAAGTTCCTTGTCCAGGCGCGCCAGTTCCGCGGTCTTGTCGATCAGTCCGGCCATGGGCACCAGTACTTCCATCTCGCCCACTAGCTGGGTGGCGGACATGGGCGCCTCGCCGCCGTCGAACCACTCCAGGCTTTCCAGCTTGGCCAGGGAGATCAGGAACTGGCGGTTGTCGTTCATCCGCCGTTGGTCGTCGGCACTGGTACCACGCAGCAGTACCGGAATTCGTTTGGCGGGGGAAATGTTCATCTCGCCGCGGATGTTCCGCACCGCCACGATCACCCCCTTGAGCCATTCGATGTCTGCCGCTACCGCATCGTCCTGCCGGCTGCTGTCGGACTGCGGGTAGGGCTGCAGCATGATGCTGTCGCCCTGCTTGCCGGCCAGCGGCGCGATGCGTTGCCAGATTTCCTCTGTGATGAACGGCATGATCGGGTGCGCCAGGCGCAGCACAGCCTCCAGCACACGAACGAGCGTGCGGCGGGTGCCGCGTTTGGCCTCGACCGTTGCCGCCTCGTCGTTCAGCGCCGGCTTGGACAACTCCAGGTACCAGTCGCAGTATTCGTTCCAGATGAACTCGTACAGGGTGTGAGAAGCCAGGTCGAAGCGGTACTGCTCCAGGTGGCGGGTCACTTCCTGCTCGCAATGTTGCAGCTCACCGATGATCCAGCGATCGGCCAGGGACAGTTCCACCGCCTCGTTGTCGATGCCGCAGTCCTCGCCCTCGGTGTTCATCAGTACGTAGCGGGCGGCGTTCCACAGTTTGTTGCAGAAGTTGCGGTAGCCTTCCAGGCGCTTCATGTCCCAGTTGATGTCGCGACCGGTGGTGGCCATCGCCGCCAGGGTGAAACGCAGCGCATCGGTGCCGTGGGCGGCGATGCCCTCCGGGAATTCCTTCTGGGTGCGCTTGCCGATCTTCTCGGCCAGCTGCGGCTGCATCATGTTGCCGGTGCGTTTCTCCAGCAGGGCATCCAGCTCAATTCCGTCAATCATGTCCAGCGGATCCAGTACGTTACCCTTGGACTTGGACATCTTCTGGCCGTGTTCGTCGCGGATCAGACCGGTCACGTAAACGGTCTTGAAGGGCACCTGGGGGGTGCCGTCGTCGTTCTTGACCAGGTGCATGGTCATCATGATCATCCGGGCGACCCAGAAGAAAATGATGTCGAACCCGGTCACCAGTACGTCGGTGGGGTGGAAGGTCTGCAGGCGGTCGGTGTTTTCCGGCCAGCCCAGGGTGCCGAAGGTCCACAGGGCGGAGGAGAACCAGGTATCCAGCACGTCCTCGTCCTGGCTCAGTGCCAGCTCGGCAGTCAGGCCGTATTTTTCGCGCACGCCGGCTTCGTCACGGCCAACGTAGATGTTGCCCTCCGCGTCGTACCAGGCCGGAATGCGGTGGCCCCACCACAGCTGGCGGGAGATACACCAGTCCTGGATGTCCCGCATCCAGGAGAAATACATGTTCTCGTATTGCTTGGGCACGAACTCGATGCGGCCGTCTTCTACTGCTTCGATTGCCGGCTTGGCCAGGGTCTTGGCGTCGGCGAACCACTGATCGGTCAGCATCGGTTCGATGATCAGGCCGGAACGGTCGCCGCGGGGCACGCTCAGCACGTGGTCTTCCACCTGTTCCAGCAGGCCGGCGGTGTCCAGATCGGCAACGATCAGTTTACGGGCTTCCTCGCGGGTTTTGCCGGCGTAGGCGGCGGGCAGGGTGCCGTCGATGTCGCTGTTGGCGGTGCCGTCGGAGTTGAACACCTCGGCGACGTCGCGAATGTTGGCGTCCTGGGTCATGACATTGATCATCGGCAGCTGGTTACGCTTGCCAACGGCGTAGTCATTGAAGTCGTGGGCCGGGGTGATCTTGACGCAGCCGCTGCCCTTTTCCGGGTCGGCGTGGTGGTCGGCTACGATGGGGATTTCCCGGTTTACCAAGGGTAGCAGGACCTTCTGGCCGATCAGATGCTGGTAGCGTTCGTCGTCCGGGTGAACGGCAACCGCGGTATCCCCCAGCATGGTTTCCGGCCGGGTGGTGGCCACCACCAGGTAATCTTTACCGTCTTTGGTGCTGACACCGCCCGCCAGGGGGTAACGCAGGTGCCAGAAGTGGCCTTTCTCTTCCTTGTTCTCCACTTCCAGGTCGGAAATGGCGGTGTGCAGTTTCGGGTCCCAGTTTACCAGTCGCTTGCCGCGGTAGATCAGGCCTTCGTCGTACAGGCGGATAAAGACTTCCTGAACCGCCTTGTAGAAGCCGTCGTCCATGGTGAAGCGTTCGTGGTCCCAGTCCACGGAGTTACCCAGACGGCGCATCTGGCGGGTGATGGTGCCGCCGGAATGATCTTTCCAGTCCCAGATGCGTTTGATGAACTCGTCCCGGCCCAGGTCGTGGCGGGTTTTCTCTTCCTCGACCGCCAGTTTCCGTTCCACCACCATCTGGGTGGCGATGCCGGCATGGTCGGTGCCTACCTGCCACAGGGTGTTGTTGCCCTGCATGCGCTTGTAGCGGGTGAGCGTGTCCATAATGGTGTGCTGGAACGCGTGGCCCATGTGCAGACTGCCGGTGACGTTGGGTGGCGGAATCATGATGGTGTAGCTCTCACCCTCGCCGGAGGGGCGGAAGTAACCTTTGGATTCCCAGTTTTCGTACCACTGGCGCTCGATGTTTTCTGGCTGGTAGGTTTTTTCCATGGGTTTTGCTGGTGACCGGGTTGGTTAATGGAATTCGGAAGCTTCTTTGGAGCCGCAATTATACATGGTCGCCGGTGACGCGGCGAACCCCCCGGCTGGCCAGGGGCGGGATGGGCGATGGCGCGTCGTCCGGGGCCGTCAGGGCTATTCGGAGGCTCCCTGGCGCTTGCGGAAATCATGCACCCGTGGTTCGATTCCCAGCGCTCGCAGCTGTTTGTAATGGGCGCGGGCCTGGTTCAGCACGCCAGGATCATTGTGGGCCACCAGTGCCAGCCGATTGAAACGCTCGGCATTGGCCGGCAGGGTGGCGGAGAGCATCACCACGGTATCCCAGTCTTCGGGCGCCGGCGGGCATAGCAGGATGCCCACGGGATCGGTACAGGCGTCGGCCGCATCGGCCATCACACTGTGAGGGATGAACGCCTCGGGACTGAACTGCCACAGCAGGTCGTCCAGCGCCTGAGCCTGCTCCGGGCTGTCGCAGACAATGCAGACCCGGTCGCCCTGCTGCCAGGCTTTGTCCACCAGGCGCACGGCGTGGAGATTGCGGGCGGCGGGGGTGTTCTGGGCCAGGATGTGGAACCAGTATGACTGGTTCCGGTGATCCTGGTCAGCCTTGCCGGGGTTATTGGCTGGCATGGGACATCAGGTAGTCAACCAGCAGTGGAACCGGGCGGCCCGAGGAGCCTTTGGCCTTGCCGGAATGCCAGGCGGTGCCGGCAATGTCCAGGTGGGCCCAGCGGTATTCCTTGGTGAAACGGGACAGGAAGCACGCCGCGGTGATGGTGCCCGCGGGGCGACCGCCAATGTTTTGCATATCGGCAAAGTTGCTGTCGAGCTGAGACTGGTATTCGTCCCAGAGCGGCAGGCGCCAGGCCCGGTCACAGGCCCGCTCACCACAGGCCAGCAGCTCGTTGGCCAGGTCATCGTCGTTACTGAGCAGGCCGGTGGCGTGATTGCCCAGGGCGATGATGCAGGCGCCGGTGAGGGTGGCCAGGTCGATCACCACTTCCGGGTCGAAGCGCTTGACGTAGGTGAGGGCGTCGCACAGAACCAGCCGGCCCTCGGCATCGGTATTGAGGATTTCGACGGTCAGTCCTGACATGGAGGTGACTATGTCGCCGGGGCGGGCCGCGCCGCCATCCGGCATGTTCTCGGCCGCGGCAATCACAGCCACCACGTTGATCTTGGGCTTGGTCTCCGCCAGCACCTGCATGGCACCGAAGACCGAGGCGGAGCCACCCATGTCGTACTTCATTTCATCCATGCCTTCGCCGGGCTTCAGGCTGATGCCGCCGGTGTCGAAGGTAATGCCTTTGCCCACCAGGACATGGGGCTTGTCTTTGGCGTTACCGCCGCGGTATTCCATGATGATCAGGCGGGCAGGCTGGGTACTGCCTGCGGCAACGGCGAGTAGCGTGTTCATGCCCAGCTTTTTCATTTGTTTCTCGTCAAGAATTTCCGTCTCGATGAGGTCGTGTTCCTGGGCCAGCTTTTCGGCCTGTTCGGCCAGCCAGCTCGGGTGGCAGATGTTGGGCGGTGTGTTGCCCAGGTCGCGGGTGAAGTTCATGCCGCGTCCGGTGGCCAGGCCCAGTTCAAAGGCGCTTTTGAGCGGCTTGGTGGCGCCGGAGGCGAGCACGGTCACCTTCTTGAGTTTGCGCACCGGGGGCTTGCCGCTCTTGTAGGCATTAAAGGTGTAGAGCTGGTCCTCAAGGGTGCGGCCAATCAGGTTGAGACGGGCCGCTTCGGACTGGGCCTGTTCGTCGCCGGTGGTCGGGGTGTCGGCGAGGGCCATGGCCACGTGGCCAGCGGCGCCGTCCTTGAACTGGCCCACGGCGGCAATCAGCGCCTTGCGGTAGTTGGTCGGAGTGCGTTCGTTGTCGGCACCGGTGCCCACCACCAGAACCCGAGGCCAGGGCTGCCCCGTTACCGGAATTAGCAGGCAGTTGCCGTTCTTGCCGGTGATGTCGCCACTCTTGTGCAGCTGACGCAGCAGCCCGCCCAGGGCCTCGTCCACCGCGAGGGTGGAGGCAGGCCAGTCGCCATTTTCAGGCACCGCGACCACGATGCAATCGGCTTTTAGGCTGGCAACGGTTTTACTGCTCAGGGTGAAATTCATGGCAACTCCCGAATCTGGTGGTTTGGTTGGCCCCGGTGAGCGGCGGCCACGACGATTTTCAGGGACCTTAGCATTGGGGCTAAGGTGAAATTTATCAAGCGCTTCCTCTTGAAACGCTTCTACTCTAATGGCGCAGGCTGGTCTGTCATTCCCGGGTCAGGTTACTTAGAATACCCCACAATTTGATCGTTGCACCCAACATCCAACCCGCTACCTGAAGAGACTGCTTTGAGCATAGTTTTCCGTTACCTGACTCGACAAGTCATGATCAGCATGTTGGCGGTGTCCGGCGTCTTGCTGCTGGTATTTATGAGCGGTCGCTTTATCAAGTACCTGGCGGACGCTGCCGCCGGGGAACTGGCGGGCGATGTGCTGTTCCAGATCATGGCATACCGATTCCCGGGCTTTCTGGAGCTGATCCTGCCGCTGGGCTTTTTTATCGGGGTTCTGCTGGCCTACGGTCGCATGTACCTGGAAAGCGAGATGACCGTGCTGTTTGCCTGCGGGGTCAGTGACCGGCAGATCATCACCCAGACGCTGATCGGTAGCCTGATCGTGATGGTGATTGTCGGGAGCATGAGTCTGTACCTCTCCCCCTGGGGGATGAAACAGGTGGAGCAGATTTTCAATGATCAACGCAAGGCCACCGAATTCGAAATGCTGGCGCCCGGTCGTTTCCAGGACCTGTCATCGGGCGGGCGGGTGACCTACACCGAGGCGCTCAGCGACGACAAGCGCGAACTGCAGGGCGTTTTCATCGCCGAGTACTCCCGGGGGGAGCCGGGGTTGACGATTATTACCGCGGATGTCGGTTCCCAATTCCTCGACAGTGAGACCGGCAGCCGCTTCCTGATACTGGAAGGCGGCTCCCGCTACCAGGGCATGCCCGGCAAACTGGATTATCAGGTGACCACGTTTGATGCCTACGGCTTGAAGGTTCAGGCCGGCAGTGCGCGGGATCGGCAGCTGGATGAAGCCATCAGCACCCTGGAGTTGATGGCGTCGGACGACCCGGAACACCGGGCGATGTTGCACTGGCGATTCTCGTTGCCGCTGATCGTTCCCATCGTGACCCTGCTAGCGGTGCGCCTGAGCCGGGTGAACCCGCGTCAGGGCCGGTTCTTCCACCTGTTGCCGGCTATGTTGGTGTACATCGTTTACCTGGGCCTGCTGATCGTAGCCCGGGACGCCGTCGAGGACGGCAAGGTGCCGGAGTGGATCGGCATGATGTGGGTGCACGCGCTGTTCCTGGCGCTGGCTCTGTGGCTGCAGTTCGGGCCGCCGTGGTGGCATCGCCGCCGCTTGACCAGGGAGGGCCGGCAAAGTGCGTAAGCTCGACAACTACGTGATGCGCACCGTCGGTGGGGCCACGCTGTTGGTGATGGTGGTGGTGCTGTCGCTGGATCTGATTTTTGCCTTTATCGCCGAGCTGGATGATGCCAAGGCGCAGTATCAGACGCCGCAGGCTCTGCTGTACGTGCTGATGACCGTGCCGCGACGAATCTACGATTACCTGCCACTGGGGGCCTTCATGGGCTGTCTGGTGGGGCTAGGCGCCATGGCCAGTTCCTCCGAGCTGACGGTCATTCGCGCCGCCGGGGTGTCCATCCGCCGCATCGTCTGGTCGGCGATGAAGCCAACCCTGGTGGTGGTCATCATCGGTTTGATGATCGGTGAGTATGTGGCGCCGCCTTTGGAGCGTATGGCACAAAGCCAGAAAGCGATTGCCCAGGGGGCCAGCCACAACATCGCGTCTTCCGGGGGGATCTGGCATCGGGAGGGGGACACCTTCATCCACCTCAACGCGGTGGAACCGAATGGTGTGCTGCACGGGGTGTCGCTGTTCGAGTTTTCGGACCGTCGAGCCATGGAAAAGGCCACGTTTGCCGCCCGGGCCATCTACCAGGGCGATCACTGGTTGCTGCAGAACGTTCGTACCACCCATTTTGGTGATGTCGCCACCGAGCGGGAGGCACGGCGCCAGGTTCGCTGGGACACCGGTTTGTCGCCGCAGGTACTGAGCGTGCTGATTGTGAAGCCGGAAAACCTGTCGGTTACCGGGCTTTTCACCTATGCCTCGTACCTGGATGAGCAGGAGTTGAACGCGGCCAACTACTGGCTGGCGTTCTGGAAGAAAGTGCTGATGCCGGTGGGCACGGCGGTAATGGTGCTGGTGGCGATTTCTTTCATTTTCGGCCCGCTGCGTTCGGTGACCATGGGCTTTCGGGTCTTCACCGGGCTGATTGTGGGGCTGCTGTTCAAATACATGCAGGACTTGCTGGGGCCGATGAGCCTGGTATTCGGTTTCAATCCGGTGATTGCCGTCCTGGTGCCCATCGCCATTAGCGCGGTGGTGGGGGCGCTATTGATGCGTCGGGCGGGTTAGCGCGCCCCTGAAAGCCCCGAAAGGCGCGCAGAGGCGGTTCAGATGCTGTTTGGAGGCGGCTCAGCGTTCGGTGGATTTTTTGACCGGCGTTGGTACCCGCACCACCTGGGTGCGGGAGAGACGGTCGATCAGCGACTCACCGTTAAATGGAAAGAAAACCCCGAACACCGCCGGACCGATGATGATCAGGCTCCAGCTGCCCCAGTTGTACAGGCACAGCAGACCGGCAAACAGCGCACAGGCCGCCACCATGAACCGCTTGAGGGCTTGTACCCAGCTCACCGACACGCCGTTTGGGTTCTGGATGCGGATGCGCCAGACCTGCATGCCGAGGGTCTGGCCCGAACGGGTCCAGAAATAGCCGAAGAACACGAACAGCACAATAAACAGCACACTGCTGAGCAGTGGGTCCGCTTCCAGGCTGCCCGATTCCATCATGGCCTCATAACGCTCGAACCCAATCACCGAGGCGGCGACCAGGGTGTAGGCCCAGGAGGTCACCATGAGTACGGCAATGCTGATCAAGCCGTCATAGATGATGGCAAGCAGCCGTCGCAGCATATTGGCCGGTGGCAGCAGTTGGTCGTCGTCATGAAATCTGCGGGGCATGTAGAGCTCCTGGTGCACGGGTACCCGTCCGGTACCGCCTGGGGTTCGGGTGGGCGAGTATAACCGGTTTGGCGATCGGGTGCAGGAGCCTGGCGATTGCAGCGGGGCTGTAGCCATTCCGCAGTTCAGCGCCAACCGCCACTTATTCATTTTTCCTCATGGCAGCCTATGTTAGAGTAGCGGATTTGCACTACCGGACGTCCCGCCTCCCCATGACGGCGCCGTCTCGACGCTCCGGCGCACTCACTTTCACCCAATGGCCGCGCACGGCTGATATGTGGATCAAGGCAGGGTTATGAATACCGCAGAATTGCGACAGGCTTTTTTTGATTTCTTCAAACAGCAGGGACACACCGTGGTAGCGAGCAGCTCGTTGGTGCCTGCGGATGACCCGACCCTGCTGTTTACCAATGCGGGCATGAACCAGTTCAAGGATGTGTTCCTGGGTCGCGAGAAGCGCGACTACACCCGAGCCACCACCGCCCAGAAGTGTGTCCGCGCCGGCGGCAAGCATAACGACCTGGAGAACGTTGGCTATACCGCCCGTCATCACACCTTCTTCGAAATGCTGGGCAACTTCAGCTTCGGTGATTACTTCAAGCGCGAGGCGATCAATTTCGCCTGGACTTTCCTGACCGGCGATCAGTGGCTCAACCTGCCGAAAGAGAAGCTGTGGATCACGGTCTACGCGTCCGACGACGAAGCCTTCGATATCTGGTCCCGGGAAATGGGGGTGCCGGAGGAGCGTATCGTCCGCATCGGCGACAACAAGGGTGCCCCTTACGCCTCCGATAACTTCTGGCAGATGGGCGACACCGGCCCCTGCGGTCCCTGTACCGAAATCTTCTACGACCATGGCCCCGACGTGGCCGGTGGTCCTCCCGGCAGCCCCGAGGAGGACGGTGACCGTTACATCGAAATCTGGAACGTGGTGTTCATGCAGTACAACCGCACTGCGGCAGGGGAAATGCAGCCGTTGCCCAAGCCGTCGGTGGATACCGGCATGGGGCTGGAGCGAATCGCCGCAGTGTTGCAGGGGGTTCACAGCAACTACGAGATCGACCTGTTCGATAACCTGCTGAAGGCAGCCTCCGAGGTGCTTGGCGGTGTTGCCGCCAGCGAGGCCTCCCTGCGGGTGGTGGCGGACCATATCCGTTCCTGCTCGTTCCTGATTGCCGACGGGGTGATGCCGTCCAACGAAGGGCGTGGCTTCGTGCTGCGTCGCATCATTCGTCGCGCCGCCCGGCACGGCAACAAGCTGGGGGCCAATGGCCCGTTCTTCCACAAACTGGTTGGGGCCCTGGTCTCGCTAATGGGCGAGGCCTACCCGGAACTGGCCCGGACCCAGGCACAGATTGAAAAGGTGCTGCTGCAGGAAGAAGAGCAGTTCGCCAAGACCCTGGACAAGGGCCTGAAGCTGCTGGAGCAGGATATCGCCCGGCTCGAAGGTTCCGAGATTCCAGGCGAAACCGTCTTTACCCTGTACGATACCTACGGTTTTCCGGTGGATCTGACCAACGACATTGCCCGTGAGCGTGGCCTGACCCTGGACTACGACGGCTACGAAAAGGCCATGAACGACCAGCGAGAGCGCGCCCGCGCCGCCAGTAAATTCGGCATCGACTACAATGCCGGCCTCAAGCTGGAAGGCAAGACCGAATTCTCCGGTTACGAGGTGGTGGACGGCCATGAAACCGTGCGCACCGTCATTGTCGGCAGCGAGGAGAAAACAGCCCGCGCCGGTGATGAGGCCATTGTGGTGCTGGAGCGCACGCCGTTCTACGCGGAGTCGGGTGGCCAGGTGGGGGACACCGGTCTGCTGACCTGGAACGGTGGTCGCTTTCAGGTTACCGACACCCGCAAGGAAGGGGATCACCACATTCACCTCGGCACCGTGATCGAGGGCGAAGTGTTCCCGGGTCTGGAAGTGGATGCCCGGGTCGATCATGTCCGGCGTCAGGCGACTGCGCTGAACCACTCTGCCACCCATCTGTTGCATGCGACGTTGCGGAAGGTGCTCGGTGAGCACGTGACCCAGAAGGGCTCCCTGGTGGACCCGGACAAGCTGCGCTTTGACTTCTCTCATTTCGAGGCCGTCACGCCGGCCCAGTTGAAGGAGATCGAGCGCGAGGTCAACGAGCAGATCCTGGCCAACACCGAGGTGGAAACCGAAGTCACCGACATGGAGCAGGCCCAGGCCAAAGGCGCGATGGCCCTCTTCGGCGAGAAGTACGGCGACAGCGTGCGGGTGCTCAGCATGGGCACCGACCGCTATTCGGTGGAGCTGTGTGGCGGCACCCACGTGTCCCGCACCGGCGATATCGGCCTGCTGAAGATCGTGTCCGAAGGCGGGATCTCCTCTGGGGTACGCCGCATCGAGGCGGTCACCGGTTTCAATGCGCTGAACTGGATCGACGAGACGGATCAGAAGCTGAAAGAGACCGCCCAGCTGGTGAAGGGCTCCCGCGAAAGCGTGGTTGAGAAAGTGCAGAGCGCCGTTGAGCGCACCCGCCAGCTGGAGAAAGAACTGGAGCAGCTGAAGGCCAAGCTGGCCAGTTCCGCCGGCTCGGACCTGGCGGCGACCGCCATTGAGGTTAAGGGGCTGAAGGTGGTCGCGGCAGAACTGGACGGTGCCGACCGCAAGGCGCTGATGGAAACCGCCGACCAGCTCAAGAACAAACTGGGCGAAGGGGTTGTGGTGCTGGCCAGCGTCGAGGAGGGTAAGGTGACCCTGGTGGCCGGCGTTACCAAGTCCGCCACCAACCGCATCAAGGCCGGTGACCTGATGAAGCATCTCGCCGCACAGGTGGACGGCAAGGGCGGCGGACGCCCGGACATGGCCCAGGGCGGTGGTAGCGATCCGGCCAAATTGCCCGGTGCGCTGGAAGGCGTCGCCGAGTGGATCGACAAAAACATTGCTTAAGAGACTGTTAACGTCAGCTGGCGGATGTATATAATTCCGCCGGTTTGAATTTTGATTGACGACACCCGGTGTTCGTCGTGGGTTCCTGATTCGATTGTTGGGAAAGAAATGGCGCTTTTGGTTCAGAAGTTTGGTGGCACCTCTGTAGGCACCACTGAAAGAATAGAAGCGGTTGCCGAAAAGGTCTGCCGCTTCCGTAAAGAAGGTCACGACGTCGTCGTGGTGGTATCGGCGATGAGCGGGGAAACCAACCGCCTGATCAGCCTGGCCCAGAATATTATGGAAGAGCCGACGCCACGGGAAATGGATGTGCTGGTCTCCACCGGCGAGCAGGTTACTATTGCCCTGTTGTCCATGGCACTGCAGAAGCGCGGTTGCGAAGCCCGTTCCTACACCGGTAGCCAGGTCCGTATCCTGACCGACAGCACCCACACCAAGGCAAGGATCCGCCAGATTGACGAGCAGCGCATGCGGGAAGACCTGAATGCCGGTCGCGTGGTGGTGGTGGCCGGATTCCAGGGCACCGACGAGCACGGCAACATCACCACACTGGGTCGTGGTGGCTCCGATACCACCGCCGTCGCCCTGGCGGCGGCGCTGAAGGCGGATGAGTGTCAGATCTATACCGACGTGGATGGCGTCTATACCACCGATCCGCGGGTCGTGGACAGCGCCCGTCGTCTGGATCGGATTACCTTCGAAGAAATGATTGAAATGGCGAGTCTGGGCTCGAAGGTGCTCCAGATTCGTTCCGTAGAATTTGCTGGCAAGTACAATGTGCCGCTGCGGGTACTGTCCAGTTTCCAGGACGGCGGCGGTACCCTGATTACTTTTGAGGATGAGAGCGTCATGGAACAACCGGTCGTTTCCGGCATAGCGTTTAATCGCGATGAAGCCAAACTAACCATTTCGGGTGTGCCGGATACCCCGGGCAGCGCCCTGAACATTTTGAAACCGATCAGCGACGCCAATATCGAAGTCGATATGATCGTTCAAAACGTGGGTGCTGATAACCACACCGATTTCACCTTCACCGTCCATCGCAACGACTACAAGCGTGCCAAGGAAGTGCTGGATCAGGTGGCACGTGAGCTTGGCGCTCGCGAAGAAGTCAGTGGTGACAACAAAATCGCCAAGGTGAGCATTGTTGGCGTCGGTATGCGTTCGCATGCTGGTGTAGCGACTACAATGTTTGAAGCACTGTCTCGCGAAGGTATCAACATCCAGATGATCTCCACCTCCGAAATCAAGATTTCGGTGGTCATCGATGAAAAATACCTTGAGCTTGCGGTTCG
>JBFHLR010000011.1:0-34233 GCA_041594735.1 Marinobacter sp.
GAAGCTGTCATCCACTTCCGGCGACACGAACACTGAGGAGAACGAGGTGTGACGACGATTGCCGGAATCGAACGGGGATTTACGCACCAGGCGGTGGACACCGGTTTCGGTACGCAGCCAGCCATAGGCGTAGTCGCCCTGAAAATGCACCGTGGCACTCTTGATGCCGGCCACTTCTCCGTCCTGGGCTTCGATAATTTCGGTCTTGAAGCCGTGCCGCTCACCCCAGCGCAGGAACATGCGCAGCAACATGTTGGCCCAGTCCTGGGCCTCGGTGCCACCGGAACCGGCCTGGATATCGAGGTAGGCGTTGTTGGCGTCCATCTCGCCGGAGAACATCCGCCGGAATTCCAGCTTCTGCAGTTCGCCGTCCAGCGCTGCGAGATCGGTGGTAATCTCTTCGACGGTGGCCTCGTCGTCTTCTTCCACCGCGATTTCCAGCAGGCCTTCGGCGTCTTCCAGGCCCGAGGTCAGGGTGTCGATGGTCTTGACGATCAGTTCCAGATCCGAACGCTCTTTGCCCAGCGCCTGGGCCCGCTCCGGGTTGTCCCACACGGTGGGCTCTTCCAGTTCGCGCTCTACTTCAACCAGCCGTTCACTGCGGTGGTCGTAGTCAAAGATACCCCCTAAGCGCATCAGTGCGCTCACGAAGCTCTTTGATCTTTGTCACAATGGGATTGATTTCCATGAAACCGCTTCTCACCTTCGGGAAATGTGGCGCTCGCCATCCACCGGCCAATAAAAAAGGGGGGCAAGCGTAATCGATCAGACGCGGCATTTTAACGGAAATCCGGGGGCAAATCAGCCTGTGCAGCGGGCAGGGAGCGAAGATTCCCGTCAATCAGCCATGCGGTGCCGAGGCCGGCTCCAGATAGTCGATCAGCAACTGCAGAGAGGTGCGGCCACGGAAGGTGTTGGCATCCGGCTTGTACACCACTCGCGCTCCGGTTGCGGTGTAATCCGGCACCTCGGCACCGGTGTTGAAGGCAATGGCGTCCACCACCTCACCACCGCCGACTGGCCGCAGCACCAGTTTGAGATGATTCTGACCGACCACCCGCTGACTGATGACCTGAAATTCACCGTCGAACAGCGGCTCGGGGAAATGCTGCCCCCAGGGTCCCGCCCGCCGGAGCAGGTTGGCGGTTTCCAAGGTCATTTCCTCGAGTGCCAGCGGGCCGTCGGTGGTGATTACCGCTTCCAGGTCGTCGGCAGTAATGGTATCCCGCACCACCGCATCGAAGGCGGCGGCGAAGGCATCCAGGTCCTGACGGGCGATGGTCATGCCGGCAGCCATGGCGTGGCCGCCAAACTTCTTCAGAATGCCGGGATGCCGGGTGTCCACCACCGCCAGGACGTCCCGAATATGCAGGCCCGGGATAGATCGCGCCGAGCCCTTGAGCTCTTCGCCCTCCTCGCCGGGCGCAAACGCAATCACCGGACGATGGGTCTGCTCCCGCAACCGGGCCGCCAGTATGCCGATCACACCCTGGTGCCATTGGGGGTCAAACAGCGCCAAGCCCCAGGGCAGGCCGTCCAGGTCCAGTGACATGGACGCCAGCAGATCCTGGGCCTGGCTTTTCATGTCCCGCTCAATGGAACGCCGCTCGCGGTTGAAGGTATCTAGCTCGGTGGCCAACCGGCGCGCCTCATCCGCGCCGTCCGCCAGCAGGCAGGCAATACCCACACTCATATCATCCAGGCGACCGGCGGCATTGAGGCGCGGCCCCACCACAAAGCCGAGATCGGTGGCGCTGATGGCACTGTGATCCCGGCCAGCCACCTCCAGCAGCGCCAGGATTCCCGGGCGGGCCTGACCCTGACGGATGCGGCGCAGCCCCTGTTCGACGAAAATACGGTTGTTGTGATCCAGCGGCACCACATCGGCCACAGTGCCAAGCGCCACCAGGTCCAGCAGGGAGCCCAGATTGGGCTCAGGCTGTGGCAATTCGCCCACCTCCCGCAGGTGCCGCCGCAGGGCGGTGAGCACGTAGAACATCACGCCCACACCGGCGGCATTTTTGCTGAGGAACGGGCAACCCGGCTGATTGGGGTTTACGATGGCGTCGGCGTCGGGCAGCAACTCCCCCGCCAGGTGATGATCGGTAATCAACACCTTAACCCCCAGCTCCCGGGCAACCGCCACGCCTTCGATGGCCGAGATGCCGTTATCCACCGTGACCAACAGATCCGGCAGTGCGCCTTCGTCCCGTAGCCGATGCAGAATACCCGGGGTCAGGCCATAGCCATCGGCAAACCGGCTCGGCACCCGAAAATCCACATCCCCGAGCCCGAGCATCGATAGCCCAAGCACCGCCACCGCCGTGCTGGTTGCGCCGTCGGCGTCAAAGTCGCCCAGCACCAGAACCCGCTGATGGCTACGGATGGCCTCAGCCAACAACGCCACCGCCTGCTCAATGCCGCGCAATTCCAGCGGCGACGCCAGTTGCTTCAGGGCATAGCCGAGCTGCTGTTCGGAGGTGACGCCACGCGAGGCATACAGCCTGCGCAGCAACGGGGGGATGTGCGCACCCCATTCCGGCGGCGAAGCCGGGATGGGGCGGCGTAGGATTTTTTTCGGGGTCATAGGGACCAGGTTACCGTCAGGCGTGCTTCCAGTGGCCAGCCATGAACGACTGTACCGCGCTCAGGTCGTTGTCCAGAACGGTGCAACGCTCCTCGCGCTCAAACAGATCCGCCATGTGACCCGGCAGCTGGGGCTTGATGGTCAGACCCGCCTCGGCAATGGCGTCCGGGAACTTCGCCGGATGGGCAGTGCCCAGGGTCACCATGGGAACACTGGCGTCCCGACGACAGTTCCGGGCCGCACGCACGCCGATGGCGGTGTGGGGGTCCAGCAGGTATTCGGTTTCCTCGTACACCTGACGAATGGTGTCGCAGGTGCTGCGATCATCCACCGCGTCACTGTCGAACAACTTGCGGGCGTTGCGCCAGCGGTAGTCCTCAATGCTCACCGGCCCCTGCTGGGCACGTTCCAGCAAATCCTTGACGGCGGCGCCGTCACGACCATGGAGGTCGAATAGCAGGCGCTCAAAGTTACTGGACACCATGATGTCCATGCTTGGCGACAGGGTATGCTCCAGCTGATGCTGCTCATACCTGTTGCCGCTCATGAAGCGGTGCAGGATGTCATTGCGGTTGGTGGCAATCACCAGCTGGGAAATGGGCAGGCCCATTTTCTTGGCCAGATAGCCGGCAAAAATATCACCAAAGTTACCGGTCGGCACCGAGAACGCCAGGCTGCGATCCGGACCGCCCAGGGCGAGAGACGCCTGGAAGTAGTAGACAATCTGGGCCATGATCCGCGCCCAGTTGATGGAGTTCACCGCCGCCAGTTGCGTCTTGCCGCCGAGGAACGACTGGTCGCCGAAGCTTTCCTTGACCATGCGCTGGCAGTCATCAAAATTGCCGCGCACCGCGATGTTGTGGATGTTGTCACCCAGAACGGTGGTCATCTGGCGACGCTGCACCTCGGACACCCGCTCATGGGGATGGAGAATAAAGATGTCGACATGCTCACAATGCCGACAGCCCTCAATGGCCGCGGAGCCGGTATCGCCGGAGGTCGCCCCCATGATCACCACGTGCTGCTTGCGCTTCTCCAGCACGTAGTCGAGCAAGCGGCCCAGCAGCTGCAGGGCGAAGTCTTTGAACGCCAGGGTCGGGCCGCGGAACAGCTCCATCACCCACTCGTTGCTGTCCAGCTGCACCAGCGGGGCCACCGCCGAGTGGGAAAATTTCTGATAGGTCTCATCCAGCATCGCCCGGAAATCGTCCGCCGGAATGGCGTCGTCGACAAACGGATGCATCACGTTGAAGGCGAGCTCGCTGTAGGACAGACCGCGCCAGCTGCGGATCTCCTCCAGGCTGAAGTGCGGCAAAGACTCCGGCACATAAAGACCGCCATCGCCAGCGAGGCCGGTCAGCAGAACATCCTCAAACCCCAGGGCGGGGGCTTCGCCTCGTGTACTGATATATCTCACGCTGTGTTCCTGTTAACTGAAATTTTCTGCACGAATACGCACGACCTGACCTTCAATGTCGGCCAGCGCCTCGATATCCTCGATCGCCCGGTTGATCTGGCGCTCCTGGACGGTGTGGGTCAGGATGATGACGGGAATCTTGCCATCCTCCAGTTCGGATTCCTTCTGAACGATGGACTCGATATTGATGCCATGCTCGCTGAGGATCGAAGCGACCTTGGCCAGCACGCCGGGGTGGTCCTCTGCTTGAATCCGCAAATAGTAGGCGGACTGAATGTCTTCCATCGGCAGCACGGTCAAGTCTTCCAGCGCACCCTGGGAGAAGCCCAGGTAGGGCACCCGGTGGGAACTGTCGGTGGCCACCGCACGGGCGACATCCACCACGTCGGCGATGACGGCGGAGGCAGTGGCCTCATCGCCCGCGCCAGGACCGTAATACAGCGTCTGCCCCACGGCATCGCCGTCCACCAGCACCGCGTTCAAGACACCGTCCACCTGGGCGATCAGGTGTTCCTGAGGCACCAGCGTCGGATGCACACGCAGCTCGATGCCATTCTCGCGACGACGAGCAATGCCCAGGTGCTTGATCCGGTAACCGAGCATCTCGGCGTGGGCGATGTCGTAGGGGGTAATCCTGGAGATGCCCTCGGTGTAGGCCCGCTCGAACTGCAGCGGCACGCCAAAACCGGTGGAGGCCAGGATGGTCAGCTTGTGAGCGGCATCGATGCCTTCCACATCGAAGGTCGGGTCCGCTTCGGCGTAGCCGAGTTGCTGCGCCTCCTTGAGCACATCGCCAAACTCTCGTCCGGCACGCATCTCGGTGAGAATGAAGTTGCCGGTGCCATTGATGATGCCGGCAATCCAGTCGATGCGGTTGGCCGCCAGGCCTTCCCGCATGGCTTTAATGACCGGGATGCCACCCGCCACGCCAGCTTCGAACGCGACAATCACGCCCTTGGCTTCGGCGGCCTCGAAAATCTCATTGCCATGCACCGCGATCAGGGCCTTGTTGGCGGTGACCACGTGTTTGCCGTTCTTGATGGCCGCCATCACCAGTTCTTTGGCGGTTTCATAACCGCCGATCAGCTCGACGACGATGTCCACGTCAGGATCATTGACCACATCGAAGATGTCGGTGGTGAAAGGGATATCCCCCAGATCGAAATCGGTCCGCGCGGTGCGACTCGCGACCCGGCTGATTCGAATATTGCAGCCCGCCCGGCCAGCAATCTGGCTGGCATTCCGGTTCAGTACATTAAAGGTACCGCCACCTACCGTACCCAGCCCGCAGATTCCGACATTGACGTCTTTCAATCTTTCACCTCTGATCCTGATGATTGGAAAGCCCGCAAACTGCCGAGGTGATTAACCACAGCCATTCGCCAACTCCGTAGTTTTGGAGCCGCCTAGTATACCGATTAAGCAGCCCGTTGTGTTAGGGCCGCCGGCAAAAGCGGGTTTAGAGCAACCCCAACCCCTTGGCCAACTGTTCCGCGGGCACATAACCGCGAATCATGTTGCCATCTTCCAGCACGATGGCGGGGGTTCCGGTAACGCCCAGCTGCCGGCCCAGCCGATACTGCTCCAGCACCGGGTTGGCACAGCTGGCAGGCGTGACACTCTGCCCCAGCTTGGCGGCATCCATTGAGGCCTGCTGATCGTCGGCACACCACACCGACTCGTATTTGGCGAACGAAGGCGTATTGGGCCCACTGCGGGGGAAGCCGTAATAATTGACGGTAATCCCCAGCGCGTTGAGTTGCGGCACTTCACTGTGCAGCTTGCGACAGTAACCACAATCAATGTCGGTGAACACATTGATCTGTGCCTTCTCTTCACCCTCGGCCTGGAACCGGATAATGCCCTCCTGACCCAGCTCGGCCAGCGACGCTACGCGAATCTCGGCCCGGGCGTTCTCAGAGAGATTGACCAAGCCATCACCCGTCAGCTGCAGCAACTCACCGCTGAAGAAAAACTGACCATCCTCCGTGGCGTAAATCAGCTCCTTCTGCTCACTGACCACCTTGTACAACCCCGGTGCCGGGGAAGGCTCCACGGTCACTCGCCCCAGCGCCGGCAACGACTCCGACAGCCGTTTGGCCAGGTCATCTTCCACCTCCCCCGCCCAGGAGGCTCCACTGGCCGCCAGGGCCAGGATCATGGTCAGCGACGGCAACTGCTGGGCAATATTCTTAAAACTCGACATAGTGGATCCTATTGTTGTTGCCCAGCACGCTGGGCTGCAGACCGGACGCTTCCGGCCAATCCTGAATCTTTTGCGACCTCAAATGCCGGCAAAAGTTCATTCACTGCGCTGCCGCCCACTGTACCAAGCCAGCGGCGCGCTGCCTAACCTCGGGGGTGGTGGTCACGGTGCAGCGACTGCAGCCGCTGGCGCGCCACATGGGTGTAGATCTGGGTGGTGGACAGGTCGGAATGGCCAAGCAGCATCTGCACCACCCGCAGATCGGCGCCATGATTCAACAGGTGGGTGGCAAAGGCGTGGCGCAGGGTGTGAGGCGACAGGTGCTGGTGAATGCCCGCCCGCACCGCATACTGTTTAATGCGGTGCCAGAACGCCTGCCGGGTCATGGCAGAGGCACGGTTACCGGGAAACAGATCATCGCTGGCGCGGCCCTTCAGCAGCACGGCGCGGCTCGCTTTCATGTACCGCAGGAGCCAGTCGACGCCCTCCTCCCCCAGCGGCACCAGGCGGTCCTTATCGCCCTTGCCGGTGATCCGCACCACCCCCTGGCGCAGGTTCACCTGATCCACCCGCAGGGTAACCAGCTCCGTCACCCGTAGACCACACCCGTAAAGAATCTCCAGCATGGCCTTATCCCGCAACTCGATGGCAACTTCCGGGTCAGGTTCCTCCAGCAGTGCCTCAACATCGGATTCGGAAAGCGTGTCCGGCAAACGCCTGGGTAACTTCGGGCTGTCAATGCGGAGCGTGGGATCCTCCCCAATCACCCCTTCCCGCAGCAGGTAACGATAGAAACGGCGCAAACACGACAGCCTGCGCGCGGCCGTAGAGCTTTTCCGGCCGTCCACCATGCCCCTCGAAATCCATTCCAGCAGATCGCTTCGGGTGACCGCCGATAACGGCTTGACCGGCTTGCGGCTCGCCAACCATTCCGCTAGACGCCGTAAATCGCTGCGATAGGCCGAACGGGTATTGTCCCCAAGCCCTTCTTCGAGCCAGAGTGCATCGCAAAACCGCTCAATCAGCTCCGCCGCTTCCGCATTGATCGCCTCAGTCAATCAGCACCCCTGTTCATCAGCCCCGCTCATCAGCCCCGTCAATCCGCCCCCGCCAGACGCAAAAAAGGCAGCCTTGGGCTGCCTTTTTTAACCATGCCGAACACCCTGCGTCCGGCCCACCGATCACTCCGGGGTGGAGCGAATCAGCCCAGCTTCTCTTTGATACGAGCAGCCTTACCGGACAGGTCACGCAGGTAGTACAGCTTGGCCTGACGCACGTCACCACGACGCTTGACAGTGATGCTGTCGACCAGCTTGGAGTAGGTCTGGAAAGTACGCTCAACGCCCACACCGTAGGAAATCTTACGAACGGTAAAGGCGGAGTTCAGACCACGGTTACGCTTGCCGATAACCACGCCTTCGAACGCCTGCAGACGCTCACGGTTACCTTCGGTGACCCGCACCTGAATAACCACGGTATCACCCGGCGCGAACGCTGGGATTTCCTTGGTCATCTGTTCTGCTTCAATCTGACTGATGATGTTGTTCTTGCCGCTCATCGTATTGCTCCTGATACCCAATCTCTTAATGCCCTGATCACTCAGAGGCACCCGGTTCATTTAAAATTTCGTCCAGCAGCTCACGCTCTTCGTCCGTAAACACCCGCTCTTTCAGCAGGTCGGGGCGTCGCTCCCAGGTTCGCCTCAACGACTGCTTCAGTCGCCAACGCCGGATCTGGTCATGGTGACCGCCTAGTAACACGTCCGGCACCGCCAAACCTTCGTAAACTTCCGGTCGGGTGTAGTGCGGACAATCCAGCAAACCGTCGGCAAACGAGTCCTGCTCTGCCGACTGCGCATGACCCAGCGCTCCGGGGATGAGGCGTGTAACCGCATCAATTACTGACATGGCTGCCAGCTCGCCACCGGACAATACGAAATCGCCCAGCGACACTTCCCGATCGACTTCCGTCATGATCAGGCGTTCATCAACACCTTCGTAACGCCCGGCCACCAGAATCAGGTTTTCCGCCGCAGCCAGCGACTCCACCACCGACTGATTCAGGGTTTCACCCTGGGGCGAAAGATACACCACGCAAGCCTTACCTGGCGCAGCGTCCCGAGCGGCATGTATCGCATCCCGCAGGGGCTGAATCTTCATCAGCATCCCTGGACCGCCACCATAGGGCCGATCATCCACGGTGCGATGCCGGTCATGCGTGAAATCCCGGGGATTCCAGCATTCGAACTTGAGCAGGCCGTCCCGAACCGCCCGGCCAGTGATGCCAACGTCCGTGACCGCTCCGAACATCTCCGGGAACAGGCTAATTGCGCTGATCCACACCCGTCAGAACTCCGGGTCCCAATCCACCACCAGGGTTCCGGCAGCAAGATCTATCTCCCGGACCACCTGATCAGGGAGGTAGGGAATCAAGCGCTCCCGCTGATCGATGGATTCAGCATTCGCCCGAACCACCAATACGTCGTTGGAACCGGTTTCCATCAAGTGGTGTACCTGCCCCAGGCAATCGCCAGCCACCGTCGATACCGTCAACCCTTCCAGCTGGTGCCAGTAGAACTCACCTTCGGGCAGCTCTGGCAACGATTCGGTCGGCACGACGATGTCGGCTCCGCAATAACCGCGCGCCACCTCCCGGTCTCCGACGCCGGTCAGCTTGACGACGATGCCTGGCCCATGCCGGCGACCATCTTCAAGCCTGATTGGCTTTCGCCGCCCATCCTGGACCAGGGTCCAGTCAGGGTAATTCAGAATGCCGTCGATGGGATCGGTATAGGAATAGACCTTCAACCATCCCTTGACGCCATACACCGAGGAAATTCGGCCAATCACAGTTTCCTGCGAACGCTGTGTCATGCCACCACCCCGGCCCAAATCGAACTTACTCGGCGCCTTTCAGCAGTTGAGCAACACGATCGCTGGTCTGGGCACCCTGGCCGAGCCAGTAGTTAACACGATCACGATCTACACGCAGACGCTCTTCCTGGCCACGGGCGACCGGATTAAAGAAGCCGACACGCTCAATAAAACGACCGTCGCGGGAGTTGCGGCTGTCAGTGACTGTCAGATGGTAGAACGGGCGCTTCTTGGAGCCACCACGAGCCAAACGGATTGTTACCATTTCGACCAATATCCTGTTCAGTTGTACGAACTTTGTACGATTCGCACCAGGCCGCTGACGGCCGATACGAAGACCCATACTCGAAAGGGGCGCTATTCTATGTCAAAAAAGCGCCAAAGAAAACAGCTAATGCGCCTGGGGCACCGCTGATTTTTACATCCGGCCAAAGGGCGGCATGCCGCCACCCGGCGGCATCATTCCACCCATACCACGCATCATGTTGGCCATCGCACCTTTCTTGCTGAATTTCTTCATCATTTTCTGCATCTGCTTATGCTGCTTCAGCAATCGGTTGATGTCCTGAATCTGGGTTCCGGAACCGGCGGCGATCCGTCGCTTGCGGGAATTGTTAATGGTATCGGGGTAGCGGCGCTCTTTCGGCGTCATCGAACAGATGATTGCCTCCATCTGCCCAATGCTCTTGTCATTGACCTGCTGTTGCGCCATTTGGGCCATCTGCCCCATGCCCGGCAGCTTGTCGAGCAGCCCGCCGATACCGCCCATGTTCTTCATCTGCTGAATCTGGTCACGAAAATCTTCCAGATCGAAACTCTTACCTTTCTTGATCTTCGTGGTGAGTTTCTGCGCTTTTTTCTGGTCGAGCTTGCGTTCCGCCTCCTCTATTAAGGAGAGCACATCCCCCATACCCAGAATCCGCGACGCCACCCGATCCGGATGGAATGGCTCCAGGGCATCACTCTTCTCACCCACCCCGAGGAACTTGATGGGCTTTCCAGTGATGTGACGAACTGACAACGCAGCACCACCGCGGGCATCACCGTCGGTCTTGGTGAGCACCACCCCGGTCAGCGGCAGGGCGTCATTGAACGCCTTGGCGGTATTGGCAGCGTCCTGGCCGGTCATGGAGTCGACCACGAACAGGGTCTCGATCGGACTCACCGCCTTATGGAGTCGCCCGATCTCGCCCATCATCTGCTCGTCAACATGCAGCCGGCCAGCCGTGTCGAGAATGACCACATCAACATGCTTCTTGCGGGCGGCGTCGATGGCGCCTTCGGCGATGTGGATGGGATCCTGATCGGCGCTACTGGGATGAAACTCCACGCCCACCTCACTCGCCAGCGTCTCGAGCTGGTTGATGGCGGCAGGGCGATAGACGTCGGCACTAACCACGAGCACCGTTTTTTTCTCGCGCTCCTTCAGCAGGCGCGCCAGCTTGGCAACGGTGGTGGTCTTACCGGCGCCCTGCAGGCCCGCCATCATGATGACCGCGGGAGGCTGGACAGCCAGGTTCAGCGCCTCGTTGCCCTCGCCCATGACACGCTCCAGCTCCTGCTGGACCACGCGCACAAAGACCTGCCCTGGAGTCAGACTACGCTGAACCTCCTGTCCGATCGCCCGCTTGCGCACGCTTTCAACGAACGCCTTGACCACCGGCAGGGCCACATCGGCTTCAAGCAGCGCTTTGCGCACCTCCCGCAACGTGTCCTTTATATTGTCGTCGGTGAGCCGGGCCTGGCCGGAAATCTTCCGGAGACTGCCCGAGAGTCGATCTGTCAGGTTCTCAAACATAGCGTAAATCCGTACCCCTGATTAATGGGTGCATGAACAGGGAACCAGTTGATTCCGGTTGCACAATCGCGACATTATAACCAGACTATCGCGCTTAAACGACCAGCCGGGTCAAATCATTGAACAACAAACCTGCCTCTGAGCCCGTCCCGGACGCCTCAAGGCCCCCAAGCCCCGATCGACAACAAGTAAGGACGACATGGGAACGCTGATTCTCGCGGTGATCTCGCTTTTTCTGTATAGCGTTGGCACCGCCTTACAGGCGCTCAGCTTTCGCGGACGCGTTCACACCAACCTGGCCATCATCAGCCTGGTTGGCGTTCTGGCCCTGACCAGTCACGGCCTGCTGATCTGGCAAATCGTTCATCACGACGGCGGCTACGATCTGGGCTTTTTCCAGAGTTCGGTGCTGATTTCCTGGCTGATCGTCGCCTTGCTACTGGCACTGGGCATTCGCAAACCGGTGCATAACCTGGCCCTTGCCATCTACCCCCTGGCCGGACTGACCATCCTGATGCTGCTGGCCACACCCACCACCTCTCGGCTGGTGGCAGACGACAATTACGGCATGCTGTCCCATATCACGCTGTCGATCACCGCCTACAGCCTGCTTACCCTTGCCGCCGCGCAGGCCATCCTGCTCTACTTCCAGAATCGACAACTCAAGCACAACTACAACAGCCTGCTGGTACGCAACCTGCCGCCGCTGCAGACCATGGAGTCGCTGCTGTTCGAAATGGTCTGGGCCGGCGTGGTGCTGCTGGTGCTGGCCATTGCCACCGGCGCCATGTTCGTGAACGACCTGTTCGCCCAGAACGTGGCCCACAAAACCGTCTTTTCGCTGATGTCCCTGGCGGTGTTCGTGGCCCTGCTCATTGGCCGCTACACCAAGGGATGGCGGGGCCTGACCGCAAGCCGCTGGACCCTGACCGGCTGCGCGCTGTTGATGCTCGGCTTCTATGGCAGCAAGTTCGTGCTGGAACTGGTGTTTCAGCAGGCTGGCTGAGTTAGTGCTCCCCAAGGCTTGACAGCAGTTACGCTGACCCCCTATTTTTCGCTACTCATCCGCAACATAAGGACTCCCTCTCTTGAACGAGGCATCGCTTCCGGCGCTGTTTTCGCTCCTCGCGGGGCTGATTTTACTATCCGCATTTTTCTCCAGCTCTGAGACCGGCATGATGTCGCTGAACCGGTATCGCCTGAAGCATATGGCGAAAACCGGCCACAAAGGCGCGCGACGGGCGCAGAGCCTGCTCCAGCGCACCGATCAGCTGATTGGCGTCATCCTCATCGGTAACAATTTCGTCAACATCCTGGCCTCCGCCATTGCCACGGTGATTGCCATTCGGATTTGGGGCGATGCCGGCATTGCCATCGCAACCCTGCTGCTGACCATCGTCATCCTGATTTTCGCGGAAGTCACCCCCAAGACCCTGGCCGCCCTGTTCCCGGAAAAGATCGCCTTCCCCGCCAGCCACGCCCTGGCACCCTTGCTCAAGATCCTCTACCCGGCGGTCTGGCTGGTCAACCTGTTCACCGGCGCCATCCTGAAACTGATCGGAGTGTCGGCCCAGGACGCCGCCAATGACCACCTCAGCCGGGAGGAGCTACGCACCCTGGTTAATGAAGCCGGCGCCCTGATTCCCTCCAAGCACAAGGACATGCTGGTCAGCATCCTGGATCTGGAGAACGTTACCGTCAATGACATCTTCATCCCCCGCAACGAAGTGGTTGGCATTGATCTGGACGATGACCTGGACACCATCATTCGCCAGCTGCGCAGCAGCCAGCACACCCGCCTGCCGGTGTACAAGGGCGACATCAACAACGTTCAGGGCGTACTGCACCTGCGCAACACGTCCAAGCTGCTGATGCAGGACGACATCAACAAGGCCATGCTGATGCAGCTGTGCCGGGAACCCTACTTCATTCCCGAAAGCACCCCCCTCAACACCCAGCTGATCAACTTCCAGAAAGGCAAGCGCCGCTTCGGCATCGTGGTGGACGAATACGGTGAGGTTCTTGGCATCGCCACCCTGGAAGACATCCTTGAGGAGATCGTAGGAGAATTCACCACCGATTACGCCGCCACCAGCCCGGATATCATTCCTCAGGATGACGGCACCTACATCATCGACGGTACCGCGGCGGTGCGCACCATCAACAAGACTCTGGGCTGGAAATTGCCCACCGATGGCCCGAAAACCCTCAATGGCCTGATCACCGAGACGCTGGAATCCATTCCCGAGACCAACATCTGTCTGCGGGTTGAGAACCATCGGATCGAGGTCCTGCAGATCAAGGACAACGTGGTCAAGGCCGCCATCGTACATCCGCTCAAGCGTCGCAGCCGCAGCCACTGAAACGAGGCCACGAATATATGCAATTCCGCTATATCCGCCTCGCCGTTTGGAAGATCATATTTTAACCGACACCTTGACCTGACAGGCACCAGATCCAACACTGAAATGGCAGTCGTGCATAATAAAAACAGGAGTGCGAGCCATGAGTTTGGGGCATACTATTGGTCTGTTTACCCACCCGGATCAGGAGTGGGAAGCCATCAGAAAAGATTCAGAATCAGTCAGTAAGCTTTATTTTGGGCACATTTTTTTACTTGCCCTGATACCTGCCGCAGCGGGGTACTACGGCAGCACCCAAGTAGGCTGGCAAATCGGAGATGGTCAGGTGATCCGATTGACCACGGGCAGTGCGTTGCAGCTGTGCGTTCTGTTTTATGCCGCCATGCTGGCCGGCATCTACATCATCGGCCGGTTCATTGATTTTTTTGCAGCAACTTATGAAGTCAAGGAAAAGCAACCCCACGGAGTCACGCTTGCAGCCTACACCGCCACCCCCGTGTTCTTGCTGGGTGTCATCGCCGCTTACCCGAACATCTGGGTGAACATGCTGGTGGGCCTGGTTGCCACTGCCTATTCCGTCTACCTCCTTTACGAGGGGCTGCCCATCCTGATGAAGATTCCGGCAGAGCGCGGCTTCATGTTTGCATCGTCGGTTCTGACCGTAGGCCTGGTCATGCTCGTCGCCTTGCTGGCGATCAGCGTTGTTATCTGGAGCATGGGCATCGGCCCCGTGTACACCAGTTGACGGAGATCATGCAGAGTTAAGTCACTCCTGCAGAGTACAGTCACTCCTGCGGAGTTAAGTCACTAACGAGGGCGCGTTCCCCCGGCGGGATCTGGGATTAAAGGAAATGACCGATCCCGCGGCAAACGCCTGAGCAGGCATTAACCATTTGATCATTTTACCTGGCAAGGATTTACGGTAAATTACGCGCACAATCATAAAAGAAGCAGTGTAGCTCGGTCATGTATCCGGTTGAGGCGTAACAGGAGTCAGCCATGAAGAAGCAGTCCGGCATACATTATCTCCGTGAGCACAGGGATGCCGGCAGTAAATCAAAACTTCCACTGGAAATAGTGCGGATTCGTGACACCGTTACCGCCGGACTATGCGATTTGCTGCAAGGAGCTTTTGATGCTGTTGACGATTCATTGTTCGAGCTAGCCAATAACGCACGCAGCAATAATGAACAGAATCGTTACTTTGAAGCCATGCGGGAGATCCGGATCAAGCGCAGGGGCATCGAAAGGCACTTCCAGACATCGATAAACGGGTTATTCGACCACCCGCCCCGGGCCGGCAGCACCGCGTCTGGGGAAACGCCCTCCGACAAAGTCACGCTGGACAGCCTGACCCTGGTTCAGGACGACGACCTTGAAGAACAGGTCGCGCTGAACGCCATGATCACCAAGTCCCGCGCGCACTTTCAGGGCCCACTCATTCAGCTTCAAACCCGGTTTTCGGTGGTCTACCCCGATGCCAGCGAGGACGCCCCGGTCAACCCGCTCGCCCCGGAACACCTCTGCTCGGCATTTGTTGAGGCCACGCAAGCGCTGGAAATCCAGATACGCGAACGCCTCATCGTCCTCAAGCAGTTTGACCGCTACGTTGTCTCCAATCTGGGCATGCTGCTGGACGAAGCCAACCGCATCCTGATCCAGGCCGGCGTCATTCCCAATTTCCGCTATCACGGCAAAACCAACGAAACAGCCAGCGCGTCGTCCGGGCAGCCCCAGGCCACACCCAACTCTGCCGCTCAAGCTGTCGACAGCAGCCCTGAGAACGAAGCGCTGTTTGAGCAGATTCGCCAGTTGCTCAACCGTCAGCGCCAGGTGAGCGGCCACCATCCCCGAGCGGCCGATCCCAATATTCATGTGGTGGGCGGCCCGGAGCTGATGCATTTGCTGGCGTCCTTGCCCCAGATCCCTCAGGATGCGCCCACCGGCGACCTCAGCAATGGCAAACCCCTGGTGCTCGACCTGCACCAGGTTGTCGAAAGCCTGGTGCGCAGCACCGAAACTTCGGACGGCAAGCAGCCCGCCTTGAACGAAGCGGACGAGGATCTGATCAACCTGATTTCCATGCTGTTCGAGTTCATCCTCGACGACTACAATCTGTCAGCCCCGATTCAGGTTCTGATCAGCCGCCTGCAGATTCCCATTCTCAAGGTCGTCATCAAGGACAAGTCGTTCTTCAGCAAGGCAGGCCACCCTGCTCGCCGGTTGCTGAACTCCCTCGCCCGGGCCGGAATCGGATGGAGCGAAAGTGACGAAAAGACCCGCGACAAGCTCTACAACCAGATCCACACCATTGTGCTGCGGATTCTTGAGGAATTTGACGGCGACATCTCCCTGTTCGAGCAACTGGGGGACGAATTTGAACAGTTCCTCGCTCGGGAGAACCGGAGAGCCTCGTTGGTGGAGCAGCGAACCCGGGAATCCGAGCGGGGCCGCATCAAGTCGCAAAAAGCCCAGGAAACCGTCGATAAACTGCTGCAGGAAAAACTGTCACAGCACACCATCTCGGATGCCGTTCATGACATTCTGGCGAACGGCTGGAGCCGGGTCATGTTCCTGGCCTATCTGCGCAACGATGTGGAAAACCGCTGGAACAGCGCTGTGCGCGTGGTGGATGACCTGATCTGGTGCCTACACCCCCATCTGGAGGATGAAGCCCGCGATCAATGGGTGCGGGTTGTCCCCGGACTGCTGAAATCCCTGCGCGCCGGCCTGGAGGAAGTCTCGTACAACTCCAGCAAGCTCGACAGCATGATGAGCGATCTCAAGCACGAGCTGACCGAGGCCTTCCGCACCCACGCCCTGGCCGAGGCACGGGAGACATCCAAAGCGCCGGAGCCGAGCACGCCAGCCGAACCCAAGCATCCAAGCGCCATCGAACGACAACAGGAACTTGAAGATGCGGCCATTGCCGAATTCATCGAGAAGGTGGACGCCATCGACATCGGCACCTGGGTTGAATTTGGCCTGGTCAACGGCGCCAGCTTCCGCTGCAAACTGACGGCGGTCATCGAGGAAGCCGACTGCTTTGTATTCGTCAATCGCATGGGGCTCAAGGTCATCGAGAAAAAGCGCACCGAACTCGCTCACGAGATGCGCCGGGGCCGCCTCACCGTGCTGGAGCAAGGCGCCCTGATCGACCGGGCAATGGACGCCGTCGTCACCACGCTCAAGGGCAAGGCGGCGGGGTAACCCCACGCCTGCCCTTGCCAGCCAGCCGCCGCAACCAGGAGCCGCCGCCTTTTCATGTTTGACACCGGACGCCGCAACGCTTTTCCGGCGAAGTACCGGCTGCTGCTTGCGTTATCGATTGCGCTGATGCTGCACACCCTGGCGATGGCGCTACTGCCGTTCATCAAGCTCCCCGACGACCAGCCGGACCAGGGCGTGATCAAGATCTCACTGGCACAGCCCGGCACCGGTGAGAGTCGACCCACGCCACCGCCAACGGAGGTAGCGCCGCAGCCTCACCGCCCCGCGCTCCAACCGGAGCCGACACCCCAAGCCCCGACGATACCGGTCAGCCCCGCGCGCCAGAAAACCGCAAAACCAGAACCGCCCGCGCCGGCACCAACCCAGCCACCACCATCGGCGCCGGCGACCGCCAGCACTCCGGCACCAGCCGCTAAGGCGGCACAGGACGCACCGGCTGAAAACGTCACGGAGCAGCCCCATGAGGTGACCCAGCTGAGCGAACCCGGGCCGACATCGCCTTACCTGACCGCACTCGCCGTGCGTATCGCAGAGCACGCCCGCAGTCAGTTTGCCCACGCCTTGGCCGCGACCCTCGCCCACCGCCAGCCAGTGCCGGTGCAGATCGAATTGAGACTGATGGATAATGGTGCCCTGATTGGGGCGTCGGTGGTTCGCTCGTCGGGCAACCTGATCATCGACCGGGCGGCATACCAGGGCGCACTGAGCGCGAGCCCCTATCCAGCGCCACCGGAGGGCAACAAGGAAGGAAACCGGTTCCGGGTAGACATTGTCTTCTCCCCGGAACGGTTATAAGCCGACCCGGGCCGGCTCAGACACTGATCAGGCTTCGGCCTGCTTGGCGGCAGCCTTGACCATGTCCGCCAGCTCTCCGCTTTCGGACAGCTCCAGCACGATGTCACAACCGCCAACCAGTTCGCCGCCGATGTAGAGCTGGGGATAGGTGGGCCAGCTGGAGTAAACCTTCAGCGCCTCACGCAGCTCCTGGTTGTCCAGGATATTCACGAACGCAAACCGCTCACCACAAGCCATCAGCGCCTGGACTGTCCTGGCGGAAAAGCCACACTGAGGAGACTGCGGGGTACCCTTCATGTAAATAATGACCGGGTTCTCCTCCAATTGACTCTTGATCGTTTCGTTAATATCCATGAACGCTTACCTCTTCGTTGAATCCAGACCGTCACAGCAGGCTGCGCACCGGCATTGGGAGCACCCCTCCAGCGCTGCAGCCACTCGCGATTGACCACTGCCCCTGGTGCAGGGAACATTTCAGCCTATTGTACACACCCAGCCAATTCCACACCAAGGGCGCCTCGGTATAACTCCGTATCCCCTCCACTCACCCGCGGGAACACTCCGACAGGCCCCGCGGCAACTGTACGACATTGTCATCACCAGGCTGACCCGCTAGACTTGGCCTTTCGCCTGTCGCCGGGCACGTCACGCAATTCCCGCGAAGCTTCCAGCCGGTTCCGCGCTCCTGTCATCAGGGTCGCGGCGGCACAGGTTTTGGGTCGACTTCGAATTGCTATCTCTCTTGGTTTCCGCTTCCTTAGGAACAGACAAAGGCCGTGAACATGGCAGTAAGACATTTCCTGACACTCAATGACATGACGCCAGACGAGCTGGACCGGCTGCTGGCGCACGCCAGCAGCCTGAAACAGGAGTGGCGAGCCGGAAAGGTACGCGATTCCCTGAAGAACCGCGTCCTGGCAATGATATTCGAGAAGTCCTCAACCCGTACGCGGGTATCCTTCGAGGCGGGAATGACTCAGCTCGGCGGCTCCGCCATGTTCCTTTCCCCCCGCGATACCCAGCTGGGCCGGGGAGAGCCCATCGAAGATTCCGCCATAGTCATCTCCAGCATGGTGGACGCGGTGATGATCCGCACCTTCGCGCACAACAAGGTCACCAGTTTCGCCGACGCCTCCACGGCCCCGGTCATCAATGCCCTCACGGACGACTTCCATCCGTGCCAGCTACTGGCCGACATGCAGACCTATCGCGAGCACCGTGGCAGCATCCAGGGCGCGACCGTAACCTGGGTCGGCGATGGCAACAATATGTGCAATTCCTACATCAATGCCGCCATTCAGTTTGACTTCAAACTGCGGATTGCCTGCCCGGCCGGCTATGAACCCGCCAAGGCCCTGCTGGACAAGGCCGGCGATCGGGTTTCCATTATCAACGATCCCGCCGAGGCAGCCCGGGACGCCCATCTGCTGGTCACTGACGTGTGGGCCTCCATGGGGCAGGAAGAAGAACAGCAAGCCCGGGAATCCGATTTCAAGGATTATCAGGTCAACCCGAAACTGATGCAGCTGGCGAACAAGGATGCGCTGTTCATGCATTGCCTGCCGGCCCACCGGGGTGAAGAAGTTTCGGCGGACATGATGGAACACGCCAGCTCCGTGGTTTGGGATGAGGCCGAAAACCGGCTGCACGCACAAAAAGCGCTGCTCGAATTCCTGATCCTCGGTCAGCTGGATTGATCAAGCCATGAGGGGCGACAGCGCAAGCGCATCCGACTGGCTGCTGGAGGTTAACAACCTCGCTTGTGGCTACAACGGCGCAACGGTGGTCAACAACATCCATTTCGCCCTCGGACAGGGCGACATTGGCTGCCTGCTTGGCCCCAGCGGTTGCGGCAAGAGTACGATCCTGCGGGCTCTGGCCGGCTTCCTGCCCTTGACCGCCGGCGAAGTCCGGCTGCAGTCGCAGGCCATCAGCCTGCCTGGCCGTACGGTGGCGCCGGAGCAGCGAAAAATTGGCATGGTGTTTCAGGATTACGCCCTCTTCCCCCACCTGACCGTCGCCGGCAATATCAGCTTTGGCCTGCGACACAGTTCCCGGGAACAGCGCCAACGCAAGGTGATGGAGCTGCTGGAGCTGGTGCACCTCAAGGATCTGGCCCACAGCTATCCCCACGAACTCTCAGGCGGTCAACAACAACGGGTAGCCCTGGCCCGGGCACTGGCCCCGGAACCAACCCTGATCCTGCTGGATGAACCCTTCTCCAACCTGGACGCCGACCTGCGTCGACGGCTCAGCCTGGATGTGCGCGAGATCCTCAAATCCCTCGGCATCAGCGCCTTGCTGGTCACTCATGACCAACAGGAAGCCTTTGCCATGTGTGACCAGATTGCGGTCCTGCGGGCCGGCAGCATCCAGCAGTGGGATGCGCCATACAACCTCTACCACGAACCGGCCAATCGTTTTGTGGCGGGCTTTATCGGTCAGGGCGGCTTCATACCCGGCAAGGCGCTGGGGCCGGACGCCATCGAATCGGAACTGGGGGTCATCCGCGGTAACCGGGCCTACAAATGGCAAACCGGCACTCAGGTCGATGTGCTTATCCGCCCTGACGACATCGTTTTCGACGCTGACTCACCGTTAAAACCCAAGGTGGTGGAGAAAACCTTCGCTGGCACCTCCACCCTGTACCGCTTCAAACTGTCGAACGAGACCGAGTTCGAGGCGCTGTTCCGCAGCCACCTGGACTTCCAGCTCGGCGAATCGGTCCCGGTCAGGGTTGAGGCCGATCACCTCATCGCCTTTGAGCGAGACTGAACCGCCGACGCCCTCCAAGGGGAGGGCGCACTGGGTGGCTGCGCAGCTCACTTGTGACAAATACGCTCGATCGCATCTTCCCAGCCAGCGTAGAGGGATTCCCGCAGCCCCGGCGCCATGTCCGGCTTAAACCGGCGCTCACGCTCCCACATAGCGGCAATATCGTCCAGGCCCTGGTAAAGCCCAACCTGCAGACCGGCCAGGTAGGCGGCACCCAGCGCGGTGGTTTCGGTAACCCGGGGACGATCCACCGGCACATTGAGAATGTCGGCCAGGAACTGCATCACCCAGTCATTCACCGCCATGCCACCATCCACCCGCAACTCCTGCAGCCGGGCACCGTCGTTCTGAATCGCCCGAATCAGGTCCTTGGTCTGGTAACACACCGACTGCAGCCCGGCGGTGACAATTTCAGCAATGCCGGTATCCCGGGTTAGCCCAAAAAGCGCGCCGCGGGCATCCGGGTCCCAATGCGGCGCTCCCAGTCCAGTGAACGCCGGTACCATGTACACCGAGTTCTCCACCCCCACTTTCTCGGCCAGGGCCGTGGACTCACTGGCATGACCAATCAGCTTGAGCCCGTCCCGCAACCACTGCATGGCAGCCCCGGCGACAAAGATACTGCCCTCCACGGCGTAACTGACCCGCCCTTCCAAGCGGTAACCCACCGTGGTCAGCAACCGGTTCTCTGAGCGCAGCGCCTCACTGCCGGTGTTCAGCATGAGAAAACAGCCGGTACCGTAGGTGCTCTTGGCCATGCCACTCTCGAAGCAGGCCTGCCCCACCAGAGCCGCCTGCTGATCCCCGGCGATACCCGCCACCCGCACCGGGGCTCCCAGTATGCGGGAAGACACGGCGCCAAAGTCCGCTGCGGAATCTTTCACCTCCGGCAGAATCGCCCGAGGCACCCGGAACAGATCAAGCAGATCGCCGTCCCAGTCCTGACGATGAATGTTAAACAGCGCCGTGCGCGAGGCGTTACTGGCATCAGTCAAATGGGACTGACCATCGGTAAGTTGCCACAGCAGCCAGGTATCCACGGTGCCAAAGGCCAACTCGCCAGCCTCTGCCCGTGCCCTGGCCCCATCCACCTCATCCAGTATCCAGGCGACCTTGGTGGCCGAGAAATACGGATCGATCAACAACCCCGTCCGCTCCACCACCAGGCTCTCGTGCCCTTTGCTGCGCAGCTGGGCACAGATGGCAGCGGTACGCCGATCCTGCCACACGATGGCCCGGTGAATGGGCCGGCCAGTGGCTCGATCCCAGATGATGGTGGTTTCCCGCTGATTGGTGATGCCAATTCCGGCGATGTCCTTCGCCTCAATGCCCGCCTGGCGAACCGCGTCCCGACACACCTGCAGCGAGCTCTCCCAGATTTCCATCGCATCGTGCTCAACCCAGCCGTCGCGCGGAAAGTGCTGCCGAAACTCCTGCTGGGCGACGGCGACAATGTCGCCCTGTTGGGTAAATACGATGGCCCTGGAACTGGTCGTCCCCTGATCAATGGCCAGCAGATAGGTTGGCATCCTGATTGTCCTTTTGCGTCACGTGAATACCGCTTGGCGGCGGGCGTTCGAACAGGCCCACAAAGCGGTGAGCTTATAGTTGGATTTTCGTAAACGAAAATTATAATGAACTCATCGCCATTCGAAAACCCACATGCAGCAACTGCGTCACCCAACGGGACCCACCCCATGACCATCAACGCACGTCACGAAAACATTGTCGAACTGGTCAGCGACCGCGGCTTTATGACGGTAGAGACTCTGGCAGAGCACTTTAACGTTACCCCCCAGACCATTCGTCGGGACATCAACACCCTGGACGACGCCGGCCGCCTCAGGCGCTACCATGGCGGCGCCGGGCTCCCTGCCAGCACCGCCAACCTTGCCTACGCCGAGCGCCGCATCCGCAACCTGGACGAGAAACAGCGTATCGCCGAAGCCATTGCCGAACAGGTGCCGGACAACAGCTCCCTGTTCATCAACATCGGCACCACCACCGAAACCATCGCCAAGGCCCTGCTGGACAAATCCGGACTCACGGTGATCACCAACAATCTCCACGTTGCCAGCATCCTGTGCAGCAAGGATGACTTTACCGTCATCATTGCCGGCGGCATGGTTCGCAACCGGGACGGCGGCATCATCGGCGAGGCCACCCAGGAATTCATCCGCCAGTTCAAGGTGGACATCGCGGTCATTGGCATCAGTGGCATCGACAACGACGGCGACCTGCTGGATTTTGACTACCAGGAGGTCCGCGTCGCCCAGGCCATCATCGAACACAGCCGCCAGGTCTTCCTTGCCGCGGACCACACCAAGTTTGGCCGCAACGCCATGATCCGGCTGGGACACATCTCCCAGGCCACCCACCTGTTCACCGACCTGCAACCGAACAAGCGGCTGAGCGCCTGCATCAAGGATTCCGGGGTAAAGCTGATAATTGCACCGGAATCAGAGACTTTCTGAACCAGAATGTTCGAAGTTGAAAATTTAGCTTGGTTTAATCTGCGACTTTTCGCTAATATCGCCTCATACAATTTTCTATTTTGAACATTCGGACGCAAACATGGGCATGCAGGACAACCGGAACAACACCACTTCCTACCAGGTATCAAGCACCTACGACCTCCTGGTCATTGGCGGCGGCATTAACGGCACCGGCATCGCGGCCGATGCCGCCGGACGCGGGCTCCACGTCATGCTGTGCGAACAGAGCGATCTTGGCTCCGCCACCTCCTCCGCCAGCAGCAAGCTGGTGCATGGTGGACTGCGTTACCTCGAACATTACGAATTCCGCCTGGTCCGCGAAGCCCTGGCCGAACGGGAAGTACTGCTGAAAATTGCGCCTCACCTGGTCCGCCCGATGCGCTTCACCCTGCCCCATCGGCGCCACCTGCGCCCCGGTTGGATGATCCGCTGCGGCCTGTTCCTGTACGACCACCTGGCTCCCCGGGAAACCCTACCTTCGGCAAGCAAGGTTCGCTTTAACGGCTCCGGCCCGCTTAACCCAGCCATCAAGAAGGGCTACAGCTATTCCGACTGCTGGGTTGACGACGCCCGCCTGGTGATTGCCAATGCCCAGGCCGCCCGCAACTACGGCGCCCGGGTTGCACCAAACACCCGCTGCGTGAAAGCCCGGCAACTGGCGGATCAGGCGCTGTGGGCGGTCGAACTGCAAGACACCCGCTCCGGCGAGGTCAGCACCGTCTACGCCAAGGCGTTGGTCAATGCCAGCGGGCCCTGGGCGGCGCAGATCTTCGATCAGGCCCTGGGTCGCCCTTCTCCCCACGGGGTCAGGCTGATCAAGGGCAGCCATATCATTGTGCCGCGACTGGTGGACAGTGAAGAGGCTTACATCCTGCAGAACACGGATCGCCGGATTGTGTTTGTGCTGCCCTATGAGGAGCGCTTTAGCCTGATCGGCACCACCGACAAGGAATACCAGGGCAATCCAGCAGACGTCGCCATTGATGACGATGAAATTGACTATCTGCTGACCGTGGTCAACGAGCACTTCATCAGCCAGCTGTCCCGGGAGGATGTCGTGCACACCTACTCCGGGGTACGCCCCCTGCTCGATGACGAATCCAGCGATCCATCGGCCATCACTCGCGACTACACGCTCGAACTGCAGGGCGACACCTCCGAAGCACCGCTGTTGAGCGTCTTTGGAGGAAAGATCACAACCTATCGAAAGCTGGCTGAAGCCGCGGTCGAGCGCCTGCGCGCCTGGTTCCCCAGCATGGGCCCGGCATTCACCGTCACCATGCCGCTGCCGGGTGCCACACGTCAACTGAACGACCGCCAGGGAATCCTGGAGTGCCTCACCAACCTGTACCCGCAGCTGCCACCCGAGATGCTGAATCGGTTCAGCCGCAGCTACGGCCTGCTGGCAATTCGTTTTCTTGGCGAACGGCAATCCATCACTGACATGGGGCAACACTTTGGCAGCACTCTGTACGAGTGCGAGGCAAAGTACCTGATGGAACAGGAATGGGCACGCACCACAGACGACGTACTATGGCGGCGCAGCAAACTGGGACTGCAACTGGAGCCGGAGCAGGTGGAAAGCCTGAAACAATGGATGGCTGGCCAGGAGAGTCAGTGCGGGCCAAGCTCGATGAACCAAAAAGTGCGATAGGCCAAGACGTTCGATAAGCCAAAAAAAAAGGGCCGGAAACTCCGGCCCTCAAATGACGAATGAAACAAGGAAAGTTCGTAAGAACTACAACCTCAAAAGTCATCCCTTACCCATACAGTATGCTTACGGCAGCCCCAGGACTCAGTGAGCATTACGTGTGACTTTGTTACATTGGGTCACCTAGCGGTACATACGTCACAAATTCAGCCGCCTAGAGCGCGCCGTCCAACGGCGCCTTGCGGGGCCAGACCAGACTGAACCGGGCGCCGCCCAAATCCTCACTGCGACCGACGAACGCCTGGCCGCCATGCCAGTACAATATCCGCCTGACGATGGACAAGCCCAACCCGTAACCACCGGAGGTTCGTGTTCGACTATCGTCGAGACGGGCAAAGGCGGTAAACACCTTTTCCCAGTCTTCCTCCGGAATGCCCACACCGTCGTCCTCCACATCCACCCGGCAGTTGTCTTCATCGAGCTGGCAGCGAACCCGGACCCTGGCACTGGCGTAGCGAGCGGCATTTCCCACCAGGTTCTGGATCGCACGGTGAATATAACGAGGCTCCACATCCGACATCGCCCAGCGCTCGCAGTCGTCACTGATCTCCGCCTCGATGGCCGTGTCCGGGCGAATCAACTGCTGCTCGCCGACCACTTGCCGCACTATGTCCGTCACCGAGGCTTCCACCAGAGAGAACACCGGCCCGCCCTGCTCCAACCGGGCGTAGGTCAGAATTTCATCGATCAGCTCATCAAGCTCCTGGATATCGCCATCGATACCATCCAGCTGTTTCTGCAGCGCCTCCGGACTGCTGCCACCTTCCAGCATCTGCACGCCGAAGCGAATCCGCGCCACCGGGGTGCGTAATTCATGGGACACCGCATGGATCATTTCCCGCTGCACTCCCACCAAGCGCTGAATCTGCTCCGCCATACTGTTGAAGGCACTGGCCAGCCGCGACACCAGTGTACTGTCACCGGCCTCCACCCGCGCTCCCATTTCCCCGCGGGCGATGCGCACCGCGACCGACTCAACGGCCCGCAGGTTGTGATCAACCCCCCGCAACAACAGATACAGAGCCGCAGCCAGCACGCTTGCGGCCACCAAGACCAGCAGCAGAATGACTGACCAGTGCCAGGGATTGAACGCTGAGGGAAAGGTCATGCCGAGCAAGGTGCCGTCCTGCAAACGAATCAAAACCCTTGAGCTATCCGCCTCTTCGCCCCGATACAACGCCACATGGCGCTGAGTCACCTGCTCCAGCACCGCGGTATCAGGGACACTGCCGCTGATCAACGGTTTCAGGGAGACGCCAAGGGCAGAGGACAACTGGGCCATGAGCGTGTCTCGCTCATCCGGCAGAGTTTCATTGAGATGAAACAGGGAAACATAGGCAATCGCTTCGGCGACCTGCTTGTAGGTATCCCGGAAATGGGCCTCCAGTACACGCCCCTGACTGTCGGCCAGCATCACCCGCCAGCCCAGGCTAGTCGCTTCCGCCACCACCTGGCCATAGCCCAGGCGCTCCCGTGTGACCGACCCCGCCACCAGGTCGGCGGGCGAAAGCTGGTGAACATCATAGAACTCAGCCAGCCAGGGATACTGCACCAGCGGCTCAGGGATCGTTGCCAACCATCGCATCAAGGGCGCAGGGTAGTGTTCGTGCCAGGCCTGCAGGCGAACTGCGTTGCTGCCCCAGAACAGGGAAAAGCACAGCAACAACACCACGGTTGTCAGCCCGATCAAGCGCAGGTACAGCTTCAGGAACAGCTTCAGGGGCATGAGTCCTACCCTGGAGAAACGGGCTGGCGCTCAGGCGGCGCAAGCCACTGGTAGTCAGGCTTCCTTGACGAACAGATAGCCCTTGCTACGAACGGTCTTGATCCGCCGCGGGTGTACGGGGTCGTCGCCAATCTTGGGACGGATCCGTGAGACCCGAACGTCAATGGAGCGATCCTGACCGTCGTATTCGATACCCCGGAGTGCGGTGAAGATCTCTTCCCGACTCAATACCCGTCCGGCACTGCTGGCCAACAGCCACAGCAGGTCAAACTCGGCACTGGTCAGGTCGATGCTCTTGTCATCAAGCCAGGCTTCCCGCATGGAGCGATCCACCACCAGATCATTGAACTGCAAACGAACCGGCTCATCTTCGCCCTCAGCTTCCGCTGCGGCTCCAGCGGTTTCGCCAACGCGACGCAGCAACGCCCGAATCCGCGCAAGCAAAACCCGCGGCTGCACCGGCTTGCCGATGTAATCGTCCGCGCCCATTTCGAGCCCGAGCACCTGATCCAGGTCGTCGGTCCTGGCCGTCAGCATGATGATCGGCCCGGAAAAAAACGGTCGCACCCGGCGACAGATGGACAAGCCGTCTTCCCCAGGCAGCATCAAATCCAACACCACCAGATCTGGCTGCTCATTGCGGATGCGTTCAACTGCGTGTCCGCCATGGGATTCAACAGCCACCGCGAGCCCGTTACTCTCCAGGTACTCCCGGGTCAGATCTGCCAGTCGTTCATCATCCTCAACAATGAGGATACGCCAACTTTCATTCGTCTGTTCCACGCCATCCATCTCTGATTTTGTTTTCCGGAACGGGTACCCGCCGCTAGACGGGCCCAACCTCGACCCCGCGGCTTTGCTGCGGCGATCGCTCACTGCCCATCTGACCGTGGGCGTACAACCCCACGCGCTGAGTACTGCTCAAACTGCTAGCACTGCCTTCCCAGGCAACTGCGGCTTTAATCTTTACGTGCATTTAAAGCTTAAATGCACGTTGTGCTTTAAGCACTCCTAATGATCCAAGAACTCTCAAATCTTCAAGTACTCTCAAATCTTCAAGTACTCTCAATTCTTTAAGTACTCTCTCAAACAGTACAGGCAACGTCCTGTAACAGCAATTATACATGGTATTCAGAAATATACATGGAACCGGCCATTCGTAACGCCAAGTGACGTTTTGACAGCTGGCCCGATCGGCCCGGCTGCTGTCACAGTTCCGTCACCACCACTTCATCGAGCTGTCACACCGGCTTCATAGGCTTGTCTGAAAATGGAAACAAAGAGACAGCACCATGACCGTACAAACCGCTCGCGCTGCCCGCTCAGCCCGCCGCCTGAAGACTGTCATTACCCGTCAACCCAGTCTGATCGAGGCGGCTCAACGTCTGCGCTACGAGGTGTTTTCCGAAGAGTATGAATCAGACCTGGGCAGCTGCACGCCGGGCCTGGATGCGGATGAGTTTGACAGCTGGTGTGACCACCTGGTGGTGACCGACGAAGCCACAGGCCAGTTGGTGGCCACCACACGGATTCTCCACAGTGACGGCGCCGTTCAGGCCGGCGGCTTCTATTCCGAAGGCGAATTCGACCTGTCCCAGCTGTACCACCTGCCAGGCACCGTGGCCGAACTGGGACGCACCTGCGTACACCCAGACTACCGCAGCGGCGCCACCATCAGCATGCTGTGGGCGTCAGTTGCCGAATACCTGGTCGCCCAACGGGTCGATTATCTGATCGGGTGCGCCAGCATTGGCATGTCCGATGGCGGACAGCGCGCCTGGCGCATCGCCAGGCATCTGCAGCAGGAATTCCTGGCGGATGAGCGCTTCCGGGTGACGCCGAAGCGGGAACTGCCCCACCTGACCCACCCCGTCAGCGATGATCGCCCCGTGGAGGCTCCGGCGCTGATCAAGGCCTATATGCGCCTGGGGGCCCGGGTCTGCGGTGAACCCTGCTGGGACCCGGATTTCCGGTGTGCCGACCTGCTGGTCGTCCTGGAAGTCAACAAACTTGCCGACCGCTACAGCAGGCATTTCATGCGCCGCCAGAAGGGCTGATACACCGGATTTGCGAAGGAGGCGCAACCATGGGCTACATTCGCCTGAGCACCAGACTGACACTGTTCGTACTGTTTCTCGGCTTCACCGCCGGGGTCGCCATCACGGTATCGCTGGCGGAACTGATCAAACGACGCCCCATCGACCGCACGCCCTACGCCAGCTTCTGTTTCCAGGGCGCGGTACGCTGCCTTGGGTTCCGGGTCAGACAGCAGGGCCAGGCCGCCAAGGGGCCGGTTCTGTTTATCAGCAACCACATCTCCTGGTCCGACATCCCGGTGCTCGGAGGCACGGCTCCCTTGCGATTTCTGTCCAAGGCGGAAGTCGGGCAGTGGCCGGTAATCGGCTGGCTCGCCCACCAGGCAGGCACCCTGTTCATCCAGCGCCGCAGCGGTAAATCCGGGCTCAGCCGCCAGGAAATTGCCACAACCCTGCAGCAGGGCCAATCCGTGCTGGTGTTTCCTGAAGGCACCACCAGCGCCGGCCTTACCGTGTTGCCTTTCCACCAGCGGCTGATGTGGGCGGCGGCAGACGCCAATGTTGCCATCCAGCCCATCAGTATCGGCTACCTCCGGGACGGCCAGCCTGATCACCTGGCGCCATTCATTGGGGACGACGACTTCCAGTCACACCTGATGCGGTTACTGCAAAAACCGGCGGTGGAGGTCGGGGTGATCTACCATCCGCCGACCACCGTCTCGCCAGAAACCGACATGGCCACGCTTAGCCATAGCCTGCACCAAACCGTGATTGACGGGCTGAAGCAGATCCATCAGACAGGGAGCCAGACCGACACAGCCGGCAAACCGGTCGCTGCCCGCTGAGTGCCTCTCGCAATCGCGAATCGTCGCCCAATACCGCCCTCGACCAGCATCTGAATCCGCACCGCCCGTCAGAACAGCGGGCGGCCGGCCTCGATCTCGTCCTCGGTCGCAGCCCTTTTGGCGATAATTTCCAGATCGAAATACAGGGTGAGTCCCGCCAACGGATGGTTGGCGTCCACCATGACCAGGTTGCCGTCAATGGCGACAACCTGCACCACCTGGGCCTGCTCCCCGGTGTTGGTCTGGAACTTCATGCCCACCTGCAGGTCTTCTATGCCTTCGAAGGCAGAGCGAGGCACCTTGCGAACGAGCTCCGGATTGCGGTCACCATAAGCCATGGCAGGCGGAATGGTCACCTCCAGGCAGTCGCCCGGGCCACGCTCCCGCACCGCCTCCTGAATCCCTTCGATGACCCCATCACCACCCAGCAGGAAATGCAGTGGCTCGCCACCCTCCGAGGTATCCACCACCTCGCCGGTCCGGTTCTTCAATCGATAGTGAACGGTATAAATTGCAGTCGTTTGCATTATGTCTTTGGAGTTCCTTGAGGGCCAAGCAAGCCCGTGAGCGCCAGCCCCTGCAGCAACAGCCGCTGATGCAGCTTTTCCCGCAGGCCCTTCGGCGCATCCAGGCCCATGCGTTTCAACAGCGGCATCACCGGCGAGAGGTCCGCCGGGGCCCGTAGGCCTCGCCACAATACCGCCAGTTTACCACGCCGGCTTGCGGTTGCCGTTTTTAGCGCCTTGAGCGCGCGGCCCAGGGCCAGCTCCTCCTCACTGAAATCGCTGCCGAACGGAAACGCCGGGAACAGGCTCTCGCCCGTTGTCGACTGGAACACCGCCCGCACCGATTCCGGTGTGTTGTGACACCACTCGTCCGGGAGCTCGAAATCCGCCGCCACCTTACCCGCGCGCTTGGCCTGCTTGAGCAGCCCACGCTGGAACCGGGAATCGGCAATCCGAATCATTTCCAGGTACACCTGCTCATCAGACTTACCGCGCAGGTCGGCAATGCCATACTCGGTCACCACCAGATCCCGCAGATGGCGGGGAATGGTGCAGTGGCCATAACTGAACACGATGTTGGATACGGTCTTGGCGCCGGACAAGCGGGTGCTGCGCAAGGTCAGGATGGAGCGGGCATCCGGCAGCTCATGAGCCATGGCGACGAAATTGTACTGGCCGCCCACGCCACTGACCACCCGGCCATCCTCCAGGCCGTCGGATACGGCCGCACCGTCCAGGGTATGCATCATGGCGGAATTGATGAAGCGGCTCTCCTTGCGCTGAGCCGCCTTCAGCTGCTGGTTGCCCAAGGTATGATCGTACAGATGGTTGATGTAATTCACGCTGGTCATACAGATCCGGTCACGCTGCGCCGGCGGCAACTCCCGCAACTGCCGATAGAAGGCTTCCGGCCCAAGGTAGAAACCGCCGTGCAGCACCACCCCGCCCTGCAGGCGCCGCCCCAGCGCCAGGCGCTCCATGCCCTCGCGGGCCGAAGCATCATCCAGGTCAGGTTCCAGGGTCTGATCCTGCGCCACCAGGCGCCCGCCCTTGTAACGCACATCCGCGTTGAGAATGCCGTACCGACTCAACCACTGAACATCCCGGGCTCGCAAAGGCGAGTGGATCAGCCCTGCCTCCCGCAGCGTATCCAAAGTCGCCAGACTGACCTCAACGCCCACCTTGCCCTCGTTGATCAGCCGCTGCAGTCCGGCATGATCAAACACCTCTCGCTTCAGCACGTCGGCCTGCAGCAAGTGTATGAAACCATCCACCATCATCTCGCTGCAGCCGTACAACCCCTCGTCAAAGGTGCCGGTCCCGCCACACTGCGGCGCCGCCGGCTGGCGCCGGGCCACCTCGAGGCCATCAAAAATCTGGCGCCAGACGTCGTTGCGGGTGTGCCGCAGCAGGGTGCTGTGCACCAGGGCGGTACCAAGCGAGCCAATCCCTACCTGCAGGGTGCCGCCGTCCCTGAGCAGCGTACTGGCGTAAAAGCCAATGGCATGGTCCACCGGGGAGACCGCCATCTGCGGCACGGAAAACAGCGGGTACTCGGTTTTCTGACGGTCCAGGAGGATGTCAAAACGGTTGGCAGCCACCTCGGCATCGCGGCCCAGGTAAGGCAGGTAGCGATTGGTTTCGGCCACCAGGGCGATGGCCTCTCCGGCCTCGGCCCTGGCACGGCATGCGGGGAACAGATCCAGCGACAGGTCAGGATTACAACTCAGGCTTACCAGCTCCGACTCCTTGCCCTGAGCCGGCGCCACCAACTGCCCCACCACATTGACCCCCAGGGCCAGCAGGTCCCGGACGGCATGAGTGTAGTTGGTACAGACGTAATGTCGCTGCTGCTCCGCATTGCCGAGAAAACTGCCGGCCTTGAAGAAGAACTCCGAGACCCGGACATTGTCTGGAAGCTGGCCGTCCACCACATCGCGGGCGTATTCCAGTTCGGGAATGTCGCCATACAGACGGTGGGCAAAGGGCTCCAGAAAGCGCTGCTCCAGGGACGACTGCCCTTGGGGTGCCAGCATGGAAATGGCGGTGATGATGTGCAGCTCGATAGTGGCATCCTGCTGCGCCCGGCGATAGAGCGCATTCACGAATCGCACCGGCTTACCCAACCCCAAAGGCAGACCGAGCACGATCCGCTTACCGACCCGTTCAATCACCGCATCCACACAGGCATCACCGCTGGCCACCTTGACCGGGTTGTCTGACACCATCGCAACACTCCCCTATCACGAAACATCCAATGGTCTGGGATGATCACACGACTGGGCCCAGCAAACAACGCAGGAGAACATGGGATTCCAGGCCAGCGGACGGGAGTTGGCAACCCAGATGGACAGTGCCAGCGGTACAGAGGGGCTTAGAGCGGGGGTTACAGGGGGGTGGCGTTGAGTCGCGGGGGAATCAGAATTTCCACTTCAGGTTCAGGCAAGCGCCACGCTGCAACAGGGCTACGCCATGATCCGGCTTGACCGCCTGGGAGGCGTAACTCTTGTCATCATCGGCACTGCTGAAGCCAAGGCTGAGCAAGCGGGAGCCAATCTCGGTCAACGCATCGGTTTCATCCCGCTCAAAATCCCCTGACATCTGTTCCTGCAGCTGATACAGGTTATCCACGGCAATTTCGGCCAACACCGGTTCACGCTCTGCGGCATCGGCCCGAACGACAAAGGTCAGCATGTTGAGCGCCAGCAAGGCGACGAAGATTCGAATAACCATAATTAGCCTGACTACCGATTTGCGAAGCGAATTTTAAGGCTCCATTAGGCTAAAGTCTAATCAACTTGAGCCCCACATCTGTGAAAGCCGACACATTGTCATCGATTTTTTGTCACCAACTGCAACATAGCGTGTCAATTTATCATCACTCAGCCTTGAAACCCGCCAACTTAGGCTTTGCCATCAAGCAAATAAGCGATCACTGGCACCCCCCACGAATTAGCCCGCTTTTTTATTAACAATTTGTCACGTTAGTCGTCTGCAGATATGGGGCGAAGGATCGGCGAGCACATCGAGAAATCAAAGGGGGGGCCGAGAGGGCCAAGTGGCCAGCGAGTAAACAGAATGTCATCGCGCTGTCGCCAGACTGTCACAGTGCCTTTCCATAGTGATTGCAGGGAGATGGAAAGCCGAGCCTGGCAACCTGATCAGGCCGCTCCATCCGCCAGTCCACACCGGCATGGTAAGCGCATGACAGAACCGACAAGAACATCCATACGACCCCGCCACATTGCCATCGTGTCCGAGACTTTCCCTCCGGAAGTCAACGGCGTCGCCAACACCCTGCGGCATTTGTGCCAGGGTCTGATGCAGCAGGGCCATCACATCTCGGTCGTGCGTCCCCGCCAGCAAGACGAATCCGGTGCCGAGATCCAGGCCGCGGGTCAGGCGCTCTTCACCAGTGAACATCTGGTGACCGGCATTCCCCTGCCCGGCTACCCGGAGCTGCGTTTCGGCCTGGCTCGCACCGGCAGACTGACCAAACTCTGGCGGCGACAGCGGCCCGACGCGCTCTACGTGGCCACCGAAGGCCCCCTGGGGGTCGTCGCCGTGAGCGCCGCACAACGCCTCGGCATTCCGGTCAGTTCCGGCTTTCACACCAACTTCCACAGTTACAGCCACTACTACGGCGCCGGTTTCCTGGAAAAGCTGTTGTGCGGTTACGGCCGCTGGTTCCATAACCGCACCGCCATCACCCTGGTGCCCACCCGCAAAATGCAAGACGTGGTGCGGGCCATGGGCGTTCAGAACACGGGACTGTGGAGCCGCGGCGTGGACTGCACCCGCTTCGCGCCCCACAAACGAGACGAGGAACTGCGGTCGAGCTGGGGCGTGGCGCCGAACGAGCGGGTGGTGCTCTACGTCGGTCGACTGGCGTCGGAGAAAAACCTGCAAATGGCCTCGGCCTGCTTCGAGCGAATCCGCAATCTGCACCCCAAGGCCCGCTTCGTGCTGGTAGGAGACGGCCCCATGCGGAAACGGTTGGCGGAGAAGCACCCGGATTACATTTTCTGCGGCATGCAGCGCGGGGAAGCCCTGGCAAGACACTACGCCTCCGGGGACATTTTCCTGTTCCCCAGCAAGACCGACACCTTCGGCAACGTGGTCACCGAAGCCATGGCCAGTGGCCTGGCGGTGGTTGCCTATGACGATGCCGCCGCCAGCGAACACATCCAGCACGAAGGCAACGGCATGAAAGCTGATCTGAGTGACGACGATGGCTTTATCGACGCCGCACTCAAGCTGGCCGACCAGCCCACCCTGCTCAGCCGAATTCGGGCCCAGGCACGACTGGACGCCCTCGAGCTGAACTGGAGCACGCAAATCGAACAGTTCGAACAACTGGTACTCAACCAGCAACACAGGGCCAAATACCATGCCATCAAGCAAAGCATCCCGCTTCTTTGAGGCGGTCGACCAACGGGAGTACGCCCTCTGCCAGACCATCAACCGGTCACTGCGGTTCCGGCCGGTGCATGGCTACTTTCAGCTCACCAGCAAACTGGGGGACGGCTGGTTCTGGTACGCCCTGATCCTTACCGTGCCCCTGCTGCGCCCCCAGGACGGCCTCGCCATCGCCCTGCTGATGGTTGCCACCGGGCTAACCTGTACCTTGAGTTACAAGCTGCTGAAACGCTGGCTGATCCGGGAACGTCCGTTCATTTCGTTCCCTTCCATCAACTGTGGCACGCCGCCCCTGGATCGCTACAGTTTTCCGTCCGGGCATACCCTGCACGCGGTCTGTTTCAACACCATGCTGGCCGTGCTGATGCCGGCCCTGGCCTGGCTGATTCTGCCCTTCACCCTCAGCGTGGCCGCCTCGCGGGTGGTGCTGGGACTGCACTATCCCACCGA
>JBFHLR010000012.1:0-34060 GCA_041594735.1 Marinobacter sp.
CGTGGCGGTCAGGGTGTTGCTGGCATTGGCTACTGGTGGTAAACCCTGCCGCTGACCGGCTGGAATCGGGTACACTGGGGGAAGTTGATCAAAGCAGGAGCCGTTGTGAGCGAATTGACGCATTTGGATGATCAGGGTGCTGCCCGTATGGTGGATGTCACCGCCAAAGCGGTCACCGAACGGGAGGCCCGGGCTCGGGGGTTTGTGCGCATGGCGCCGGAGACCCTGGCGATGATCGTGGAGGGAGGACACCCCAAGGGGGATGTGCTGGCGGTGGCGCGAATTGCCGGCATCATGGCCGCCAAGAAGACCCACGAACTGATCCCGTTGTGCCATGCCCTGAACCTGACCTCGGTGAAGGTGGAATTAACGCCCCAGCAGCAGCCGGCCGGGGTCCAGATCGAAGCCCGCTGCAAGCTGGCCGCCCGCACCGGCGTTGAGATGGAAGCGTTGACGGCCGTCAGCGTCGCCGGATTGACCCTGTATGACATGTGTAAGGCGGTGGACCGAGCCATGGTGATCGAGCAGGTCCGTCTGCTGGAGAAGCGCGGCGGGCGTAGCGGCCACTGGCGGGCTGAGTAATGCAGTCGCCCGGGGATGTCATGACCAGGCCGCAGCCATTGGTGGATAATTTTGGCCGCCAGGTAACGTACGTCCGGCTGTCGGTCACCGATCGATGTGACTTCCGCTGTGTCTATTGCATGGCCGAAGAGATGACCTTCCTGCCCAAGGCCCAGGTGTTGTCACTGGAGGAGATGGCGGTACTGGCGCGCAATCTGGTGGCCAGCGGCGTGACCAAGATCCGGTTGACCGGGGGGGAGCCGCTGGTACGTCCCGGGGTGGTGGAATTGGTGCGGACTCTGAGCGCGTTGCCGGGGCTCCAGGAGCTGTGTATGACCACCAACGGTGGCCGGTTGCAGGACTTGGCACAGCCACTCAAGGAAGCGGGCCTGCATCGGCTCAATATCAGTCTCGACAGTCTCGATGCCGAACGTTTCCACGCCCTGACCCGCACCGGGCGGCTGGGCCGTGTGCTGGCGGGGATTCAGGCGGCGCAGGATGCGGGTTTCGAGCACACCAAGCTTAATGCGGTGATATTGCGGGGCCGCAACGAAGACGAAGCATTGCCGCTGGTGCGGTTCGCCCTGGCGCACCGGCTCGACCTGAGTTTCATCGAGGAAATGCCGCTGGGCGTGATTACCGAGCACGATCGCGCCGAGGCCTTCATCTCCAGTGACGAGTTGCGGGCGATGATTCGTCGGGAATTTCCACTGGAAGCCGTTTCCGATAATACCGGAGGGCCATCGCGGTATTACCGGGTGCCGGGCCATCCGGTGCGGATAGGCTTTATTTCTCCCCACAGCCACAACTTCTGTGGCGATTGCAATCGAGTGCGAATCACCACCGAGGGGCGCCTGTTGCTGTGCCTAGGCAATGAACACGCTGTGGATCTGCGGGCCGCACTTCGGGACGGGCCGCAACAGCCGGAAGCGGTGGATGGCCGGGTGCAGGCGGCCTTGCAGGCCGCCATGGCGATCAAGCCGGAGCGGCATGAGTTCTCCCTGGACGACGAGCCCCAGATTCTTCGTTTCATGAATGCTACTGGCGGCTAAAGGCGGTTAGGGCCTCGTCGGAGGTTTCTTCGTACTACGCCATCTGGCGGCCTTCTGTTAAAATGCCCGGCTTAACCAGGCTGAGGGGTCGCTGGCATTACTCCGTCTGGCTCGCCCGAGTGCTCGGGATAGACGGCTGCGACTCCCTAATTATGAGGATTTATTGTGGCTGTTCGCTACGTTCAGACCTGTCGGCTGCCCACACCGTTCGGTGTCTTCGACATGCACGGCTTTGAAGAGCCGGAGACGGGCAAGGAGCACATTGCCCTGACGCTGGGCTCGCTGGATAGTGACGAGCCCATGTTGGCCCGTACCCATTCCGAATGTCTGACCGGTGACGCACTGTACAGTATGCGTTGTGACTGCGGTTACCAGCTCGAGGAGGCCCTGCGCAGCATCGCCCGGGAAGGTCGTGGCATCCTGCTGTACCTGCGCCAGGAAGGTCGTGGCATTGGCCTGCTGAACAAGATTCGTGCCTACCACCTACAGGACCAGGGTGCCGACACGGTGGAAGCCAACGAGCAGCTGGGTTTTGCAGCCGATCTGCGGGATTACAGCATGTGTCGCGATATGCTTTCCCATCTGGGCATCACCAGCCTCCGGCTGATGACCAACAATCCCCGTAAAGTGGATGCCTTGAAGTCTTACGGCATTGATATCATCGAGCGGGTGCCACTGCACGTTGGCCGTAACCCCCATAATGAAGGCTATCTCAATACCAAGCAGAGCAAGCTGGGGCATTGGCTGGAAACTCACCAGGACGACGATCCGGTCGAGTAAGCCGCAGGCGCGGGCGGCATCAGGCGCGCCCGTTGGTGTTAAGGCGCGCTAGCGTACGATCTTCAGGGACTGATGAGCGCGGACCAGATCCAGGCGACGCTCAATGGCCTGCCGGATGCCGCTGGCATCCAGGCCGCAGTCCGTCAGCAAGTCTCCGTGCTTACCGTGTTCGACGAAGGCGTCGGGCAGGCCCAGTTGCAGGATTGGCTGGGCCAGACCCTGTTGGTTCAGGAATTCGCTGACCGCACTGCCGGCGCCACCCGCCACCACGTTCTCCTCCACCGTGACCAGCAGCTCGTGCTGCTCGGCCAGTTCCAGCACCAGGGCCTCATCAAGCGGCTTGACGAAGCGCATATCGGCCACGGTGGCATCCAGGGCCTCAGCGGCCGCCAGCGCCGGGGTCAGCAGGGTGCCGAAATTCAGGATCGCCACCCCCTTGCCTTCCCGTATCCGCCGTCCCTGACCCAGCGGCAGGGCGGTCAGTTCAGACTGGATCTCGCTGCCGGGGCCGGTGCCCCGAGGGTAGCGCACCGCTGCCGGGCCGCCGTAGGTCAAGCCGGTATGCAGCAGCTGGCGGGTTTCGTTCTCGTCCGAGGGGGTCATCACCACCATGTTGGGGATGCAGCGCAGGTAGCTGATATCGAACGCACCGGCGTGGGTTGGGCCATCCTCGCCCACCAGGCCGGCCCGGTCGATGGCGAACAGGACGTCCAGGTTCTGGATCGCCACATCGTGAATCAGCTGGTCATAGCCCCGCTGTAGAAAGGTGGAATAGATGGCCACCACCGGCTTGGCGCCGTCACAGGCGAGGCCGGCGGCAAGGGTGACTGAATGCTGTTCGGCAATGGCGACGTCAAAGTAGCGGTCTGGGAAGCGCCGGGAAAAGGCCAGCAGATCCGAGCCCTCGCACATGGCGGGGGTGATGCCGACTACGCGCTCGTCCAGTTCGGCGGCGTCGCACAGCCACTGGCCGAAGACATTGGCGTACTTGGGCCTGGCCGCTGGCTTGGGGGTGACCGGTGCCGGCTTGCTGGCCGGGGTTGGCTCGATTTTGTTGATGGCGTGATAGCCAATGGGGTCAGCCTCGGCCGGGGCAAAGCCCTTGCCTTTCTTGGTGACCACGTGGAGGAACTGAGGGCCCTCCAGTTCCCGAATATTCTCCAGGGTGGCCACCAGCAGTGGCAGATCATGGCCATCGATGGGGCCGATGTAATTGAAGCCGAGTTCCTCAAACAGGGTGCCCGGGGCGATCATGCCCTTGACGTGTTCTTCGGTCTTGCGGGCCAGAGCCATCAATTGGGGCGTACCCTGCAGTACCCGCTTGCTGCTGTCGCGTACCTGGTTATAGGTACGACTGGCCAGGAGCTTGGCAAAATAGTTGGACAGGCCGCCGACGTTATGGGAAATCGACATGTCGTTGTCGTTCAGCACCACCAGCATGTTGGCGTGCAGGTGCCCGGCGTGGTTGAGCGCCTCAAACGCCATGCCCGCGGTCATCGCGCCGTCGCCGATGATGGCGATGCTGCGGCGGGCGTTCTGTTGCATGCGAGCCGCAATGGCCATGCCGAGGGCGGCGCTGATGGAGGTGCTGGAATGGCCGACGCCAAAGGTGTCGTACTCGCTCTCGCCCCGTTTCGGGAAGCCGGCCAGGCCGTCTTGCTGGCGGATGCTGGTCATACGCTCACGACGGCCGGTGAGGATCTTATGGGGGTAGGCCTGGTGACCCACATCCCAAACCAGCCGGTCTTCCGGCGTATTGAACACATAATGCAGCGCGATGGTCAGTTCCAGCACGCCCAGGCCAGCGCCAAAGTGGCCGCCGGTCTGGCCCACCGACCACAACAGAAAGGCACGTAGCTCCCGGGCCAGTTGGGGTAGCTGATCGTCAGACAGCAGACGCAGCTGGTCTGGGGTGTCAATCCGGTCCAGCAGCGGCGTGTTGGGCCGCTGGGGCGGGATTTCCTTGAAAATGTATGTGTCCTGCATCCGCTTGGGTCTTTTCCGCGTGTCAGCTACTGATGATGAACGTCGTATTATACGGGATGATTGGCGCCAGTTTCACACTGATTGAGGGTGCTTGCCAATGGGCTTTGTAGGCCGGGGTCGCCCCGGTCAGTGCGACCGGGCCACGACAAAGTCGGCCATGGCCCTGAGTGGGTCTGCTTCGGAACCGAATTCCTTCAGGCTGTCCAGGGCGCTGTCGAGCAATTGCTGCAGGCGGCCCCTGGCGCCTTCGAGGCCGAGCAGGGCGGGGTAGGTTGGCTTGTCCCTGGCGGCGTCGGAGCCTTGGGGTTTGCCAATCACCTCGGTGTCGCCTTCGATATCCAGCAGGTCGTCCTGAACCTGGAACGCCAAGCCCAGCGCCTGGGCGAACAGGGTCAGCTGCACCAGTTTGCCGGGGCTTGGGGATGGCGCGGTCAGGGCGCCAATGCGCACGCTGGCCTCGATCAGTGCGCCGGTCTTGTGCCGGTGCATGGTTTCCAGGGTGGCCAGGGCCAACTGCTTACCCACGGATTCCAGGTCGATGGCCTGGCCGCCGACCATGCCGCTGGCACCGCTGGCCCGGGCCATTTCCCGAATCACGGCGACCCGGGTGTCCGCGGTGAGGCGGGGGGCTTCGCTGAGCCAGTCGAACGCGGCCGCCTGCAGGGCATCACCCGCCAGAATGGCGGTCGCTTCGTCAAAGGCGATGTGCACGGTGGGACGACCGCGTCTGAGGTCGTCGTCGTCCATGGCCGGTAAGTCGTCGTGGACCAGCGAGTAGGCGTGGATGGCTTCGATCGCGCAGGCCGGAACCAGCGCCGCCTGCATGTCCTGGCCCATGGCCTGTGCCGCGCCCAGGCAGAGCGCGGGACGAATGCGCTTGCCACCACCAAGGAGGCTGTATTCTATGGCGTTTTGCAGTCGCGATGACGGCGATTGTGAGGCGGTGAGCAGGCGCTTCAGCTCGCTATCCACCAGGCTCTGGCTGTGTTCCAGGAAGGCGAGGATGGTGGTGCTTGGTATGGCCATCAGGCGGACTCGTCCGGGGTGAACGGAGAACTCGCCAGGCTGCCATCGTCCAGCTGGACCAACTGTTCAATACGCTGCTCGGCGGATTTCAGCGCCTGTTGGCAGTCGCGGGTCAGCTTGACGCCCCGCTCGAACGCACTGAGCGACTGCTCCAGCGACAGCTCGCCCTGCTCCAGGTCCTTGACCAGGCTTTCCAGTTCGTTGAGGGCCTTTTCGAAATCGGCGATGGATGTAGTGCTTGGCTGGTCAGCCATAATGCCGGCTCTCCGGTAGTTCCACGGATTTTCGGCGGATTATATCAGAGCTTCCCGCTGCCAGCAGAACTGTCTTGTGCCGGCGGAGTCGCCTGCGGGTGACCAGCCCTGTTCGGTCACGGTAATCTCGCCGTCACGACGAACGGTGACGATGGTGGTCGCGCGGGTGCCATAGTGGGGGCCAAGGATAAACGGCGCCGACAGGAAACGCTCGGTGGCGAGTCCGACGCCGGTGTCCGGTAGTACATGGTCTGGCGCCGGGGTGGTGTCCTGCAGCTGGTCAACCAGTTGGCGGTGCAGGGTGGTGGTGGTCTGGTCTGTGTGGCTGGCCAGAGTGCTGGCCACCGCGTTGCGCAGGCGCAGCAGTTTGGGCCAGGGGCTCTGCAGCAGGTGGTTGCTGAGACCGTAGATGCCCCGGTGCAGGTGGCGACCGGGGTGGGCGTCCCGGTTGCTGTAGTACCAGCCAGTGCCGCGGCTCTCCGGCGACAGCCGGATCAGGTTGAACCCGGAGTAATGGTCCTGCTGGTCCATCAGCTGGCCCTGGAGTGTTTCGGTCGCGGTGGTCAGTGCCAGCAGCGGCAGCTCCCCCCGGGACTGGCGACCTGCCTCCGGGGTGCCCTCGCGGACATTGGTGACCGCGGCGACATTGCCCTTGCGGTCGATCGCAAGCCAGGTGCCGCCAGATTTCAGGTCACGGCCGGCCAGCAGCTCAGGCTGTGGCCACCAGCCCATGACGGCGGTCGGACGCTGGTGAAATTCGTCGCGGTTAGCGGTGACCACCAGGGGGTAGTCGGGATGCTGGCCGAGCGAGAGGATGATCAGGCACATATCGGGAGTGTTCCTCGGGGCGCATGGGGGCGAAAGCCGTACGTTTGGCACGGTGATAATCTGACGCCTGCTTGTGTATCATACCAGCCTTCATACGTAGACCGGATTTGGGCGAGCCATGTCGATCATCATGCTGTTTGGGTTGTACCTCGGATTGGGCGCGCTGGCCGGAACCCTGGCCGGGCTGTTCGGTATCGGCGGTGGCCTGGTCATCGTGCCGGTACTGATCTTTAGCTTTGGCCTGCAGGGGGTCAATCCCGACGTGGCGGCGCACCTGGCGGTGGGTACGTCCCTGGCCACCATCGTATTCACCTCGCTCAGTTCCGTGCGTTCCCACCACCGCAAACAGGGGGTGCGCTGGGACATTTTCCGGCCAATGACCGCGGGTATTGTGCTCGGTGCGATACTGGGAGCCTGGACGGCGTCCCTGCTCAGTGGTCCGGCGCTGGAATTGATCATCGGGGTGTTTGTGATTCTGGTGGCGCTGAAAATGCTGCTGGATGTCAATCCGAGTGCCGGCCGGGCCGTTCCCGGGACAGTTGGATTAGCCGGCGCCGGCGCCGGCATAGGTTGGGCATCGGCGATCTTTGGGATTGGCGGTGGCACCCTGACCGTCCCCTTCCTGAGCTGGTGCAACGTCCGCATGCAGCAGGCGGTGGGTACCTCAGCCGCCTGCGGCTTGCCCATCGCCATCGCCGGCGCGCTGACCAACATCGCCACCGGTTGGCGACAGCCGGAGCTGCCGGAGCTGAGCCTGGGCTTCATCTACCTGCCGGCGCTGGTCGGCATCGTGGTGACCAGCGTGTTCTTTGCCCGCTTTGGTGCCGACTTGGCCCACCGGCTCGACGCCCAGCTCTTGAAGCGAATATTTGCCGTTGTGCTGATTCTCGTGGGTATCCGGTTTTTACTGTGACTCCCGATTCGACTCCTGATCCGAGAGGTTTTTGATGCTGCGTCATCCGCAATTCGATCCGGTCGCCATTTCCCTGGGCCCATTGAAGGTTCACTGGTATGGCCTGACTTATCTGGTGGGCTTTCTCGTGGGTTGGTGGCTGGGGCGCATCCGGGCCCGCAAGCCCTGGTCTCCCATCAATGAGCAGCATATGGGCGATGTGCTGTTCTACATCGCCATCGGCGTGATTCTGGGCGGGCGTTTTGGTTATGTCCTGTTCTACAACTTTGATCGCTTCCTGATGGACCCGCTCTGGTTGCTGCGGGTGTGGGAAGGCGGCATGTCGTTCCACGGCGGCCTGCTGGGTGTTATGTTGGCGATGTGGTGGTTTGGCCGCAAGGTCGGGCGCAGCTTCTTTGAAATCGCCGATTTTATTGCGCCGCTGGTGCCGGTAGGACTGGGTGCGGGCCGCATTGGCAACTTCATCAACGGCGAGCTTTGGGGGCGGGCCACGGACGTGCCCTGGGGGATGGTCTTTCCCCAGGCTCCGGATGACCTGGCGCGACACCCCTCCCAGCTCTATCAGTTTGCCCTGGAAGGGGTGGTGCTGTTCATCGCGCTGTGGTGGTTCTCGTCGCGGCCGCGGCCGAAAATGGCGGTGTCCGGATTGTTCCTGGCACTGTACGGCAGTTTCCGCTTTGTGGTGGAATTCGTGCGCCAGCCGGATGTCCAGTTAGGCTACCTGGCGTTTGATTGGCTCACCATGGGCCAGCTGCTGTCCCTGCCGATGATCGTGGCGGGCCTGGCGTTGATGGTTTTTGCTTACCGGAGGAATGAGGCATGAAAGCCTACCTCGACTTGATGAAAGATGTGGTGGACAACGGCGTCGACCGGGGTGACCGCACCGGCGTCGGCACCCGCTCGGTGTTCGGTCGCCAGATCCGCTTCGACCTGGCTCAGGGCTTTCCGCTGGTGACCACCAAAAAGGTGCACCTGCGCAGCATCATTTACGAGTTGCTGTGGTTCCTGAACGGTTCGACCGATAACAATTGGCTGAAAGAGCGCAAGGTATCCATCTGGGACGAGTGGGCCCTGGACAATGGCGACCTGGGGCCGATCTATGGCAAACAGTGGCGCAGTTGGCAGTGCCCCAATGGCGACGTGGTGGACCAGATCAGCGACGTGATCGAGCAGATCCGCCACAAGCCCAACTCCCGCAGACTGATCGTTTCCGCCTGGAATCCGGCCGAGCTGCCGGATGAAACCGTAGGGCCCCAGGCCAATGTGGAGCAGGGGCGGATGGCACTGGCGCCTTGCCATTGCCTGTTCCAGTTCTATGTATCCAATGGAAGGCTGTCCTGTCAGCTCTACCAGCGCAGCGCCGACCTGTTCCTGGGCGTGCCGTTCAACATTGCCTCCTACAGCCTGCTGACCCACATGATTGCCCAGCAGTGTGATCTGGAGGTGGGCGAGTTCGTCCACACCTTCGGTGATTGTCACCTGTACCAGAACCACCTCACCGACGACATCGTGTTTGAACAGCTGGGGCGGGAACCGCGGCCGCTGCCGCAGCTCAACATTCGTCGTCGGCCCGACAGTATTTTCGATTACCAGCTGGACGACTTCGAGTTCGAAGGCTATGAGCCCTGGCCGGTGATTCGAGCGCCTATTGCCATCTAACCCGCGCCATCTAACTCGCGCCCTCTAATCTCGCCATCTGACTTTGGACGCCGTCATGAGAAAAGCCCTGATCGTCGCCATGGCCCGCAATCGGGTGATTGGCCGTAACAATGCCTTGCCCTGGTATCTGCCGGGGGATCTGCGCTATTTCAAGCAGGCCACCATGGGCAAGCCCATCATCATGGGGCGCAAAACCTGGGACTCCATCGGGCGGCCGCTGCCCGGTCGTCTCAACGTGGTGATCACCCGGAATTCCGAGTGGTCGGCTCCGGACGGGGTTCGAAAGGCCGCGACATTGGCGGACGCATTGGTGACGGCAGAAGCTCAGGCTGAGCTGGAAGGTGGCGATGAGGTGATGGTGATTGGCGGCGGACAGATCTACGGCGAGGCCTTGCCCCTGGTGGACCGCATGTACATCACCCAGGTCCATGCCGAGGTGGCTGGTGACGCCTACTTCCCTGAGGTGAACTGGAATGAGTGGGAAGAAATCGGACGGGAGAATTTCTCCGCGTCCGATAACAACCCTTACGACTACAGTTTCGTGGTGTATCAGCGGCTGCGGCTGGGCTGACGTCCGGCGTTGGGCTTGCCCTTGCCACCAGGCCGGCCCTTGCCACCATGGTTGCCTTTCTTGAAGCCGGATTTGTATCCGGGCTTGCCACCCCGGCGCTTCTCGCCAGGTTTGCCGCCGGGCTTACGCCGTGGCGCCGCTGTCGGCACCGGCAGTGCCGACGGTTGCTCCAGTGGCAGGGCGCCGGGCTGGGCGGCCTCCATGCCGCAGGCCAGGGCGCCGGCGAGCATGGCGATGTCAATGTCATTGCGCTCGGCGATGTCGTCCAGCAGGGCCATGGCCTTGGCCAGCTTCGGATCGTCGACAAAGGCCAGCAGCTGGGTCTCGAACTGTTGTTCCCGCAGTTTCTGCAGTTCTGCCGGTGACGGCAGCTGATAGGCCTCCATCGGCGAATTGGTGGCGCGTTCCAGGGTGCGCAACCAGCTGCGTTCCCGTGGGGTGACAAGCAGGATCGCCTTGCCACTGCGGCCGGCGCGGCCGGTCCGTCCGACACGGTGAATGTAGGCCTCGCTGTCGTAAGGCACGTCGTAGTTGATGACGTGGGTGATGCGGGGCACATCCAGGCCGCGGGCAGCGACGTCGGTGGCGATGACAATGTCTTTTTTGCCGCTCTTGAGATCCTCTACCGTCTGTTCCCGCTGGCGCTGGTTCAGGTCACCGTTCAGCGGCGCCACCGCGTGACCGCGAGCGGACAGCTTTTCGGCCAGCAGGGTGGTTTCCGCTTTGGTGCGGACGAAAATGATGGAGGCGTCGAACGGTTCCACTTCCAGGATGCGGGTCAGGGCATCCAGTTTGCGTTCGGCGTACACCGGCAGCATGAACTGGGCAATGCGATCCACGGTGCGGGTCTCGCTGGCGATCTTGACCTCTTGGGCATTGCTCAGGTAGGTCTGGGCCACCTTGCGAATCTGTCCCGGCATGGTGGCGGAGACCAGCGCCCGCTGGCAGGTGTCGGGGGTGGCCGCAAGAATCGCCTCGACATCGTCGATGAAGCCCATGCGCAGCATTTCATCCGCTTCGTCCAGTACCAGGGCTTTCAGCGAGGTCAGAGACAGAGTGCCGCGTCGCAGGTGATCCAGGGTCCGGCCCGGGGTGCCGACGATGACCTGGGCGCCGCGTCTGAGCGCTTTGAGCTGGGGGTAGAAATCCTGGCCACCGTAGATGGGCAGCACATGGAAATCGCGGAAACGGCTGGCATAGGTGCTGAACGCTTCGGCAACCTGAATGGCCAGCTCCCGGGTGGGTGTCAACACCAGGATCTGCGGTTCGTGGACGTTGGCGTCGATGCGGCTCAGTAGCGGCAGTGCGAAGGCGGCGGTTTTACCGGTGCCGGTCTGGGCGATGCCCAGCAGGTTATCTCCTCGCATCAGGATGGGGATGGCCTGGGCCTGGATCGGGGAGGGGGTTTCATAACCCACGGCGGTGACGGCTTCCAGTACGGACGCGTCGAGGCCGAGATCGGCAAAAGCTTGTGTAGACATCGGTTTACTCGGGATTCGGGAAGGTAGGCATCGCACGGAACGACGCGTGATGGCGGCTATTATAGTGCCTTTGGCCCGTCTTTGATACGTGGCTGATGGGGGATTGCGTAGGTAGTTGCCGGTGAAGGGGTTGCCGAATCCTGCGCGCTGCGGCACTCTTGTAATTTTGTTAGGGGGCTATCTATGCAGTTTGATGAGCTATTGGCCGGTGTGGCGCAGGATTCTGTGGTGCTGCCCGCGAGCTGGGGGCAAGGGCGAGCCACCTTTGGTGGGCTGGTTGCGGCATTGGTCGCCCAGCGGATGCAGCAGGCCGTCGCCAAGGGGCGTGCCCTGCGTTCGTTGCAGATTTCCTTTGTCGGGCCAGTCGCTGTCGAGCAGCCGGTGCAGATCGAGGTGGAACTGTTGCGCGAAGGCAAGGCGGTGAGTCAGGTGCAGGGCCGCCTGGTTCAGGCCGGCGAGGTGAAACTGGCAATGCTGGGCAGCTTTGGCGGTGACCGAGCCTCTCAGGTGGCGGTGGCGGCCGATACGGCGCCTGCCGTGTCGGCACCCGAAGGCTTGCCGTCCATGCCCTACCTGCCTGGTATCACGCCGGAGTTCGTTCAGCACGTTGACATGCGTTGGACCTTTGGTGGCTTGCCCTTCAGCGGCCAGGCCTCCCGAGACATGGGTGGCTGGATGCGATTCCGTGAGCAGCCGCCACAGCTGACCGACGCCCACCTGGTGGCTTTAATCGATGCCTGGCCTCCAGCGGTACTGCCCCATCTCAAACAGCCGGCTCCGGCCAGTTCGCTGAGCTGGACACTGGAATTCGTTTACCCCCGGCCGGCGTTGGCGGCAGGTGACTGGTTGCTGTACCGCGCCAGCATTGACCAGGCCGGCGCCGGCTACGGTCATACCCAGGCCCAGATCTGGGGGCCGGATGGCAATCTGCTGGCGTTAAGCCGGCAAGTGGTCACCGTCTTTGGCTAGGGCCGCTGCCGGACCGTCGACAGCTTAGGCCGCCAGTTCCGCCTTGCAGGCATCGGTGATCACCCGGGCGAAGGCGTCGGGAGAGTCTTCCTGCAGGAAATGACCGCCTCTCAGGGTGATGTGGGGCTGGCCGTGGGCGCCAGGGATCCGGCGCTGCATGTAGCGGTCGCTGCCACGGGAGATCGGATCGCCATTGCTGAAGCAGGTGATGAACGGCTTGCGCCACTTCTCCAGCGCTTTCCAGGCGGCGCGGTTGGTCTCGCCCAAGGGATCTTGCGGTGACTGCGGAACCAGTTTGGGGAAGGCCCTGACGCCAGATTTGTAACGGGATGAGGGAAACGGCGCCTCATAGGCAGCCAGTTCCTGGCGACTAAGGGAGCGGCCGGTACCCAGTTGCACCAGTCGGCTGACGGGCAGCCAGGGGCTATGAATGGCGAACTTCTTGCACAAGGCAAGCATCGCCGGGGCCCGCTCTTCGCCGGTGGGCAGCGAGCCGTTGCCAATGATGATGCGCTGGAAGCGGTCCGGTTGCTCGGCCGCCAGGCGCAGGCCCAGCAATGAGCCCCAGTTCTGGCAGACCAGGGTGATGTTGCGCAGATCGAGTTGATCCAGCCATTGTCTCAGCCAGGCCATGTGACGGTCGTAGCTGTAGTCGTCAACTCGCGCCGGCTTGTCGGATTTGCCAAAACCAATCAGGTCCGGTGCCAGTACCCGGTGGCCTGCTCTGCTGACTTTGGGAATCATGTGTCGGTACAGGTAGGACCAGGACGGTTCGCCGTGTAGCATCACCACCGGATTGGCGTTACTGGGGCCTTCATCCACGTAGTGCATCCGCAGTCCCGGCGCAACGTCCAGGTAATGGGGCTTAAACGGATAGTCCGGAAGGTCCGCAAAGCGGGCCTCGTCGGTTCTCAAGATACGCATGCCATCGACTGTCCTAACTGATTGGTAGCGTGGCCGACATCAGCGGCCCAAGTCCATCCAGCATAAAGCAGTTGGCGGCGAGTAGTGTGTGGTTTGCGTAACAGTGCGTTGACCGTTTGATTCAGGATGCGATTTGGCGAATCAGGTCCGGGTTTTCCAGTTGAGACAGGGCCGAGTCGCAGCAGTTGAGGGCGCCGCAGTCATCGGCGGAACAGGCGGCCAGGGTCTGGCAGGGGGCGTCGACCCGGGAGTCGCCCTGGTTCAGGAAAATCCGGGTGCGGGATAGGGTGGACTGGCAATGGCCGCACAGCAGGGTCGGGACGGCGTGGCCTTTTGCCAGAGTTGCCTGAAAATGTTCTTGTGTGCCCATGTGATTCCTCCTTGATGATCGCCAGCATACCTGCTGAATATGACAATTCGAGGGGCCTGATATCAATCTCGCTTGCGACATGCGTCGTAAGCATAAACGTCCCAGGCGCCGTCAGTCGCTGGCGCCGGCTATGGGACGACGATTGGAGCGCTTGTCGTCCCAGTCGAGATCCTTGGGGTCGTACCAGCCCAGTGACACCAGTACCTTGTCCCGGGTTGGGTCGGAGAGTGTGGGCCAAAGGCACTGGAACTCCTCCAGACCCTGCTCGCGAAGCCGCTGCTGCTTGCTTTGCAGGCGGCGGGTAATCCGCGGCAGGTGCAGCGCCTCGCCCAGTTGGCCGGGTACCAGTACTTCCTGGCCCATGACTTTCCGGCGGTGGCGGCGCGCCGACAGTACCTTGCTCAGGGCGAGGGCGGCCTCCAAGGCGGTTTCGATGCTGAAATCTGCCGTATCCACGTCAATGACCCGTATCGTTCAGGGGTTCCCAAACCATTCACTATACCCCCAATGCCATCCCCGAGGCCATGGTGCCGTGCTAACCTAGGGAGCCCCGGCTGGCAGCCGGCGGCGTTCCAAGGATAATGGGAGAAATTGTGGGAAGCATGTACGAAAAACTGGAGAGGCGAACTTTCCTGGCCATGTTGGTGGGTGTGTCGCTGGCCTTTATTCTGCTAATGAAACCGTTTTTTGGCCCGATCTTCTGGGCCGTGGCCATCGCACTGATTTTTCACCCGGTGCAGCAATGGATTCGCACCCGGCTCGGCGATAGGCCGAATACCGTGGCCATGCTCACCCTGTTGCTGTGTCTGGTGATCGTGATCATCCCGGTGATTGTGCTGGTGTCGTCGTTGATTGCCGAAGGCGTATTGCTGTACCAGCAGATTCAAAGTGGCGAACTTCGCCCCGGGGATTACATCGACAAGGTGACCCAGTCGTTTCCGTCCATTCAGGCGTTGCTGGGGCAGTTCGATATTGATCTGTCCGGTGTGCGGGAGCGGGTGGTCAATGCGTTTGTCGGCGGCAGTCAGTTTCTTGCCCGCCAGGCTCTGGGGGTGGGACAGAATACCTTTCAGTTTTTTCTGGGCCTGGCGCTGATGATCTACCTCGCCTTTTTCCTGCTGCGGGATGGCCACCGGTTGGTGGAGCTGATGATCAAGGCGCTGCCCCTGGGGGATGAGCGGGAACGGCTGCTGTTCGCCAAGTTTGCCGAAGTGACCCGGGCAACCGTTAAAGGTAACCTGCTGATCGCGATTATTCAGGGTGCCCTGGGGGGCTTCATCTTCTGGGTGCTGGGCATTCGCGGTGCGCTGTTGTGGGGCGTGGTCATGGCCATTGTTTCGCTGTTGCCGGCGATCGGCGCGGCCATCGTCTGGGTGCCGGTGGCGATCTACCTGGCGGCCGTGGGCGAGCTGATTCAGGCCGCGGTGCTGACGGGCTTCGGCGTGCTGGTGATCGGGCTGGCGGACAATATTCTGCGGCCGATCTTCGTAGGCCGGGATACCAAATTGCCGGACTACATCGTCCTGCTCTCGACTCTTGGCGGCATTGTCATGTTCGGTATTAACGGCTTTGTGATGGGGCCATTGGTGGCCGCACTGTTTATGGCGTTTTGGGGGATATTCATTCGCGAGTTCGGCGAGCAGAATCTGATCCTGCCCGGAATTGTCCGGGAAGACGCTAACAGCCGTGAGAGTGAGTCAAAGGGAGAGGGTGAACCGCAGGGGGAGGGTGAGCCTCAGAGAAAGGGTAGGTAGGCCCAAGACGGGCCGGAAGGTTTTGCTCCGCCAGTTGTGCAAGGCCCCCTGCCGGCACCGCGAGCTGCTGTGCCGGCAGGGCGTTCTTATCAGTCCAGCTTGCTGAGGTCGCGTACGGCGCCCTTGTCAGCACTGGTGGCCAGCAGGGCGTAGGCTTTTAGCGCCGCGGAAACCTTGCGGTCGCGTGGTTGGGCGGGTTTCCAGCCTTTCTTGTCCTGTTGCTCCTGGCGACGATCCAGCTCTTTCTGGTCAAGCTGGACATTGATGGTTCGATTCGGGATGTCGATGACAATGACATCACCGTTCTCGATCAGGCCGATGGCGCCACCAGCCGCCGCCTCAGGGGAGGCGTGACCGATGGACAGTCCGGAGGTGCCGCCGGAGAAACGGCCGTCGGTCAGCAGCGCGCAGGATTTACCCAGGCCCTTGGACTTCAGGTAACTGGTGGGATACAGCATTTCCTGCATGCCAGGACCGCCTTTGGGGCCTTCGTAGCGAATGATTACCACTTCGCCGGCCTGCACTTCGTCGTTCAGGATACCGTGAACGGCGGCATCCTGGCTCTCGAATACCCGGGCACGACCTTCGAAGACGTAGATGCTCTCGTCTACGCCAGCGGTTTTCACCACGCAGCCATCGCGGGCGATGTTGCCGTACAGCACCGCCAGGCCGCCCTCGGCGGAATAGGCGTGCTCTGCGGAGCGGATGCAGCCATTGGCCCGGTCACCATCGAGGGATGGCCAGCGGGTGCTTTGGCTAAAGGCTTGCTGGGTGGGAATGCCGGCCGGCCCGGCTTTGTACATTTCCACCACCTCGGGCGCTGGCTGGCGCATGATGTCCCATTGGTTGAGGGCATCGGCCAGGGTTTTGCTGTGTACCGTGGGAAGATCCGTGGTGAGCAGCCCGGCCCGGTCCAGTTCACCCAGGATCGCCATGATGCCGCCGGCACGGTGTACGTCTTCCATATGGTACTTGGGCGAGTTGGGTGCCACCTTACTCAGCTGCGGCACCTTGCGGGACAGCTGGTCGATTTCATTCAGGGTGAACGGGACGCCGCCTTCCTGCGCCGCCGCCAGCAGGTGCAGGATGGTGTTGGTGGAGCCGCCCATGGCGATGTCGAGCACCATGGCGTTCTCGAACGCCGCCATTGAGGCAATGCTCAGCGGCAGAACGCTGGCATCGTTCTCTTCATAGTAGCGCTTGGCGTTTTCGACGATGCGGCGGCCGGCTTCCAGGAACAGTTGCTCCCGATCGGCGTGGGTGGCCAGCAGCGAACCGTTGCCCGGCAATGCCAGACCAATGGCTTCGGTCAGGCAGTTCATGGAGTTGGCGGTGAACATGCCTGAGCAGGAGCCGCAAGTCGGGCAGGCGCTGCGCTCGTACTCGGCGACTTCCTCGTCGGTGGCATTGGGGTCGGCGGCGATGACCATCGCGTCCACGAGATCCAGCTTGTGCTCCGACAGCTTGGTCTTGCCCGCTTCCATCGGCCCGCCGGAAACGAAAATGGTGGGAATGTTCAGGCGCATGGCGGCCATCAGCATGCCCGGGGTGATCTTGTCGCAGTTGGAGATGCACACCAGGGCGTCCGCGCAGTGGGCGTTGACCATGTACTCCACCGAGTCGGCGATAATCTCCCGGGACGGCAGGGAATACAGCATGCCGTCGTGGCCCATGGCGATGCCGTCGTCCACGGCGATCGTATTGAACTCCTTGGCCACACCGCCGGCCGCTTCAATCTCCCGGCAGACCAGTTGCCCCAGATCCTTGAGATGGACGTGGCCAGGCACAAACTGGGTGAACGAGTTGGCGACCGCAATGATGGGCTTGCCGAAGTCTTCGTTCTTCATGCCGGTGGCGCGCCAGAGCGCACGGGCGCCGGCCATGTTGCGGCCGGCGGTTGAAGTCTTGGAGCGATACTGTGGCATTGGCTATCCGTCTCTTGTCTTCATCGGGTTTCAAAACACAGAGCATACCAGATTCCGGCTGGGGTGTAGTCAGTTCGGGTCATTGCCAGCGGTGCGACGGGCTTCGCTGTGACCGACTAATGAGCATGGTGGAGATGGCGTGGCGCCGTTAGAATAACTACCATTGTCTTGATTGCCCTAGCGCCTAAGGAGCTTGCTTATGGCTGGCCAGGAATGCCTCCCGGTTCAACGCCTCAGACAGTTCAAACCATTAAATCGCCTGGCCGAGGATCAGTTGGTCCTGCTGGCCAGTCGGGCCGAGCGGCGGCGCCATACTCCGGGGCAGAAAGTGGCCGAGCGGGGCGCCCGGGATGGCCTCGACTTCTATCTGCTTTCCGGTGCCGTTGAGCTGGAGTCCGTGGACGGACGTAAATCCGAGATTTCTGCCGACAGCGACCAGGCCTCCAACGCGGTCGCCCGGTTACAGCCGCGCATGTACGACGTGACCGCAACGCAACATTGCGAGTTCCTGGTGGTGGAGCAGGAGGTGCTGAACCGGTTGTTGCGGGTGGCACCACTGGAGTCGACGGAATCCGTGTCTGAAGAGGACGAAGACACGGATGAAGACTACCAGCTGTTGATGGAATTCTACGCCGAGCTGCGCTCGAACCAGCTCAGCCTGCCCAGCGTGCCGGATGTGGCCTGGAAGGTAAGGCGTATGGCCGACCGGGAAGACACCACGGCGGAACAGATCGCCAGTGCAATCACCGCTGACCCGGCCATGGCGGCGAAACTGGTGCGGGCCTGTAACAGTCCGCTGTATCGGGGCTTCAGCGACGTCCGCAATGTCCGTGAGGCGGTGGTGCGGTTGGGTACCAGTACCACCCGCCAGTTGGTCACGGTGTTTGCCCTGCGGGAAGTGTTTCAGAGCCGTCAGCCGCTCCTACAGAAAACCATGGAAACCTTGTGGCAGCATTCCCGGGAAGTCGCAGCCCTGTGTTGGGTACTGGCGGACAGCGTAACCCGTATTAATCCGGAAGAGGCCTTGCTGGCGGGGCTGTTGCACGATATCGGCGTGGTGCCGGTGGTGGTCCAGGCGGAGCACCATGTTAACCTGTTCGCCGATCAGGTGAACCTGGAGCGTGCGATTGCCGAATTGCGAGGGGATGTCGGCGGAGCGGTGCTGGACAATTGGGGCTTCCCCGAAGGATTTGCGGAGGCCGCCCGGTTCGCGGAGACCTGGGATTACGATTGCCGTAAACCTGACCCCCAAATTGTGGATATCGTGATCGTGGCGCAACTGCATGCCAGAATAGGCAGCCACCAGAGCCAGGGATTACCGGCCTTCGAGGAGGTGCCGGCCTATCACCGCCTGGGCGAGCTGGAACTGAACGTTTCCCGCAGCCTGAAGTTGCTCACCGAGGCCCGGGCCCGGGTGGAAGAAGTCCAGAAGCTGTTGTCTATACATTAGGGCGTATTTCAGAGCCTCCTAACACGGCCTGTCGTCACGAAGACCAGGCAAGCTGCGGAGAACATAAACAGGTGACCCTTTCCAGTATGCATGTCCCGCTCTTTCCGCTGAACTCCATAGTCCTGCCTCGGGGGCGGATTCCACTGCAGCTGTTCGAACCCCGCTACATCGACATGCTGACCCGTTGTCTCAAGGAAGATCGGGGCTTTGTGATCGTGTTGCTTCGGGAGGGGGGGGAGACCAGTACCACTGCCGCCTTTTATGACATTGGTACCTATGTCCGGGTCATCGATTTCCAGCAGCTGGAGAACGGCATGCTGGGGATCACCGTGGAGGGGGAGGCCAAAGTGGTGGTAACCCGCGCCTGGCGGGCGCCGGATGGTCTCAACATGGGCGATGTGGCGCATCTGCTGGATGAGGAGATGTGGGCGATTCCGGAGGCGTTTGCGGAACTGTCAGCGGTGTTGCGGGCCTTGTTCCGGCATCCGGTGGTGAGTGACCTGAACATGGAGGTGGACTTTGACGATGCTCGGGATGTGGGGTGGCGGCTCACCGAACTGTTGCCCATTGATAAACAGGAGAAACAGCGGCTGGTAGAGCTTCAGGATCCCATCGAACGTCTGGGGCGGCTCAAGGAGTTGCTCGACGAACTCGAATGACGGGACACTAGCCCAGCGCTGGCCCGAGGGCGTCGGGAGTGGCCCGGGTCAGGTACCACGCGGTCAGGCCCAGCCACAGCAGGCTGGAGACTAGCACGGTAACGTCTGGCCAGACGGGAATCTGGTCGTAGCGACTGTAACTCGCCCGAATCAATCCGCAGATCGACAAGCCCAGCAGGATGCCGCCGATTACGTCACTGAACCGGTGGCCGCCCAGGTACAGCTGACTGATGCCCACCAACACCATCGGCAGGCTGAGACTCAGGTAGGTCCTCCACCGCCGCTGGCGCGGCTGCTCGCGGGCAATAAAACTGCCCAGAAGCCCCAGGAACACCGCGATTCCGGCCGTGTGGCTGCTGGGATAGGTGCCGATCTGCTGGGCCGCTGTCTCACCCTCTAGTCCGAGCGTAATAAATCCGCTGCCTAGTAACCACAGGCCGGTGGTGGCCAATGACAGTGCCGCCAGGGCGTGCGCCGCCGCCGCGTAATAGCCCCGGAACCAGAGCGTCAACATCGCCAGCAAGGCGCCAGCGGTCAGGATTACCGGATCGGCCAGGGCAGAGAGCAAGGTCATGGTCGGCTCCAGCAATGGATGCCGAAGACCGGCAAAGAAGGCTTGCGCGGCACGATCCGTAACGGTTAACCATTCCATGTAGTGGGTCAGCAGCGTCCACAGGAGGAACAGGGCGCCACTGCCTATGGCCAGCATCAGGGAAGGCAGTGGGAATTCGCCGGCGCTGGCCGGGCGTTCGCTGGTGAGCAGGCGCCAGAACTGGTGGGTACTGTTGTAACGGCCCATCCATTTGGCGAGGCGGGCGTATAATCGGCTATCGCTGCTCAGGCCGAGCTGTACGCGAAACAGGGTCAGGTAGATCAGCGACAGCGTGAGCAGGCTGATACCCAATACCGGGTAGAAATGGCGCGGCAGTGTCAGCTCGCTGCCCAGGGCGCTCCCTACCAGGAAACCCGGCAGGATGTACACCGGCGCCCAACCGATGGCGGAGACGATATTGAACGCCAGGAACCGGCGTTTGGGCATCATCAGGGCACCGGCCACCAGCGGTATGATCGGTCGGATCGGGCCCACGAACCGGCCAATCACCACGCTTTTGCCGCCATGTTGATGGAAGAAATGCTCGCCCTTGTGAATGACCACCGGGTATCGGCTAAATGGCCAGACCTGATCCAGCCGGCCCTGAAACTGTCGGCCCAGCCAGAAGCTGACTCCATCTCCTGCCACCGCCCCGAGGCCAGCCCATAGCAGGGCCTCGCTCAGGGGATGGCCGGACTGGCCGGCCAGCACCGCGAAACCGAACAAAATGGCCACGCCGGGCACGACAATGCCGGCAATGGCGAGGGATTCGAGGAAGGACACCAGGAACAGGGCGAGGGCCAGCCAGGCCGGATTCTGCGCCAGCCAGTCGACCAGAGGTTGCAGCCAGTCGACGCTCATGCCTGTTGGGGAGCTCCTGCGCTAAACCAGATATTGTCATGCCCCCGCTTGTGGGCATCCTCCAGGGCTTTGGCGGCGCGCTTGCGCAAGGTGTCCGCCAGATTGTCGCCAGCGACGCGGGTGGTGCAGCCGACACTGACCGTGACACGGCCCACCGTGGGCCACTCTCTGTCGGCGAACGAGCGTCGCACCCGCTCGGCAATCACCCGGACGCCTTCCTCCGGCGTGTACGGGAATAACAGGAAAAACTCCCCGTTGCCCAAGGTGTAGAGGGTGTCGCCGGCACGTATGACGCCGAACAGGTGCTGGGTTGCTTCCCGGTAAAAATCCGCCAGGCCGTCCTCGCCGTGCAGGTCAAGGGTTTGCTCCCGGTAGTCCAGGGCCAGCGTGGCCACGGACAGCGGATGGTCGGTGGCGTTGCTGCGACTGATTTCTTTCTGCAGCGTTTCGTCGAGGAAGCGGGCGTTGTGGGCACCTGTATTGGGGTCGATGATCGCCAGATCTTCAGCGGATTGGGCCATGTGGTCATACTGCCAGATGTACAGGGAGCCACAGCTCAGCAGGATGACGGCGGCGAAGCCGGCAAGGATGGCGTCCGGCAGTGGATCGGCACTGACCAAGAAGACGATCAGCAGTCCCGTGCTCAGCAAGGACAGCACCACGCCCTGACGCAGCGGCAGGATCAGTAGGTTCAGGAGGATCGCTGGCAGGCACCAGTGGCTGATGGCAGTTTCCTTCAAGGAGAACAGTGCACCGAGGATGATGGCGTTGATCGCCGCCAGAATGAACAGATGGCCAGGCGCGCGTAGCTGTTGGCGGCGGGCCAGCGCCGTGTAGGCAAGTCCCGCCAGGGTCAGCGCGGTCAGGCCAAAGGCCAGATAGAACAGTTGGTAAAACCCGTAGCGGAGGTTCTGGATGGCCAGCGATGCCAGGAACAGCGTGGCGATGCCATAGCCACTCAGGTGGGTGTAGGTGCGCAATCGGGTTTCTGTCACTGTACGCGCCCCTTGGCGGTCGAAGTCTGGGGGTGCGACCAGGTGCTGTAGGACTGTACGCGGTTGCCGCCCTGTTGTTGGGCCCGTCGCAGGGCGTTGGCGGCCGACTGTTGCAGGCTGTCGGCGTCATCGCCGATGTTAAGGCCGGCGATACCGGCGCTCAGCGTCAGGTTCAGTCCGTACGAGGTTAACAGCGTGCCCAGGCCCTTGCGGATCTGCTCGGCCCGGCTGGCCGCTTCGGCGGTGGCAATGCCGGGGAGGATAACCAGGAACTGAAGATCGGCAACGCGGTAATAGGTGTCGAAATCCCGCAGCTGGGAGTGCAGGAAACGGCCGATCCGGGGCAGAATCGCGCGAATGTCCTCGTCCGGATCCTGGTCGCTGAGGTGCAGATCCAGTCCGATAAGGATCACCGCCATGTCGGTGCCTTCCCGCTCGCTGCGCTGGATTTCCTTGTGCAGGTCGGCAGACAGATACTCCCGGCTGGCGGCTTGGGTCAGCTCGTCGGTGCGCCGTAGCGGCGCCAGCTGCCGGCTTTTGTATTCCCGTAAAAAAATCAGGATGCCGGCGAGACAGAGGGTGAGCAGTAGTGAGCTGATGAACTGGTGTCGTTCCGGCAGTCCCACGGCCGCCTGGTTGGCGGCGAGAATTGAGACCGTGCCGAGCAGGGTCAGCAGTGCGGCCCAGCCCAGGGGCAGCAGACCAAAGGTGATCAGGGGCAGGGCATAGAGCCAGTGACCCAGAATCCAGGGCTGCACCCACAGGCTGGCGCACAGGGTGAGCACCAGGGCCAGTGCCAGCACCCAGCTCATGGCCTGCCACGGTTGTCGTGAGTGGCCGGGGCGGAAGGCGGGGGTGGTCCAGATCAGGGCGGCGCCGGTGAGTGCGGCAACGGCTGCGATGCCTACGCCCTGCCAGGCCGTGAATGCGCCGAGCGCCAGCAAGGCTGCGAAGCTGAATCGGGCGAATCGGCTTAACAGGAATAATTCGGCCATCTGGCTCATGGTGTCCGTCCTAATCTCGGCGTCCATCTGCTTTCAGCATACTGCAGGAACCGGCTTTTGGCCTGTGGAGGTGTCGCCAGTTCTTGCACTTGCGAGCCTTGGCCCGACAAATTACCGATCTGTATTGATACCACCCGATGGCCAGGCATCGGGTGGTGGCGTTCAGTGGGTCGGTTCAGTGCGACCTCAGCAGCGGTATAATAAAGCAACGCGGGCATAAGTCGAACCGCCGCGCGCCAAGGGCGTGGTTTGGTTAGGCAGCTGCGGATGCTGCCGGCGTGCGTTATGGGGGCTGTCGATGTAAAGTGAGCCCTGTTTCAGATCGATACTTTGATAAGGGTGTACCGATGGATATTGCAGGATACATGGCGGAGGTGGGTGAACAGGCTCGGGCGGCGGCTTCCCTGGTGGCGCGCTCAACCACCGCTGTGCGCAACCAGGCGTTGCAGGCCATGGCCGAGGCGTTGGACGCTGCTCGCGGCGAGCTGGCCATGGCCAATGGCAAGGACCTTGAGAAAGGCCGGGAGAACGGGCTTGACCCGGCCATGCTTGATCGCCTGGAGTTAACCCCTGCCCGTATCGACACCATGATCGAAGGCTTGCGTCAGGTAGCCGCACTGCCGGACCCCATCGGCCAGATCACCGATATGGCCTATCGCCCCTCCGGTATTCAGGTTGGGCGTATGCGGGTACCGCTCGGCGTCATCGGGATCATTTATGAGTCCCGTCCCAATGTCACGGTCGAGGCGGCCAGTCTGTGTCTCAAGTCCGGTAACGCCACCATCCTGCGAGGCGGCTCCGAAGCGATTCATTCCAATCAGGCCATTGCCGGCTGCATTGCGCGCGGGTTGGCGGACGCCGGTCTGCCTGAGCAGGCGGTGCAGGTGATCAAAACCACCGACCGGGCGGCGGTGGGAGAGTTGATCACCATGCCCCAGTATGTCGACGTCATTGTCCCCCGTGGCGGCAAGGGGCTGATCGAGCGGATCAGCCAGGAGGCCCGGGTGCCGGTGATCAAGCATCTGGACGGCATCTGTCACGTCTACATTGACCGCGACGCCGATGCCGAGAAGGCGCTGAAGGTGGCGGTCAATGCCAAAACCCACCGCTATGGCACCTGTAACACCATGGAGACCCTGCTGGTGGATCTGGCCGTCGCCGCCGAGATGCTGCCTGCGTTGGCGGATGCCTTTAGCGCCAAGGGCGTGGAGTTGCGAGGGTGCGAACGCACCCGGCAGGTATTGCCGGACCTGATCGCGGCGACGGAGGCGGACTGGGGGGAAGAGTATCTGGCGCCGATCCTGGCAATCAAGGTGGTTGACGGCCTCGACAGTGCCATCGCCCATATCAACCGCTACAGCTCCCAGCATACCGACAGCATCATCACGGAAAACTACACCCGGGCCCGCCGGTTCCTGACCGAGGTGGACTCCAGTTCGGTCATGGTGAATGCTTCGACCCGGTTCGCCGATGGTTTTGAGTATGGCCTGGGTGCGGAAATCGGAATTTCCACCGACAAGATTCACGCCCGTGGGCCGGTGGGGCTGGAAGGGCTGACCTCGCAAAAATACGTGGTCTTCGGAGACGGTCATATCCGGACCTGATGCCCATGCATGTTCTTTACGGTGGCACCTTCGACCCCATCCACCACGGCCATCTGCGGCTGGCGGTGGAGTTACGGGAGCGTCTGGGGGTTGCCGAGCTGGCGCTGGTGCCGTGCCATATCCCCCCGCATCGGGGCGATCCCGGTGGCAGCAGCGCCGACCGGCTGGCACTGCTGCGGCTGGCGACCGAGGATGAGCCGGGGCTGGTGGTGGATGACCGCGAGCTGGTGCGGGGCGGGCCATCCTACACCGCCGAAACCCTGCGTCAGCTGCGCGCTGAGCTGGGCGTTTCGGAGCCGTTGGTGATGGTGGTGGGCAGCGACGCCTTTGCGGGTTTTGAGCGCTGGCGGGAGTGGCAGGCCATACCTGAACTGGCCCATATCGTCGTCATTGATCGTCCCGGTGCCGAGCTGCCCGGGCAGGGCGCGGTGGCGCAGTTGCTGCGAGACCGCGGCTGCACGGCGGTTGCTGAGCTGTACCAGGCCCCCTGTGGTCGCATCCTGCCGCTGACCTCGCCACTGCTGGAAATTTCCGCCACCTCGATCCGGGAGCGAATCCGCGATGGGCGTTCGCCCCGCTACCTGATGCCAGACCGGGTATGGCAGGAAATCCAGGCCCGGTCGCTGTATGGCACCAGTCGGTAAGGCGGCATTGGTTCTGCCCTCCCGGCGCTCTTTAATGCTACAATCCGGACTGACAAGACTACAGGTTACACCCGCTCCGGGGTAACCGCTCAACAGGGTGACTATGCAGGCAGAGCAGCTGAAAAACTTGGTGGTAAATGCGCTGGAAGATGTGAAGGCTCAGGATATCAGCATCATTGATGTGCGAGACCGCACCAGCGTTACCGACTACATGGTGCTGGCTTCCGGCACCTCCAACCGACATGTCAAATCACTGGCCGATTCGGTTATCGAAGAAGCGAAAGACCAGGGCGTTCGAGCTGCCAATGTGGAAGGGGCCAGCGTGAGCGACTGGATACTGGTCGACCTTGGCGATGTTGTGGTGCATGTGATGATGCCCGCAACCCGCGAATTTTATGACCTCGAGCGCTTTTGGCGCGATGCCCCGGACCTGGGCGTGGCAGGCAGCGAGTAACCTGTCGTGCGGCTCCGCATGATCTGCGTCGGGCAGAAGATGCCCGACTGGGTGAACCAGGGGTATGCCGAATTCGCCCGGCGGATGCCTGCAGAGCTGGCCCTTGAACTGTCGGAAATCCCCTTGGCCCATCGCGGCAAGAATCCGGACGTTGCCCGGCTGATGCAGAAAGAAGGTGAAGCACTCCTGGCGGCAGCCGGCCCCCGGGATCGGGTGATTGCCATGGAGGTGGGCGGGCGTTCCTGGTCCACTGAACAACTGGCGAGTCAGCTCGAGAAGTGGCGGTTCGACGGTCGCGATGTCAGCTTCCTGGTGGGTGGCCCTGACGGCCTGGCACCAGCCTGTCGGGACCGTGCCGACCAGCTCTGGTCGCTGTCGCCGTTGACCCTGCCACACCCGCTGGTGCGTATTCTGCTGGCCGAACAGCTGTATCGGGCCTGGACCATCACCCGCAACCATCCTTATCACCGTGCTTAGGTAACCACCATGCCCTGGGGCGAATTCAAAGACACCGCAGCGGAGCGGCGCCTGTTTCAGCGACGTACGCTGGTGGTGTTCGGCTTCGTGGTGCTGATGTTGGGTGGCCTGCTGGGGCGCATGTACCAGCTCCAGATCCTTGAACACGATACCTACACCACCTTGTCCGACAAGAACCGCGTGCAGGTTCAGTCGGTGGCGCCAACCCGCGGACTGATTTACGACCGTAATGGCACGCTACTGGCGGAAAACCGCCCGGTTTTCAGTGTCACCATCGTGCCGGAACGGGTGTCGGAGATGGAAGCCACCCTTGACCAGCTGACGCAATTGCTGAGCATCTCCGAGGAAGACCTGGAGCGCTTTCAGCGCCGCTTGAGCGAGCCCCGTCGCCCCTATCAGGAACTGCCTTTGCGCTACGACCTGGATGAACAGGAAATTGCCGCCTTGGCGGTGCACCGCCATGAGTTGCCCGGGGTTGAAGTGTCTGCGGAACTGGTCCGCTACTACCCCTATGGTGAAATTACCTCCCATGCCCTGGGCTATGTCGGGCGCATCAACCGGGAGGAGCTGCAGCGGATCGATCCGGTCAATTATGCCGGCACCAACTACATCGGCAAATCTGGCATCGAGTACTTCTACGAGGAGAAACTGCACGGTCGGGTCGGCTACCAGCATGTGGAAACCAACGCCCGCGGACGAACCCTGAGGGTATTGGAGCGTGAAAACCCGGTTCCCGGAGAAGACCTGCGCCTGCACCTGGACCTGCAACTGCAGAAACTCGCCTACCAGCTGTTGGACGGTCGCCGCGGAGCCATCGTTGCCGTTGAACCGACCACCGGAGGGTTGCTGGCACTGGCCAGCGTGCCGGGTTTCGATGCCAACCTGTTCGTGACCGGTATCGGGGTTGCCGCTTACCGGGAGCTGAGCACGTCCCACGACAAGCCGCTGTTTAACCGGGCACTGCGCGGCCAATACCCTCCAGGCTCCACCATCAAACCGATGATGGGCATCGCGGCCCTGGACAGTGGCGTAACGACCCGCGAACGGGTCGTCTGGGACCCGGGCTACTTCCAGCTCCAGGCCGGCGGGCGTCGGTACCGGGACTGGAAGCGAGGGGGGCACGGTTGGGTGGATTTGACCGACTCCATCGCGGAATCCTGCGATATCTATTTCTACGACGCCGCGGTCAGGATGGGCATCGACACCATGCATGACTATATGGACCGTTTCGGATTTGGTCAGGATACCTCGCTGGACGTCAGCGGTGCCCTGTCCGGGTTGTTGCCGTCTCGGGACTGGAAAAAAGCGGTCCGTGACGAGCCCTGGTACCCGGGCGATTCCGTTAACATGGGAATTGGCCAGGGATTTCTGCTGGCCACCCCGCTGCAGCTGGCCACTGCCACGGCGGTTGTGGCCAATCGGGGCGCCTGGGCTCAGCCCCGCTTGCTGCTGGATGTGGTGGGCGATGACCCGCTGGAGGCGGTATTGCCCGAGCCAAACCGGGAAAGCGTGGTATTGAAGAACCCGGACGACTGGGAGTTCATGGTCAACGCCATGGCGGAAGTGATGCATGGCCGTCGCGGCACGGCGCGAAGGGCTGCCCTGGGGGCTCCCTACCGGATGGCGGGCAAGACCGGCACCGCGCAGGTGTTCAGTCTGGCTCAGGATGAGGAATACGACGAAGAGGAGGTCCGTGAGCGGTTGCGGGACCATGCCCTGTTCGTTGGATTTGCCCCCCTGGATGAGCCCAAGATCGCCGTTGCGGTGATCGTTGAAAACGGCGGCAGTGGCAGCGGCACGGCTGCGCCGGTGGCCCGGGCGATGTTTGACGCCTGGCTGTTGGGCTTTCCGGAGGATCAGCAGCCCATGGTCATCGGTGCCCACTCGGAGGGGGGCGAGTAATGCTGAGTAAGAGTCTGTTGGGACAGCCGCCAAGCCGGGGGCTCGGAACATCCCGCAGCATCTGGGCGGTACTGCACCTGGACCCGCTCCTGTTGGTGCTGCTGCTGGTGTTGGTCAGCGGTGGCCTGGTGGTGCTGTACAGCGGAGCCGACCGCAATATTGAGGTGGTCAGGGCCCAGGGCGTGCGCATGGCCGTGGCCTTCGTGGTGATGTTGGTTTTCGCCCAGTTGGATCCCTCTGTCTACCGGCGCTGGGCCCCCTGGCTATACCTGGTCGGCCTGGGGGCGTTGCTGGCGGTATTGCTGTTCGGGGTTGGGGCGAAAGGCGCCCAGCGCTGGTTGGCATTGCCAGGGTTGCCCCGGTTCCAGCCGTCGGAACTGATGAAGTTGGTGGTGCCGATGATGGCCGCCTGGTTTCTGTCCAGGCACTTTCTGCCGCCCCGGTTGACCCATGTTGCGGTTTCGCTGGCCATTGTGCTGATTCCCATGGCGATGATTATCCAGCAGCCCGATCTGGGAACCGCGTTGCTGGTGGGTACCGCGGGGCTGTTCGTTGTGTTCTTTGCCGGCATTAGCTGGAAGCTCATAGGCGCTTTTGTGGGTATGGCCTCGGTGGCGGCGCCACTGATGTGGTTCTTCGTGATGCGGGACTACCAGAAACAGCGGGTGCTGACCCTGCTCGATCCGCAAAGTGACCCTCTGGGGGCGGGCTGGAACATTATTCAGTCCAAGACCGCCATTGGCTCCGGCGGCTGGAGCGGTAAAGGCTGGCTGCAGGGCACTCAATCTCACCTGGAATTTCTGCCTGAGAGTCACACCGATTTTATCGTCGCGGTGCTGGCGGAAGAGTTCGGCTTTGTCGGCATGCTGGTATTGATGGCTGTCTACCTGCTGATTCTGATGCGTTGCCTGTACATTGCGGTGAACGCTCAGGATTCGTTCAGTCGCTTGCTGGCCGGCGCGCTGACCATGACATTCTTTATTTATATTTTCGTCAATGTCGGTATGGTCAGTGGTCTGTTGCCGGTCGTTGGGGTGCCGCTCCCGCTCATAAGTTACGGTGGCACCTCCATTGTGACGCTGATGGCCGCTTTCGGCGTGCTGATGTCGGTCCACACCCATCGGCGAATGATCTCGGCCTGACCGTGCCTCGTTGGCGAGGTAACTGCCGGGTAATGGTTGTGGCCAAGGCACCATGATATGGTATCGCTGCCCCGGCCTTGCGGCACCGTGCCGAGGGGGCATTTGCGGCGTACGCCGTTGACCGGTATGACACCGCCTCGCCTCTGGTGGCGAGGCCTCTGCACAGGAACTGGGAGCCAGTGAATACATCAGCAGTCCGTCGTAATGCCTGGAGCGGTATCTGCCTCCTCCTGGTGATGGTTGTGGTTGCCGGCTGTGCTTCGTCGCCCCGTTCGTCGTCCCGCTATGCGTTGAATCAGGACCGTGCGCCCGCCGGCCACTTTGATGCATCGGGGCTGGCGGATGCAATACCCCGTTATGAGCCCCGGCGTGCCGCGGGCAACAAATCACCGTATACGGTGTGGGGCAAGCAGTACTGGGTGCTCGAGAGCGCCGATGGTTATGTCCAGAGTGGCACGGCGAGCTGGTACGGCGAGAAGTTTCACGGTCACAAGACCTCCAATGGTGAGGTTTTCGACATGTATGCGATGTCGGCGGCGCACAAGAGCCTGCCGATTCCCAGTTATGCCCGGGTGACCAACCTGGAGAATGGCCGCAGTGTGATCGTGCGGGTCAATGATCGGGGGCCATTTCACGGTGACCGCCTGATCGACCTGTCCTATGCCGCTGCGATCAAGCTCGGTTACCAGGGCCAGGGCACTGCCCGAGTGGAAGTGGCTGCCATCACCGTGACGCCGGATGGCGCCATGACGGTGGCGGGCGAGCCGATGCCGGGAATGGACCCGCTTACCGGCGAGGAGGCTGGCGCCAGGGCGCTGTTCCTGCAGCTGGGCTCGTTCAGCCATCAGGCACCTGCCCAACTGATGGCGGAGCAGGCTGAGGCCGTTGTGGCAACCGCCGTCAGAGTGCGGGCCGTCGAAACCGCCGCGGGGCGTTTTCACCGTGTCCAGATCGGCCCTTTCCAGACAGACGGAGAGGCCGAGCAGACACGGCGGCAATTGGAGGCCAGCGGCTTTGAGGAATCAATTCTGCTGACCGACATCCGTTGAAGTTTTTGCGGCCCCGAAGCCGGATCTGATACCAAACCGTCAACCAACTATGAATGGACCCATGGCACACATCACCGTAATTCGATCTTTCCTTACCGTCCTCTTGCTCACCCTGCTACCTGCGTGGGTAGGCGCGGCGCAATCCATGTTGATTCCGTCGCCGCCGCAAATCGGCGCCAGCTCTTATGTGTTGATGGACCCGCACAGTGGCCGGATCATCATGGAGAGCAACAGCAACGAGCGGTTGCCGCCGGCGAGTTTGACCAAGATGATGACGGCTTACATCGTGGAACGGGAACTTGCCGAAGGCCGGATTGGCATGGACGACATGGTGCCGATCAGTGTCAATGCGTGGAAAACCGAGGGTTCCCGGACGTTCGTGCGGGAAGGCACCCAGGTGAGGGTGGAAGACCTGCTCAAGGGTGTGATCATTCAGTCCGGCAACGATGCCACCGTCGCCCTGGCGGAGTTTGTGGCCGGAAGCGAGGGTGCCTTTACCGACATCATGAACCAACAGGCGCTGCTGCTGGGTATGCGGGACACCCGCTTTGCCAATGCCACCGGACTGCCCGCCTCTGACCACTTCTCCACCGCCCAGGACCTGGCGATCCTGGCCCGGGCCATCATCAACGACTACCCGGAAAACTACGGCATTTACGCGGAGAAGCACTTTACCTACAACAACATTCGTCAGCCCAATCGCAATTCCCTGCTGTGGCGGGACCCGAGTGTTGATGGCCTGAAAACCGGCCATACCGACGAGGCCGGCTACTGCCTGGTGGCGTCGGCCCTGCGGGATGACACCCGTCTGATTGGTGTGGTGATGGGCACCTCCAGCAATGCCGCCCGATCGCAGGAAATGCAGAAAATGCTCAACTATGGCTTCCGCTACTACGAGTCGGAGAAGCTGTTTTCAGCGGGTCAGCAGTTACTGGAGAGTCGGGTCTGGGGCGGTCAGGCCAACACGCTGGCCATCGGCGTGAAGGATGAGGCGTTCGTCACGATTCCCCGCGGTTCCAAAGCGTCGCTTGAATCGGTGGTCGACGTTGATACCGTGATCAAGGCGCCGGTGTCCATCGGTGACGAAGTCGGTCGGGTACGGGTGACGCTAAACGGCGAGGTCTATGTTGATGAACCCGTACTGGCCTTGCAGGACATCCCCGAGGGCGGCTTCCTCAAGCGTTTGTGGGATGCCATCAAGTTGTTCTTTATCCAGCTGTTCTCATGACAGCGACTGACGTAGCGGGAGGTGGGGACTCATGACCGAGCCCAAGGCGCCAAAGATCGAATTTCCCTGTGACTACATCATCAAGGTGATTGGCACCGCCGCACCGGATTTTCGCGAGTTTGTGGTGTCGGTGGTCGAGCGGCATGCCCCGGGAATCAGCGAAGACCGGATTTCGGTCAATGATAGCCGGAACGGGCGCTTCACCTCCGTGCGTTTGACCATCGTGGCCACCGGCGAAGAGCAACTCAAAGCCCTTTTTGAGGAGCTCAAGGCCAGCGGCCGGGTTCATATGGTGCTTTGAGCCATGTCAGAACTGGTTGTGCGAAATCTGGGCCTGCAGCCCTATCAGGACGTCTGGGAGGCCATGAAGGCCTATACCGCGGATCGTGATGGCCAGGCCGCGGACGAGCTTTGGTGCCTGGAGCATCCGCGGGTCTACACCCAGGGTCAGGCGGGCAAAGCCGAGCATATTCTGGCACCGGGTGACATTCCGGTGATCCAGGTCGACCGGGGCGGACAGGTCACCTACCACGGGCCCGGCCAGCTGGTGATCTACCTGATGCTGGACCTGGGCCGAGCCAGGCTGGGAGTTCGAGCCCTGGTTGATCATATCGAACAGGCCATCGTTGAGGTGCTCGCCGGGTTGGGCATAGAGGCAGCGCCCCGTGCCGACGCGCCCGGTGTTTACGTCGGCAATGCCAAGATCGCCTCGCTGGGGCTGCGAGTGCGTCGAGGCTGTTCCTTCCATGGCTTGTCGCTGAACGTGGATATGGACATGGAGCCGTTCGCCCGGATTAATCCCTGTGGCTACGCCAACATGCCGATGTGTCAGGTGGTGGATTTTGTGCCCGATGCGGGGGTGAATGGGCTGGCCGAGAGCCTGACCCAGGCCCTGGCACATCGGCTGGGAGTCAGTCAGATCAAAGCCGTGGATGGCTGGCAGGGGCTGCGCCCCGCCGGCTAAGTCGCTCGCCCAGCTTAGGCGGCGGAGTGCCGGTTGACGCCTTCGCATACCCGGTTGCGGCCCAGGCTCTTGGCCTGGTAGAGAGCCTCGTCGGCGCGCTGCAACAGCCGGTCGATGGACTCCGCGCCCTGAATGGTGGCGACCCCCGCGCTGATGGTGGCGCTGATGTTGTGACCTTCGAACTCAATGGACTGAGATGCAATGGACTCGCGAATGCGATTGGCGATTTTGATGGCCACGGCATTCGAGGTTTCCGGCAGCAAGACCAGAAACTCCTCGCCCCCCCAGCGGGCCAACGTATCGACTCGCCGGCACTCCGCCTTGAGGGTGTTGGCCACCAGCAGAATCATCCGGTCTCCGGCCTGATGGCCGTAGTTATCGTTCACGTTCTTGAACAGGTCGATGTCCATCAGAATCGTTGAAAACTCGCGCTGGTTGCGCAGGTAACGCTCGTATTCATCGTCCAGTCGCGCATGGCCTTCGCGGCGATTGGCCAGGCCGGTGAGGGCATCGTGCTTGGCGGCGTATTCGAACTGGTTGGCCATTTTGATCAGGCCGAGTTTGCTGCGCCGTCGGCTCTGGTCCAGCACGTAGCAACTGGCCATCTCGAACCCCAGGATAATGATCATGTTCAGGCTGAAGCTGGCACTGTATGGGGTATCGACGATGGCCTTACCCAATGGCGAAAACAGCAGGGCCAGGCCGGTCCAGCCGCCGATGCAGGAAATGATGCCAACCCGGGCATCGCTGATGTAGAACACGATGGGGGGGTAGGCAAACAGCCATAGCACCCCGGTCCCGTCCTCGATGGCAAACAGCGCTAAATACGAGAACAGCCCGGTGATCAGCACGATAAACCCGCGCCGTAACAGGGTGTCATCACGACTGCGAAGGTAGGTCAGGTTATTGGCAGCCAGCAGGAAGGCAAACAGCAGCAGCACAACGACGTTCAGGGATTCGGCCCGCATGTGGGCCCGGAAGGCGAAGAAGCACAGGGCGGGGACCGCTGCGCAGGTGAGCCAGGTGATCAGCACCGGCACCGGAATTTCACCCTTGACCCGGAACTCGGTGAGCTCCTGTTCGGGAGCCAGGTTTTTCAACTGAGGCATGTGATGGATTCACTGTTATTGTTGGATCGTGCTCTTGCTAAGGCGCCTCGGAATAGCTCTGAATGCCAGAGACTGTCCGGAGTTATTCAGAGTCTCCCTAAGACTAGACGTTTTTATTGGAGTTGTTGATTTCCAGCTTAACGCCAATTGACAGGATCGAATGTAGAATATCGTAAACTTATTGTAGTTGACGTTATTTTAACCTGTTGTTTGGTTAAATAATATTCAGTGTGCCGGGATCATTGGCTCAGGCGTCGGTGCCTTCCGGGCACCGCTGTGTCCAGATGCGTGGGGGATACCCGTATAATGACTTGGTGAGCGTTTCACCTCGATCGGAAAGGAATTCATGACTTCCAAGCGACAAGGCAGCACAGTATCCCGAATCAAGACCGGCAGTTTTGAACGTCGTCTCTCCCTGACCCGGGCCGGTTTGTTTGCGGGCACCCGTATGGCTTCCCACATGGCCACCAACTGGTTCTCCAGCAAGGAAACCCGAGAGCAGCGCCATCGCGCCATGCTGTCCAACCAGGCCGAGTTCCTGGTGGAGGAGCTGGGTAAGCTCAAGGGCAGCGTCGTCAAGATCGGTCAGGTCATGGCCTTGTATGGGGAGCACTTCCTGCCCGAGGAAGTGACCGAGGCACTGCATACCCTGGAAGACCAAACCACCTCGCTGGCGTGGCCGTCGATCAAGGCGGTCCTGGAAGCGGAACTGGGCGCGGGCCGGCTGGCCGAACTGGACATTGATCCAGACCCCATTGGCGCCGCCTCGCTTGGCCAGGTACACCGTGCCCGTCGTCGCAGCGATGGCCTGGAGCTGGTCTTGAAGGTGCAGTACCCCGGGGTTGCCGATGCCGTCGACAGCGACCTGAACGC
>JBFHLR010000013.1:0-32917 GCA_041594735.1 Marinobacter sp.
AGTTCAGCCTGTTCTGCTGGGCAGCTGTCTTTTGATTTTCCGGACACTCCGGCCATATAACCCCGTTTGAATGCGCGAGCGTACACATCTCTTTTCTGTCTCTTCATGCTGTTCCTCACATGATGGGTTTTCAGAGCAAATCAATGCACACCTGCCGTGGATCTTTCCGAAGCCGCTGTTCTTACTTGAACCCAAGCGGAACTGTCAGGACGAACCAAGGCAGTCAGGATCCTGTTATTGGAGCTCATGCTGGAGCCCATTGCTGGCTCCAATATCTGACGCGTCACCTACAAGGTATGATGAACCCTGCGCGGATGTACACTAATTATTTCATCTAGATGTCAGCTTCCTTATATTTCTATGAAATAAAGATCGTGGGTTTGCCCCTGTCAGGCCGCTCTTAATGGGGGCGGATAACGGTAAATAGCAGGGAAGCGGGCGGTCATTTCTGGCAGACTATGCCGGCATCGACAATCTGAGGAGTCTGACTTGTCCAACCAACTGTTTTTTATCAGCTGCCCCAAAGGGGTGGAATACCTGCTGGCGGACGAGATGGCCACACTGGGGTTGGAGCCGGTGCGTAACGCCCCGGCCGGCGTGTGGGCAAAGGGCGAGCTGAGCGCAGGTTATCGGGCCTGTTTGTGGTCCCGGTTGGCCAACCGCGTCATTCTCCACCTGGACGAGATCGATGCGAGTTCCGTAGATGCCATGTACGACGGCGTGCTGGCGGTGGATTGGGGACAGCATCTAGCGGTGACCGGCTCCTTCAAGGTGGCGTTTTCCGGCCAGAATCAGGTTATTCGTAATACCCAGTTCGGGGCCCAGCGAGTTAAGGATGCGGTGGTGGATAGGTTGCGCACCGACCTTGGAGAACGGCCTTCGGTGGCGGCGCAGGACCCGGACCTGCTGATCTCCGCACGGTTACACCGTGGTCGGCTGGCACTGGGCATTGACCTGAGTGGTGACAGCTTGCACAAGCGCGGTTATCGCACCGAAAAAGGCGCGGCACCGCTCAAGGAAAATCTCGCGGCGGCGTTGCTGCTGCGAGCCGGTTGGCCGGACATCGCGCGCCAGGGGGGGGCGCTGCTGGACCCCATGTGCGGCTCCGGGACGCTGGTGATTGAGGCTGCAATGATGGCCCTGGATCTGGCGCCGGGACGGCAGCGCCAACGCTTTGGCTTTGAGCGCTGGTTGGGGCATCAGCCCGAGGTGTGGTTGACATTGCGTCAGGAGGCCGAGCGCCGGGCCCATGAGGGTAGATCCGGGGCGACCCTTGAATTTGCTGGCTTTGACCAGGATTCGACGGTGATCGCCACCGCCCGGCGCAATGCCCAGCGCGCCGGCCTGGAGGGTATTGTCCATCTGGAGTGCCGTGCCGTTGAGGCGCTGGAACTCGACGGCCAGCCAAATGAAGGCGGCCTGGTGGTGACCAACCCGCCATACGGGGAGCGGTTGAACGAACGCCGTCAGTTGCCTGAGCTTTACCGGCAGCTGGGGGCGGCCGTCAAACGTTGTGCCAGCGGCTGGCGGCTGGCGGTGTTTACCGGCGCGCCAGAATACGGCAAGTACATTGGTTTGCGCAGTTTCAAGCAATACAAGCTGTTCAACGGCAAGTTGCCGGCGCAGCTGTTGCTGTTCAACGTCGATCAGGCCAGCGAAATGATCCCAAGGGATGGCGCCGAGTCGGGCGCCTTGCTGCCCCGTGTGCGCAACCCGGAACGCGCTGCCATGCTGGCCAATCGCCTGAAGAAAAATCTGAAGGTCATTGGCCAGTGGGCGAGAAAACAGAACATAGACTGCTATCGGCTGTACGACGCAGACATGCCCGAATTTGCGCTGGCGATTGATCTTTACGACGGTTGGGTGCATGTGCAGGAATACGCCGCACCCAAGTCCGTGGATGCCCGGGCGGCACGGGACCGCCTTGCGGAAGCCTTGGCGGTGATCCCCGAGATCCTCGGTATCGAGCCGGAGCGGATGGTGTGCAAGCAGCGGCAGCGACAGTCGGGGATCAGTCAGTACGAGAAGCAGGGCGCTTCCGGCGACTTTATGACCGTGCAGGAGCACGGCTGCCAGTTGCGGGTCAACCTGAAGGACTATCTCGATACCGGTCTGTTTCTGGATCACCGGCCCGTTCGCCACTGGATTCAGCAGCACGCGGCCGGCACCCGTTTCCTGAACCTGTTCTGCTACACCGGTGCGGCATCGGTTCACGCCGCCGTCGGCGGCGCCCGTCGCTCGTTGAGTCTGGACATGTCAAACACCTACGTGCGCTGGGCGCGGGAAAACCTGGCGCTGAATGATGCCAGTCGCCAGGCCCATAGGGTGGAACAGGCGGACTGCCTGAAATGGCTGGCTCAGCCGCCGGTCCCGGGGGAGGAGTTTGACCTGATTTTCATGGACCCACCGACCTTCTCGAATTCCGCCAGGATGGCCGATGTGCTGGATATCCAGCGCGATCACGGTCAGCTCATTCGCCAAGCCATGGCGCGTCTGGCTGAGGGTGGCTTGCTGATTTTTTCCAACAACTTCCGTCGCTTCAGGCTGGATGCCGAGCTGGAGCAGGCGTTCGCAATTGAGGAAATCAGCTCAGCAACCATCGACCGGGACTTCCAGCGTAACCCCAGGATTCACCGTTGCTGGCAGATTCGCCACGGCGGCGGAAGTGTTCAGAATTCGTAGCGAATACCGCTGGAGAACTGAAAGGTGTTGGCACCCGTGCCGGTGTCCTTGAACAGGCGTCCCCCTTCAAGGACCAGATAGGCGTTGTCGAACAGTTGGGCGTCGGCACCAAGAATCCAGCTGACACTGAAATCGCTGTCCGGGTATTTGCTGTCCAGGTCTGCGTAGGGTGAGGCGTCGTCCGGATCGGCCTGGCGGGCCTGTCCTTTGGCCGTCAGCTCGGCGTCTCCGCTGATGTGGGAAAAGCCGAACTGGCCGTAGACATTGGCGAAAGAGGTGACGGGATAGTGGAGGCCAATGTACCAGCTGGCGAAATAGTCGATGGCCAGCTCCAGTTCGCCGTCCACCGTGCCTTCCGAAAAACCGCCGCCGGCGCGCAGCTCGGCATGGAACAACTCGCTTAGGTGACCGCCAACCACCAGGGTACCGGCATTGCTCCACGCTTGGCCTTTGGTGGTCTCGCCGATAGAACGGTGGTTCAGCGCCGTCGCCAGCAGGCCAACGTAGTTCAGTTCTTCCCGGGGCTCCTGTTCGTTCGCCAGCACCAGAGGGGTTGGTAGCAGCAGGGCGGGCAGGAAGGGCAGCGCGAGAGCGGTCGACAATCTGTTCATGGTGATGGTGGTTCCTCGCAATAGGCAGAATCTGGCAGATTTTGCCTTCTGTAACCGAATGTTGCGTCGACTCAGGTCACAATTAATCGAGCCTTGTGCAGCGGTGGCGGGTCATTGGGGGTCGATAAGACCTTCCTCCTGGGCCAGCAATAGCAAGGCATAGACACCGTTCTCCGGCAGTTGGGGATCCAGGCCCTGCTGGAACATCAGGTCGCGGCGCCGATCCTCGATGTCGTTGCGATCCAGTCCGGTGATCAACTCACTGACCGGCGCCAGCTCGAAGGGAGATTCCATGCCGACCGCCTCGAAGATGAGGTCCACCAGCGTTTCGTCGGGATCAAGGCCGTCGGTGTAGACGGTTTCGTCGGGCAAATCTTCATGTAGAGCGCGGGCAAGTTCGATCAGGGGGACGCCCTGTTCCTGCAGCAGATGCAGGTCCACATCCGGGGGATCGAAGTCGGTGGGCAGCCAGCTTTCATCCGGCTCGATCACCACGGTTTTCATGCGGCCGTCGGCCAGGGACCAGGCGATGGCAGTAGGGAAGAACACCTCATCGGACTGACAGTATTCGATATCGAGAAAACGGGGAATGGACACGTGAACTCCTGCCAGAAAGGGATTTCTGTGTTATCGGAAGACACGGCATCATGCCATACTATGGCCCTGATTTTCAGCTAATTAGAGGCATCATGGAACACCAGGACTTTAACCGAAACCTGCTTACCTTTCTGGAACGCTCGCCAACACCCTGGCACGCGGTGGCGCGGATGGCCGAACAGCTGGACCAGGCCGGTTTCCAGCGGCTGGACGAGAAGGATCCCTGGCAGCTGGAGTCCGGTTGCGGCTACTACGTGGTTCGCAATGGTTCCTCGCTGGTGGCATTCCGCACTGGCGCCGGACGGCCCGTGGAGCGGGGCATCCGGATGGTGGGCGCGCACTCCGACAGTCCTTGCCTGAAGGTAAAGCCAAACCCGGAGATTCGCCGCAAGGGCTACTTCCAGGTGGGCGTGGAGATGTACGGTGGCGTCCTGCTCAATCCATGGTTCGATCGTGACTTGTCCCTGGCGGGGCGGGTCAGTTATCTGGACAAGGCCGGCCAGGTCAGCGATACGCTGGTGAATTTTCGCAAACCAGTGGCGTTCATTCCCAGTCTTGCGATTCACCTGGATCGGGAGGCCAACAACAGCCGCTCGGTGAATCCCCAGACCGATCTGCCGCCCATTCTGATGCAGGTGCCGGAAAGCGACAGCACAACCTTTGCCGACCTGCTGCAGGCGCAAATCGCCGTCGAAAGCCCGGAGTGTGAGGTAGACCGGGTGCTGGGCTATGAGCTCAGTTTCTACGATACCCAGCCGCCGAGCCTGGTGGGATTGCGGGAAGAGTTCATCGCCTCTGCCCGGCTGGATAACCTGCTGAGCTGTTACATCGGTCTTCAAGCCCTGCTGGCCGGGGATGGCAGCGAGCCGTCGCTGTTCGTCTGCAACGATCATGAGGAAGTGGGCAGCGTGTCTGCAGAGGGCGCCCAGGGCCCCTTCCTGAGTTCGGTGCTGGAGCGCTGGTGCGGCAGTGAGGACAAGACCCGGATCATTGCCCGCTCGATGATGATTTCGGCGGACAATGCCCACGGCATCCACCCCAACTACATCGACCGGCACGATGCCAATCACGGCCCGGTGATCAACCAGGGGCCGGTCATCAAGATCAACCACAACCAGCGCTACGCCACCAACAGCCGCTCGGCCGCCCTTTACCGTCACATCAGCGACGAACTTGGCTTGCCTCACCAGAGTTTTGTGGTTCGCAGCGATATGGCCTGCGGCAGCACCATCGGGCCGCTGACGGCGGGAACATTGGGGGTCACCACGCTGGATATTGGTGTGCCGCAGTTCGGCATGCACTCGATTCGCGAGTTGGCCGGCGCCAGGGACAGCTACACCCTGTACCAGGTGCTAAGGGCGTTCATCAACCGGCCGCAGGTGAACTGACAGTCGTCGGCCGATGTCAGGTTAGCCCTGCACATGCGAGTAGGGCTTGCCTGAGGGGCGCGAGTCGTCGTAAAAAGGACAGGAAGGCGAGAAAAACGGCAAAAAAAAGCCGCTGTCATGCAGCGGCTTTTTCGAATAGGTGGCTCCCCGAGCTGGGCTCGAACCAGCGACAAACGGATTAACAGTCCGTTGCTCTACCAACTGAGCTATCGGGGAACAGCATCAGTGAGGCGCGCATCATAAGGGCTTTATTCGTTCGGGTCAACCCCCTGAATTAAATGATTAAATCTTGTTCAATGTTGATTTGTCACAGCTGTGCCAGGCAGGACTGAAGTATGAACAGTTTTTCTCATGAACCCCATCCCATTCCGCTGGGCACTGGCCATAGGGTGCACCACTACCGCCCCCCCGGTTGGCTGCGCAGTGGTCATCTGCAATCCGTTTGGCCCACCCTGTTTCGGAACGTTTCGCTGATGGAGCCGGAGCAGGAACGAATCGGCACGCCGGATGGCGATGAGCTCCACCTGGACTGGTATCGGAGCGGGCAGCGGCGTCTTGCGATTTTATCCCATGGGCTGGAGGGCCACAGCCGCCGCCCCTACATTCTGGGGCTTGCGAGGGCTCTGTTGCGGGCAGGTTGGGATGTGCTGGCATGGAACTTCCGTTCCTGTGGCGGCACCATGAACCGGTTGCCGCGCTTCTATCACAGTGGCTCCACCGAAGATCTGGCCCGCGTTGTCGACCATGCCTTGCAGAAGGATTACCAGAGCCTGGCGCTGTCGGGCTTCAGCATGGGGGGTAATCTCACCATGCTATATCTGGCTCAGCAGGCAGAACACCTGAACACCCGTATTCGGGGGGCGGTGACGTTCTCCGTTCCCTGTGACCTGGCCGGCAGCGCCGAGGTGCTGGCCCGGCCGTCCCGGCGCATTTACATGCAACGATTCCTGCGGGACCTTCGCCGCAAGATGTTGGTGAAGGCCGAGCGCTTTCCCGGCGTCATCGATGTCGAGGGGTTCTCCAGTATTCGCACCTTTCGAGAATTTGATGATCGCTATACCGCGCCGTTGCACGGTTTTCGGGATGCCGAAGATTATTGGGCGCAGTGCTCCTGCCTGGGGCGACTGAAGGAGGTACGGGTGCCTTCGTTAATCGTCAACGCGGTGGACGATCCGTTTCTGTCGCCGCACTGCTTCCCCCGGGACGGTAAAGTGCTGGGTAGCTCGGTGACCCTGGAGGCGCCGCGTTGGGGCGGGCATGTGGGGTTTGTGGAGCATGCTCGCGACGGTTACTACTGGTCGGAACGCCGGGCGGTGGCCTTCCTGGATTCGTTGGTGAGCTAGCGGGCGAGGAACCGCGCCGAGGGAAGCAGGCTCTGGCGAGCCATGGGCGATTTATTCCAGCAGGGTCTCAAGGTGGGGCCAGACGTTGTCCAGCAGCCGGGGCTGGGCCTCGGCGGTCGGGTGAATGCCGTCGCGCTGCATCATGCCGTCCTGATTATAGATGCCGTCGAGAAAGAACGGCACCAACGGCACCTGATAACGCGCTGCCAGGGTGGGGTAGATATCGGCGAACACGGAAGTATAGCGGGGGCCGTAGTTGGGCGGAATGCGGATGCCCACCAGCAGTGGGCGGGCGCCGGCATCCTGAGACAGCGCAATGAGCCGGGACAGATTGGATTCAATGATCGATGGAGAGAACCCCCTGAGGCCGTCATTGCCGCCGAGTTCTATGATGACCACGTCCGGTGCGTGCCGCGCCAGCAATTCGGGCAGGCGTCGCAGACCGCCGTCGGTGGTTTCGCCGCTGATACTGGCGTTGACCACCTGCCAGCTGGCAGGTAGGACGTCCGACAAGCGCTGTCGCAACAGCGACACCCAGGCCTTCTCTACCTGAACGCCGTAGGCTGCGCTCAGGCTGTCCCCCAGCACCAGCACGGTGCCCTGGCTGGCGTACAGCGGCACGGCAAACACCGTGACGATGAGAAAAACGGTTGCCCTGAGGCTGGTTTTTACCGTATCCATAAGTTTCTTCACGAATGATGAGTTTCATGCACCCCGGCTGCAGAGGCAGCCGCAAGATACCGTTCAGGTACTAGGAGTGGTAGTGAGCGATTCTCTCGGTCAACCCAGTGCTTTCAATCAATCTCGCGCTTGCCGGCAAACCGGCGCTGACGATCAATCAAGCTCTGGCAATCAATCCAGCTCTGGCAATCAGGCCCGCGCTGGCAACCAACCCTCTGTTTCCCGGGACACCCTGCTGAAGGTGTCCGAACTGACCCATCAGGTGAATCTGGGGGCCGATACGTTAACGATCTTGCAGGGGGTCAACTTTGAAATCAAGCGGGGCGAGTCGGTGGCCATCGTGGGCCGATCCGGATCCGGCAAGACCACGTTGCTGGGGCTGATGGCCGGGCTGGACAGTCCGTCCCAGGGGCGGATCGAGCTTGATGGCGAGGCCATCAGTGAACTGGACGAGGACCAACGAGCCCGATTACGGGCCCACAGGGTGGGTTTTGTGTTCCAGTCATTCCAGTTGTTGCCGGCGTTGTCGGCGCTGGAGAATGTGATGTTGCCCCTGGAACTGGCTGGTCACCAGGCCCCGGCAGATCAGGCCCGGGAGTTGTTGCATCGGGTTGGCTTGGGTGAGCGCCTGCTCCATACGCCCAGGCAGTTGTCGGGAGGAGAGCAGCAGCGGGTAGCGATCGCCCGGGCCTTTGCCTCCAATCCCTCGGTGCTGTTTGCGGACGAGCCCACGGGCAATCTCGACACTCACACCGGCCGTACCATCTCCGAGCTGCTTATGGCGTTGAACCAGGAGCAGGGCACCACGCTGATACTGGTGACCCACGACGATCAGCTGGCCAGCCGATGCCAGCGTCGGTTCTCTATTGATGCCGGGCGGGTGCAGGAATGTGAGGACGTACAGTGATGCGCAGCAGGAACAAACTGGCATCGGCCCGACGGGACTTGAGAGAAAGGGATGTGCGGGTGGTTATGCTGGCCTTGGTAGTGGCTGTGGCCACGGTGGCCACCATTGGCCTGTTCGCTGCATTGCTGCAGAAGACCCTGGTGACGTCCGCTAGCACCTTTCTCGCTGCTGACCGTCAGCTGGAGGCCGAACATGGCCGACCGATACCGCAACCCTGGTGGCGGGAGGCAACTGAACGGGGCATCCAGACCGCCCACATGGTGCGTTTCTCCACCATGGTGTTCGCGGGCGGGAGTTTTCAGTTGGTATCAGTCAAGGCGGTGGACGATCACTACCCGCTACGGGGCGACATCGAAATGCAGCCGGATGTGAGTGCCGACCGCCAAGTCGTCGGGCAGGGCCCGCGGCGAGGGGAAGTCTGGCTGAACCCCCGGTTGATGAGCCTGTTGGCGCTGTCGGTGGGAGACCGCCTGGAGGTGGGAACTCTCAGTCTTACCGTGACCGGCCTGCTGCTGCGGGAGCCCGATGGCGGATTCAGCATGGCGTCCCTGGCGCCAAGAATCATGATGCACGCCGCTGATGTGCCCGCCACTGGTGTGATCCAGGAAGGCAGCCGGGTGGAGTACGTGGCGCTGTTCGCCGGTGACGAATCCGAACTGGAGGCATACTACCGGTGGCTGAGGCCGCAATTGGAGCCGGGCCATGAGTGGGAGAGTGTGCGGGATGGCGAGACCCTGTCGCGATCACTACAACGGGCAGAGCGTTTCCTGCTGCTCGGCGGCAGCCTGGCCGTCGTGCTGGCGGCGGTGGCGGTCGCCGTTGCCAGTCGGGAATATGCACTGGGGCAGCGGGACACGGTGGCATTGCTGAAAACCCTGGGTATGACCGGCCCGGGTATCGGCCGACTCTACCTTCGCCGGTTGCTGCTGTGGGGTTGCGTCGGCTGCCTGGGTGGCTTGCTGGTGGCGTTACCGGTGTACTGGGCGATGGCGGCGGTTCTGGAGCAGCTGTTGGCGCGCCCCATCGACAGCGCCCTGGAATTCAGTGGGTTGATACCGGCCGTGGTGACGGCGCTGGTGTCGCTGTTCGCCTTCGCCTACCCGCCGGTGCGCCGACTTCAGAAAGTGCCCGCCATGGGGGTATTGCGGAGCGAGCCGGGTGAGGCCAACCGACGGGCCTGGCCGGACATGGCCCTGGCTGGTGGCGCCATCACCGTACTGGTTGGGCTGTATACGCGGGAGTCGTCGTTGGTGATGGCCTTGCTGGCCGGGTTGGTCATGCTATTGGCGGTGCTGGCGCTGGTGGCCTGGGCCCTGATCCTGGTATTGCGACGGGTAGCCGGTGGCGCCACGGCCTGGCGGCTGGCTTTGGTGGCGCTGTATCGCCATCGTCGCAGTACCTTGTCCCAGATCTCCGTCTTTGCAATGACCGTCATGCTGGCTACCACGCTGCTGCTGGTACGGACCTCCCTGCTCAGCGACTGGCAGAACCAGTTGCCTGCGCAGGCGCCCAACCATTTCCTGATTAATATCGCGCCTGCGGATGTAGCCGACGTTGCGGCTTTCTGGCAGGAGCTCGGGCATCCCCTGGAGGCACTGTATCCCATGGTGCGTGGCCGGCTCACCGAACTCAATGGTCAGCCAGTGAGGCAGGCGGTGAGTAAGGATCGCGAGGTTCGCGAGCTTAATCGGGAACTCAACCTCACCTGGATGGCTCAGCTACCGCAGGATAACCAGATCGTGGCAGGGCAATGGTTCGACCCTGGCGCAACGACGGGGGTGTCGGTGGAGGCTCAGTTGGCGGAGCGACTTGGCTTGCAGGTCGGCGATCAACTGGGATTTACCGTTGGTTCCGCGGTGATTACTGAGCCCGTGACCAGTATTCGGACGGTGCAGTGGGACAGTATGAAACCCAACTTTTACATGGCCTTTCCGCCCGACAGCGAGTTGCGCCAACTACCGGCGACGTGGATTACCAGCTTCTATCTGCCCAGCGGGCAGAAGGCAATCCTGAATGAGTTTGCCGTTCGTTATCCCACCGTGTCGGTGTTGGAAGTGGACCATATCATCGAGCGGATCCAGGCGATTGTTCGTCAGGTCACCCAGGCGGTGGAAGCGATCCTGGCACTGATTCTGGCGGCCGCTCTGGTGGTGATGGCTGCGGTAGTCAGCGCTACCCTCCGGGATCGCCAGCGTGAGGGGGCGCTGCTGCGTACATTGGGCGGGCGGCAACAGTTGTTGGTGCGCAGTACGATGTTGGAGTTTGCGTTGCTTGGACTGATTGCCGGCGTACTGGGCGTGCTGGCGGCAGAGGCCGCCGTGTGGGGACTGCAACAGCGCATGTTTGAAGGGGGCTTTCACTGGCACTGGCAGGTTATCCTGCCCATTCCCCTGGTGAGTTCAGTGATGCTGGCGGGGTTTGGCCGCTGGCAGTTGGCGCCAGTGCTGAATGTCTCGCCCATGTTGTTGTTACGCAGGCTGGAATGAAGCGGCCAGTTATCGGTACTCAGAGAGAATTTGTTCCAGCTCCCCGCTTGCCTTGAGTTCTGCCAGCTTGTCGTTGAAGGCAGCGACAAAGCCGTCCAGGTCCTTGCGGACCATCAGACGAAAGCCGAAATCACTCAGGGAGTTGGCCGTCGCGTTCAGCCGGCCGTCCATGTTCGGGTGATTGCGGATAATCCACTGGCCAACCAGGCGGTCGGCGATGGCCGCGTCGAAACGGTCGCCATCCAACAGGTAGCGGAACAGATCTACGTCGTCATTCACATCGAATCGGTGGGCGAGACCGTGGTCGAACATTTGTCGCAGTACCGGGTACTGATAGCCCAGGTGGGTGACGATGGTCTTGGCTTCGAGGTCCATCGGGGTCTGGTACTGGAAGTCCTTACCGGCCGGATAGAAAAATACTTCTTCCACGTAAACAATCGGGTCTGAGAACAGGAAACGCTCTGGCTCCTCGGTCCATTCGATGGCGCGGGGGGTGGCATCGACGTAGCCCTTGTACACCAACTCATCCACCCGTTTACGGGGGATTTTGATGGGGGCGATTTGATACTGAAGCTTTTCCGAGATGCGTGCGACCACGTCCCAGATAATCCCCGACATCCGGTCGTCTTCGATAATCAGGTAAGGCGGATAGCCATTGGGAGACACATTAAGCCGCAGAATGCCATCAACTTCCTTTGCGGCACTGGTCGAGACTGGGGTCTCATTTGCCCAGGTCTCTGCCGCAAGCAGCATGACCGCCGTGGCGATAAAGGCGTGAAAGTGGCATGACAGCGCGGCCATAGACGCAGGAATCCCGGAATCTGAATAGATTAAGGTCCGGCACGGCGGGACCGGTTTAGCCCTCTCGGGCTGCTACGGCTCGACGGTGAGCTGTTGACGGTTGTGTCTTGCATCCATGCACCGATACCGGAAATATTAACGTCTGTCAGTCTGAATTCAATGGCTTGGCGTAAAAAGAATGGGGAGGGGGCTGTGACCCGGACGGATTACCGGGCCACAGTAACGCGAAGTGATCAGGCCCAGGCTTTGCGCAGAATGGCTTGGGTATCCTCGAGTGAGGCTTCGCGGGGGTTGAACATGATGGCGCCGTCGTCCAGCGCAAGTGCGGCAATGGCGTCGAGTTGCGACTCGTCCACTTTACCGGTTTCTTTCAGGGTACGCGGCAGCTTGCATTGCTGGTACAGGGCATCCCGCAACCGGCGAATGGCGGCAATCGACGCTTCGGCGCGGCGGTTGGCTGGTGTAGCGGCATAGGCTTCGGGGCCATCCAGGTACAGCAGCAGATCGCTCAGGGGGCCACGGATGCTTTCCAGGTTATATTCCAAGACGTAGGGCAGGTACAGGCTCATGCACAGGCCGTGGGGCAGGTGGCAGATCGCGCCGGTGGCGTGCCCCAGGGCATGCACCAGGCCAACCATGGAGTTGGAGAAGGCAATGCCCGCCATGGTGGAGGCTTGAGCCAGTTCCAGTCGGCCATCGGCGTCTTTGGGATTGTCCATGACGTTTAGCAGGGAGCTGCTGATTTTCTTCACCGCAGCGGTGGCATAGGCATCGCTGAGCGGGTTCTTGGCCATGCAGGTGAATGCTTCGGTGGCATGGGTCAGCGCGTCCATGGCGGTGGCTGCGGTAATGTGTGGTGGCAGCGTCAGCGTCATACGCGGATCGATGATCGCCGCGTTGGGCAGCAGGAACGATGAGGTGAAGGGGAGTTTAACGGACTTTTCGGTGTCGGCGATTACCGCGACCGCCGTCACTTCAGAACCGGTACCGGCGGTGGTCGGCACCACAAAGAACGGCTTGAGGGGACGCTTGAGTACCCCGGCACCGGCGTATTCGGAAATATCGTCGCCGCCCTCAGACACCAGGATGTTGACTGCCTTGGCGGTATCAATGGCAGAGCCGCCGCCTACCGCGATGATCGAATCGCACTTTTCGCTCCGGTAGACCTTGGCGATGTCCCGGACCACGCCAGTGGATGAATCCGGCGGAACATCGTCGTAGATGCAGGCGATTTCCTGATCGCTCTCTTCGCAGGCAGCCACTACGGGCTCCAGCAGTCCGGCGGCGCGTACGCCCTTATCAGTGATGATCATCGGCCGCTGCGCGCCCAGGCCGCTCAGTTCGTAAGGAATGTGCTCAAGTGCCGCCTTGCCGGCGATGACTTTAACCGGACAGAAGAATTCATAGTATTTGTTTGTCATTACGCTACCACCGTCTCAACGAATTGGGTTGCCACCTTCAGGTAAATCCTCGCCGCATTGAGGACTTTTTCGGGCAGGTGCAGGTTCTTCGGGTATTCCTTGATCGCGCGCTCGGCAATCAGGCGGGGCAGGATGAAGGCCTCCAGCCGGTTCAGCACCCGGGTCATGCGAATGGCGTAGCTCACGTCGCCATCCACCAGCATGCGGTCGTTGGCAAATGCCACCGAGGTCTTCTCCTGGAAGGAGAGCACCAGAAACGCATGGGCTATGTGCTTGAACTGAATCGACAGGTCCACGGGGCGTGGCGCGTTGCTGCCGTGGTATTTAAAACGACCTTCGCCCAGGTGCTCGATGATGAGATTGGCGCCATTGGGCATCACCATCATCTCGAACAGAAACCCTTGGGGCAGGGATTTAGCTTCTTCCCGTACTGTGGCATCGACTTCACTAATGGCCTGCAGGGCATTGCCCATCACCTGGAACATGAGTTCAACGTACAGGCGCCGGGCCTGGAAAGCCATGGGTTGCATTCGTCTGGCTAACATGGAATTCGTCCGGTTGTTGTTAGGGTAAATTGATTTTTAGAGTTTTTGCTCTAGTTGTCAATGCGAACGCTGACGCAGCAGCACCGTCACCCCGGCAACTGGCGCCCCGGTGCCGCAAATGTTGGTAACCTGATAGCAAAGGCAATTGTTTACGGGGAGCTTTTCAAAGAGGATACGATGCACCTGTTATAAGAAGGGGACTGAGACCCGTGACCGAACACGCCCATCACCAACTACCGAGGGAATTACAGCCCTGGAGTTATCGCACGTCCATCGGCTTTACCTTGCGTGGCTGGCGCACCGAGCCCACCGGGCGGCCGCTGATCCATTTTGTCCATGGCAATGGCTATGCGGGGCTGGTGTATGAGCACATGCTGGCGCCGTTGCTTGATCATGCCGACCTTTTCATCAGTGATGTCCAGGGCCATGGTGACAGTGACCATGGTGGCCGCTTCCACGGCTGGAACGGCACGGCGGCGCTGTGTGAGGAGGTGTTGCGTCACTATGTGCCCGACTATCGGGACGGGCAGGGCGAACCGGTGCCGGTGCTGGGGCTGGGGCACAGTTTCGGTGGTGTGATGACGGCGCTGATGATGGCCCGTTCTGCCGACCTGTTTCAGCGATCGGTGCTGCTCGATCCGGTGCTGTTTTCACCGAATATGCTGCGACTCATGGCGCTTTCCGGGGTTGTCGGCCTCTGGAAGCGCAATGCCGTGGCAAGCCGTGCTCGCAAGCGTCGCGCTCATTGGCCGGAATCGCAGCACGCCTTTGACAATTTCCACAACCGGGGCATGTTCCGTGGTTGGGATGAGCGCAGCCTGAAGAGTTATCTGGACCATGGCCTGAAACCCGCAGAGCAGGGCGGGGTGACACTCAAATGCCGGCCCGAGCGGGAATCGGAAATCTTTGGTTCCTACCCACGCCGGCTGTGGCCGTTATTGCGGCGAGTGAAGACGTCCACCCACATCATCTATGGCACTAAGACCTACCCGTTCGTGGGACAGTCCGCATTGCGTTGGCAGAAGCAGTCTTCGCTGGTGACGACGGAACGAGTGCCGGGCGGACATTGCTTCATGCTGGAGCGACCGGAAGAGACAGCGGATCTGATCAGGGATCATCTAAACTTGGGACCCACCGCCTGAGTCGGCGGTGGGTCTTGGGGACACTAGCCCTGGTTCAGTTTGGCGAGTTTACGCCGGGCTTCCTCGCCGGCACTGCCGCCGGCTTCAGCAGCGGTGCTATAGAAAGCTACGGCGTCCTCGCGGCGGTTTTCCCGGACCGCGATGTCTCCCAGGCGAAGGAATCCGATGGCGGTTGGCACCAGGCGGTTGGCTTCGGTAATGTCGCTCTTGGCCAGGGCCAGATCACCCCGCCCATAGGCGTTGAGCCCCCGTTGCAGGCGGTAGCGGAACATTTCGGGATACAGCGACACCGCCTTGTCGAAGTCCGCGGCGGCGGCAGCCGACTTTTCCAGGTGCTCCAGTAGCTGGCCGCGCAGGGCATAGAACATGGCTTCGCCAGGTTCCAGTTTGATGGCCTTGTTCACGCTGCTCAGGGCGCTCTGGAAATTCTCGTTCTGGATCTGCTTGATGGCCTCATCGTAGGCATCGTAGGCCGGCTGGCGGCTTCTCAGGAAGGCCATTCGCTTCTCGAATACCTCCCGCCCCCGATAGCCGTTGCTACCCAGTTCCCGGGCCAGTGCCAGATTGCGGTTTACCCGCTCCTGGGACGGGGGGTGGGTAGAGAACAGGCTGGCCAGATAATTACTCTCCTGGCCCTTGGACATTTCAACGAACAGCTGTTGCAACTCCACGGCGGCCATCGGATCGTAGCCGGCTTCCACCATATAGCGAATGCCGTAATGGTCGGATTCCAGCTCGTCCGACTGACCGTATTGCGCCAGCGCCAGCTGTGCGCCCATGGCGGCTCCGCCCATGGCCATCTGTCCCCATTCTGAGTTGGCCACCGCCATGCCCACGCCCGCGATACCAGCGTTAATGATCATGCCGGTTTGCATCCGCTGCACGCTGTGGCGGGCGGCGGCATGGACAATCTCATGGCCGAGTACCGAGGCCAGCTGGGCCTCGTCTTCCAGTTCCACCAGCAGTCCCCGGTTAATGGCAATCTTGCCGGAAGGCAGGGCCCAGGCATTGGGAACGCTGTTGTTCAGCACCACAAATTCGTAAGGCATGTCGGGACGGTCGCTGACGGCCGCGAGTTTCCGGCCCACATCCCGGACATAGATGGCTAACTCAGGATCAAGATAGAACTGGCCGCCCTGGGTCTGCTGGGTGGGTACGTATTGCTCTGCTCCAAGGGACCATTCCTGGCTCTCTGAAATCAGCGACAGTTGGCTTTCTCCGGTCACCGGGTTCACCGCACAACCGGTCATTAGTCCCATGGCAAGCATCAGCGCTATCCAGCGCGGGTATAAGCGGATTCTCACTCTGCACTCCCTTCCATACGGATTAGTATTGTTGACAGCCACCCTCTACAGCCATTCGCTAAGGTGAAGCTTAGGCAGATGCCCTGGCTGGTCCCCTGTTCACCCATGCCACTCTGTAGGCCTCTAGGCGCTTTATACCACATTCCGGAAACAGGATGAGGCAGCTCCTGCCGGCTTGTGGAGCGCCAGGGTCCCTTCGGGTATGATGCGCATCTTGCCTCTGAGTTTCAGTCCTGGTCCCCGGAAAATGTATCAATGACCGAATACCTGGATTTACTGGCCCTGGTCTGGTTTGTGATCTGCTGGCTGGGTTATAGCACCTATTCCAAGCGGCGGGCGGATGATCGTCCGTGCCTGTCCAATACCCTGGATTTGTACCGGGAGGACTGGATGCGGGTGATGTTACGCCGGGAAAACCGCATTTCCGACGCCTCGGTGGTGGGCAGCCTGGAACGCAATGGCGCCTTTTTTGCCTCCAGTTGCCTGCTGATTCTGGCGGGTATCATCACCGCCCTTGGTTATACCCAGGAGGTGATGGAGGTTTTCAGCACTTTGCCCTTTGGCAGCCTGCCCAGTCGGGAAATCTGGGAATTGCGGATGGTGGTGCTGCTGATTGTCTTTATCTACGCGTTTTTCAAGTTCACCTGGTCAATGCGGATGTACAATTTTGTCGCAGTGTTGATCGGTGGGGCGCCGTTGCCGGGTGACAAGTCCGTCAGTCCCGCGGCCCGTGAGGCCTTCGCCCAAAGCGCCGCCAAGGTCTGCAACATGGCTGGTGATACCTTCAACCTGGGGCTGCGCTCCTACTATTATGCGCTCGCGGTAGTCGCCTGGTTCATTCACCCGGCGGCCTTTATGGCTGCGTCCACCCTGGTGGTGGTGGTGCTGTATCGCCGGGAGTTTCGTTCTGAGGCGCTGACAGCGCTGCGCTCAGGGAAAGTGTTCGAGGAGCCAGAGGGTTCCTGACGCTATGACAGTCAACGATGTAAAGGCCCACAAGCATGACCACTAACGTACGCATGGACCGGGTAAACCGGTTTATCGACACCCTGGCCCAATCCCGGGCGCTGGGGTTGACGGTGGAAGAGGCCGATGAGAACCGGCTGGTCTTGTGCCTGCCTTACAGTGAACAGATCGTAGGCAACCCGGCAACCGGGGTGATCCACGGTGGCGCCATCACAACCCTGATGGATACCGCTTCCGGCTCGGTGATGATTTGTGCGCTGCCGGAATTCGAGCTGTGTCCGACCCTGGACCTGCGGGTGGACTATATGCGCCCGGCGGAGCCTCATCGGCCGGTTTATGCCCGGGCCGAGGCCTACCGGGTCACCCAGAACATCATCTTCACCCGCTGCGAGGCCTTTCAGGATTCCGACAAGGTGATTGCCCACTGCGTCGGTACCTTTATGCGCATTGGCAAGGAAGCCACGCCCAAGTCCTTCCGCGACCTGATCGTAGGAGGTGAAGCATGATCAACGCCGAGGTGTTGCGTTACACCCAGGAAACCGGCGATTTTTCGCAGCTGCTCGGGGGAATCCCCTACGCCTCATTCATCGGTTTACAGTGTGAGCGGTTTGGCGACGACCTGATCTTCCGCCTGCCGCGCAAAGGCTCCAATATTGGTAATCCGATCCTGCCGGCCATTCACGGCGGCGTGATTGGTGGGTTCATGGAATTGTCCGCCGCCATTTACCTGATGATGTCCCAGGACGTGTTGCGGATGCCGCGAATTGTCGACTATTCCCTCGACTACCTGCGTGCCGGCCTCGACCGGGAAACCTACGCCGAGTGCCGTCTGACCCGCCAGGGCAACCGGGTTGCCAACGTGATGATCACTGCCTGGCAGAAATCCCGCAGCCAGCCCATCGCCACCGCACGCGCCCATTTCCTGCTGGAAGACTAGGGAGCAAAACGACCGGGGCTTGAAAAGCTCCCGGTCGGCCCCACTTCTGATTGCATCGAATAAGTGTTGAAGGCGACGTCCGGCCGGCTAACGGTCGTCCAGGGGTCGCCTTCCGTGTGTTTCATTGCAGTTAGGAGACCTTAAAGCCATGACGGTTGAATCACAAAAAGAAACCCTGGGATTTCAGACCGAGGTGAAGCAACTGCTTCACCTGATGATCCACTCCCTCTATTCCAACAAGGAAATCTTCCTGCGTGAGCTGATTTCCAACGCCTCGGACGCCCAGGACAAGCTTCGTTTCGCGGCCCTTAAGGACGATGCGCTGTATGAGGGCAACCCGGATTTGAGTATTCGCCTGGCTTTTGACGAAGCGGCCAACACCGTGACCATTTCCGATAACGGTATCGGCATGTCCCGTGACGACGTCATCGCCAACCTGGGCACCATCGCCAAGTCCGGCACCGCTGAGTTCCTCAAGCAGCTGTCTGGAGATGAAAAAAAAGACAGCAAGCTGATCGGTCAATTCGGGGTGGGCTTCTATTCTGCCTTTATCGTGGCGGATCGAGTCGAAGTGTTTACCCGCAAGGCCGGTGCTCCGGCGGAAGAGGGCGTCCATTGGGAATCCAGGGGCGACGGTGAGTTCTCCATCGAGCCGGTCACCCGCGAGACCCGTGGTACCGAAATCGTGCTGCACCTGAAAGCCGACGAGAAGGAATTTGCCAGTGGCTGGCGTCTGCGCTCATTGGTGAAAAAATACTCCGATCACATCTCCTTCCCAGTCATCATGAAGGCCGAGGCTACCGAAGAAGGCGAAGAGGCGAAGGACGAGACCGTCAACGACGCTACCGCGCTGTGGACCCTGCCGCGTACCGAAATCAAGGACGAGGAGTACAAGGAGTTCTACAAGCACATCGGGCACGATTTCGAAGACCCGATGACCTGGTCCCACAACAAGGTGGAAGGCAAGCTCGACTACACCAGCCTGCTGTACCTGCCGTCACGGGCGCCGTTCGATATGTACAACCGGGAAGCGCCCCGTGGCCTGAAGTTGTACGTGCAGCGTGTGTTCATCATGGACGACGCCGAGCAGTTCCTGCCGTTGTACCTGCGCTTCACCAAGGGCGTCATCGACTCCAACGATCTGTCCCTCAACGTGTCCCGTGAGATCCTGCAGAACGACAGCACGGTTGAGAGCATCAAGTCCGCGCTCACCAAGCGGGTGCTGGACATGATGTCGAAGCTGGCCAAGAAGGAGCCGGAACAGTACCAGAAATTCTGGGACGAGTTCGGTACCGTGCTCAAAGAAGGTCCGGCGGAAGACTTCGGCAACCGGGAGAAGATTGCTGGCCTGCTGCGCTTCGCCTCCACCCAGACCGGTGAAGACACCCAGAACGTATCCCTGGACGACTACATCGGCCGGATGAAGGACGGCCAGAAGAAGATTTACTACATCACCGCTGACAGCCACATTGCCGCCAAGAGCAGCCCCCACCTGGAGGTGTTCCGCAAGAAAGGCCTGGAGGTGCTGATCCTGTCCGACCGTATCGACGAGTGGATGATGGGCTACCTCAACGAATACGACGGCAAGCAGTTCCAGGACGTGGCCCGTGGCGAGCTGGACCTGGGCGAAACCGAGACCGAAGAGGACAAGAAACAGCAGGAAGAGGCCACCAAGGCCCACAAGGACCTGCTGGAGCGCATCCAGAAAGCCCTGGAGGACCGGGTGCAGGAAGTGCGGGTCACTAACCGGCTGACGGACTCTCCGGCCTGCCTGGTGGTGGGCGACCACGACATGGGCGCGCAGATGAAGAAGATCATGGAAGCGGCCGGCCAGAAAGTACCCGACAGCAAGCCGATCTTCGAAATCAACGTCGACCACCCGCTGGTGCAGCGTCTGGAAAGCGAGCAGGGCGAGACACGATTCGGTGAATTGTCCGCGGTACTGTTCGACCAGGCCACACTGGCCAGCGGCGAGCAGTTGCAGGACCCCGGTGCCTACGTTGCACGCCTGAACCGGCTGCTGCTTGAGCTGGCCAACTAAGGGTTGCCATGCAGCAGATAGTCGTGGACCTCTCCATCAGTCCCGATGAGTGGATAAAGCTCTATCAGGGGGTTGCCAGGGACGTCCACGCCCGGGCCCGGGACGGACGGTCTGTCCGTTTCCCGGCCCGGATTCTCTCGCCCTTTTTCCTCCGCGAAGGCATTCACGGCAGCTTCAAGATCCAGTTCGATGAGCAGGGTAAATTTGCCGGTATCGAACGGCTTTAAGACTTTAAGACTTTAAGACTTTAATACTTTGTTTTTATTTCGGGTGGACAGATTCGAAATCTGTCCCCTTGTGTTACGAAAATGACTACACAAAACTGAAATTCTCATCTAGATTGATCTTGTAGGCCCAGTCTTGAGGAGACCGTCAATGAAACCACGTGCCGCAGCCGTACCCCGCAAGCCTGCCGTGTCGATGGCCTTGTTGATGGACTACTGGGTTAACTACGCCCTCGGACAATAATCTCCGCGCATCGGCTTACCGCCGTAACCAGCACGCCGTTAGCTCCCGTTTCGATAAGGCCGGCTTTTATTTGCTCTCAAAACCGTTAGAATGCGCGACTGTTCATCATTTGATCGGTTTGTGGAGCACCCATGCGAATTATCCTCGCCCCGATGGAAGGGCTGGTCGACGCCCCCATTCGTGAAATTCTCACCGGGGTAGGCGGTATCGACCGCAGTGTCACCGAATTTATCCGGGTCACGCAGGGCATGCTGCCGCCGCGCATTTTCTACAAGTACGCACCGGAGCTTCATAAGGGCGCGCGGACACAGGCCGGCGTGCCGGTTGCGGTGCAGTTGCTGGGCTCCGATCCGGTGATGATGGCCCGCCACGGCGCCAAGGCCGCCGAGCTGGGCGCACGCCAGGTGGATATCAACTTTGGCTGCCCGGCCAAGACCGTCAATCGCCACAAGGGGGGCTGTGTGCTGATGCGTGAGCCGGAGCTGATGCAGCACATCACGGCGGCGGTACGGGCGGCAGTGCCGGCCGAGGTTTCGGTGACCGCCAAAATGCGCCTCGGCTACGACGACCGTTCCATGGCGGTGGCTTGTGCCGAGGCACTGGCGGCGGCCGGTGCTGCGGAGATCGTGGTCCATGCCCGCAGCAAGGTCGACGGCTACAAGCCCCCCGCCTATTGGGAAGAGATTGCCCGGGTGAGGGAGGCGGTGGCCTGCGAAGTTATCGCCAACGGTGAGATCTGGACGGTGGCGGACTACTGGCGTTGTCGCGAGGTCACAGGCTGCGATGACGTGATGATCGGCCGCGGCCTGATCACCCGTCCCGACCTGGCGCGGCAGATCAAGGCCAGTCAGCTCGGCGAGACAGTGCCGGCGATGACCTGGTCCGAGGTGGTGGGGCTGATCAAGGCCTATGGGGCCGAACTGGAGCCGCGATTAGGTGACCGCTACGTCACCGGGCGCCTCAAACAGTGGCTGAACTACTTGCGCCGGGGCTACCCGGAAGCGGAGGCGGTATGGTCCCAGGCCCGCAAGATTCGTGATGTGGCGCCCTTCTATGGCTGCCTGGAAACTTCCGCACAAACGGTGTGCTCGGCCGCCTGATCAGCGGTCGTTCTTGTTCCTAAGGTCACTGCTGATAACCGCTTTTTCCAAACCTGGACTAAGTTTTCCGTTGGAAGATCCTGCTGGCATCCATATTCTTAAGACGTATAGAGCAGGGTATTCGTTTTTACATGGTTTCCTCAGGGTGGGTGTCTAAAGTTCCCAGGCGGCGTCCTGCTGCTGTTCCTGATCCTCACTGTACTGGCCCAAGGCCGCCAGGCTGTTCATTCGGGCCCGGTGGAGCAGGGCCTGCTGGGCTGCCTGCACCTGTCCGGCATCGCCCCGCCAGGCCTTTAGCGCCGGCTCCTGCAAGGCCCGACCATAGGAGAAACTCAGGTTCCAGGGTCGGTTTGTCAGGGCGTTGATGGCGTTCAGGTTACGGGTGGCCTCTTCGGGCGACTGCCCCCCGGACAGGAAGTTGATTCCCGGCACCGCGGCGGGCACGGTGCGGCGGAAGATCCCCAGGGTGGCGGTGGCGACCTGTTCCGGGGATGCCTGTTGGGGGTGGTCTTTGCCCGGTGTCACCATGCTGGGTTTGAGCAGCATGTACTCCAGCGCCACCCGGTTGCGGTGCAACGCATGGAAAACCTCATGCAGCACGCCCTCCATCACATCCCCACAGCGCTCGATGCTGTGATCCCCGTCGATCAGTACTTCGGGTTCGACAATGGGTACCACCCCCAGCGCCTGGCAAATAGCGGCGTAACTGGCGAGCACGTTGGCGTTGGCCTCTACCGCCAGACGGCCGGGGTTATGGCCGGCAACATGGTAGACGCAACGCCATTTGGCGAAGCGGGCACCCTGAGCGATGTAGCTCTCCAGCCGGCTCTCCAGGCCATCCAGTCCGCGGGTGATCTCGTCACCGGGGGCGTTGGCCAGCGCCACCTTGCCTTTGTCCACCTTGATGCCGGGCACGATGCCCTGGTTACTGGCGACTTGCGGCAGCGGCGTACCCTGGGTGTCCGTCTGTGCCAGGGTTTCCTCGAACAGAATCACACCGTTGACGAACTGGCCCAGACCGGGCGTGGAGAGAATCAGCGAGCGGTAATCCCGGCGATTCTCTTCGGTGGACTCCACGGCAATGGTGGCAAACCGTTTGGTGATGGTGGGGCTGCTTTCGTCGGCGGCGAGAATGCCCTTGCCGTCCTGAACCAGGGCTTTGATGGTGGACTCTAGCTGATCCTGAACGCTCATACCTTACCTCCTGGAGCCATGCCCCCAGTTTGGGGCCACTGCTTCTGAGCCGGTGTATAGCAAACAGTATAGTCAGGGTGAGATCGGTTCGATGCTGCGGTGTTAGTTCTCGGCGGTCAGGCGGGAAATACAGTCGGCGCAGACACAGGCAGTGCGTCTTTTCGCTAGCGGCACCGCAGCCACTACCGCTTCACCCACCGTAATTTCCGGGGCAAAGCACCAGCAGTTGGAGGGGTCTTGACCGATGGTGACGGCACATTGATTCTCCCGCCCGCAGATGGGGCAGGTGATTGCGTTGGGGTCAAGGGCGGGCGTGTGAGGCTTCATGGCTGCCAGTGTCGCAAAGTTTTCCGTTTCTGCAAATGTCGGGGTGAGAGAGAGCGGCCTCGGGCTCACTGGTTCATGATGGATTCCAGTAACGTATCGAAGTCCATGTCGATCTCGCCCTCTTCAACACGCCGGGTCAAGGCCACCGTAGAACCCATCAGCCTGGGGTCCTGATCCAGCTTGAGCAGCTCGGGATTGAAGAGCGTTTTAACTGTATCTTGCACTACCTTTGGTGCCTTGCTGTATTGGCTCCGAAGCAGGCGGAGCGGGATTGGCTCGCTCTTTGTGCTATCCAGGCTGCTCTGAAGCGTGTATTCACGCTCTGTTACCAGATACTGGCACAGCTTGTTCATCACCGGACTGTCTGCTTCGTTGATGATCAGGGTGCCTCTGGACACCAGCATCTTGTCGATGTAATACAGCGCAACCAGTGCCTGATCGAATTGGCTGATTTCGTTGATGATCGCCAAGTCGATGGATCGGTTCTGGAAACACAGATCCGGGAGAACTTCATCAGCCGGCGTTCGGTTGAGTTCCACCAGGCTCATGAGTGCTTCGGCATCCCGCTTTTTGACTTCTTTCAGGAAATCCGAGTGCTGGATCAGATTGGGCGTGAGCAGGGTCATTGCTGAGTTTCCCAGGGCATCGAGTGCCTGGCAGACCGCAAGCGTCAGTTCAAAGCTGCCCAGACCAAGTTGCAGGACTTCCTGAGGCGCGTGCTCCTGAATGAGGGAAGTGATAAAGGTCGATTGTGAGTCAAGTTGATTCATGGCGTCATTCAATACTGAGAAGGCGAGACGGGGCCTGATATTGCCGAATTCGTTCGGCCAGGCGGTGTATGGTAGCTGCGTAACAGGGACAGTTCCTTGGCTGCACGACGTTCACTGGCAGTCCCGCGAGTCAGGAGCGGCAAGCACCAGGGCGCCTCTGATTAACTCCGGATCTGCTCTGGCTTGCGGAGTTAATCAGACGGGACACTAGAAGCTCGAATGCGGCTGCTGCAGAAACGCCAGTTCCTCCTCGGTCGATGTCCGGTTGAGGATTTCATTGCGATGAGGGTAGCGGCCGAAGCGATCGATGATCGCCTTGTGCTTGCGCTCGAACTCCAGGTTGTTGGCGTTGCCCAGCTGGGTGTAAAGGTCGAGGGCTATTTCATGAATCTTCCGGGACTCACTGTGCATGAACGGCAGATAGAGAAAACTCCGCTCAGTTTCGTCCAGTTGCTGATCGTAGCCCTTCTCAACCGCAAACTGGGCAAGGGCCAAGGCCAGAGTATCGTTCTTGAAGGCAGCGGGGGTATCGCGATGGATGTTTCTTGAGAACTGGTCCAGCACGATGACTTCTGCCAGTGAACCCTCGGGCGTGGCTCGCCAGGCGTATAGTTCCCCACACCGGGCCTGCTCAAGCCTGGGCTGGAACCGTTGCCGGATCTCGCGATCCAGCTCGTCATCTTTTGCCCACCACTGCTCAGGGGTCAGTTCCTTAAACCAGAACTGCAGGATATCCCTGTACATGTTCCTTTTCTTCCGTGTGTTCGGTTGCAGTAAATTTGATCCGGTCTGAATCCCCGAGAGTATACCGAAAAATTGATGAGGCTCCTTTAAGGGACCTTGGATTATCCTCGAATCGCCTCTGCGCGATCTGAAAGTTGCGGGTGCAAGGCGAGGGTCGCCGCTCACGGATGCAGCCCTTGGTACGAGCTGTGTTGCCTGTTGACGTTGGTGCAGGGAGACAGGCCTTACGGCGTGGCCTGTCCCGAAGGTCGAAACTGATCCCCGGTATTCCTTGTTAACCGGTGTTTTTATGCCGTCTTGGACAGCGAATTCTGTCGGTATTTGGCCGCCCGCGCTGCATGCAGCTTCTTATAGCTTTCGATCAGTCGCAGGTGTTTTTCCAGTCCTTCCAGCTGCGAATTGGTCGGGGTGAGGCCGTGGAAGCGCACGCTGCCATTCACCGAGCCCACCACGGCGGCCATGGTGTCCTCGCCAAACATGCGCTGGAGATTGACCAGGTAATCCCCAAGTTCCAGTTCGTCATCAAGGGTGATTTCCAGCACCGCCTGAACCGCGCGGTAGAACAGGCCGCGTTCCACCGTGTTGTCGTTGAACTGCAGGAAGGTTTCGACAAACTCCTGGGCTTCTTCGTGCCACTGCAGGGCCAGGCAGATCAGCAGCTTCAACTCCAGGATCGTGAGCTGACCCCATACCGTATTTTCGTCGAACTCGACGCCAATCAGGGTGATGATGGTCATATAGTCGTCGAGTTGGCTGGCTTCGAGCCGCTCCACCAGATCGGCCAGTTGCTCATCCGTCAGGCTATGGAGATTGAGAATGTCCGTGCGGTAATCCAGGGCTACGTTGGTGTTATCCTCAATCAGTTCCTCGACCGGGTAGACCTCTGAGTAGCCTGGCACCAGTATCCGGCACACCGGTGCGCCCAGGTCTTCGTACACAGCCATGTACACCTCTTTGCCCAGATCCTCAAGGATCTTGAGCAGGGCGGCCGCTTCGTCTTCGTTGCTGCCGGAGAAGTCCCATTCACAGAACTCGACGTCCGATTTCGCGCTGAAGAAACGCCAGGACACCACCCCGGTGGAATCGATGAAGTGCTCCACAAAGTTGTTGGGCTCAGCCACCGCCTGGCTGTTGAAGGTGGGGGGAGGGACATCGTTCAGGCCCTCGAAGCTGCGGCCCTGCAACAGCTCGGTCAGGCTGCGCTCCAGGGCAACTTCGAAACTGGGGTGGGCGCCAAAAGACGCAAACACGCCGCCGGTTCTTGGGTTCATCAGGGTGACGCACATCACCGGAAACTGGCCGCCCAGGGAGGCATCTTTTACCAGCACCGGAAAGCCCTGACGTTCCAGCGCCTCAATGCCTTCGACAATGTCCGGGTACTTGGCGAGAACCGCTTTTGGCACATCCGGCAGGGTAAGCTCTTCTTCGATGATCTGCTTTTTCACCGCCCGCTCGAAGATTTCCGACAGACACTGTACCTGGGCTTCGTACAGAGTATTGCCGGCACTCATGCCATTGCTCAGGAACAGGTTCTCGATCAGGTTGGACGGAATGTACACCGTCTCGCCATCGGACTGGCGTGCGAAGGGCAGGGCGCAGATACCACGATCCACCCGACCGGAGTTGGTGTCGATCAGGTTGGAACCACACAGGTCACCGTCCGGGTTGTAGATGGCGAGGCAGTGGGCATCAAGAATGCCTTCCGGTAGCTCGTCGTCCGGCCCCGGTTTGAACCATTTCTCGTTGGGGTAATGGACGAAGTCGCTGTTGGCGATGTCCTCGCCAAAGTACTGGTCGTTGTAGAAGAAGTTGCAGTTCAGGCGCTCAATGAATTCGCCCAGCGCCGAGCACAGGGCGCTTTCCTTGGTGGAGCCTTTTCCATTGGTAAAGCACATGGGGGAGGCGGCGTCGCGGATGTGCAACGACCACACGTGGGGCACGATGTTGCGCCAGGACGAAATCTCAATCTTCATGCCAAGATCGGCGAGGATGCTTGTCATGTTGGCGATGGTCTGCTCAAGCGGCAGATCCTTGCCTTCGATAAAGGTCCGGTGCTCGCTGTCGGGCTTCACCATCAGCAGGGCCTGGGCGTCCTCCGCCAGGTTGTCGACGTGCTCAATCTGGAAGTCGGGTCCGGTTTGCACCACCTTCTTGACCGTGCAACGGTCGATGGCGCGCAGAATGCCTTGGCGGTCTTTATCGGAAATGTCTTCCGGCAACTCCACCTGAATCCTGAAAATCTGGTTGTAGCGATTTTCCGGATCAACGATGTTGTTCTGCGACAGGCGGATGTTGTGGGTGGGAATGTCCCGGGCCAGACAGTAAACCCGCACAAAGTAGGCCGCACACAGCGCGGAAGACGCCAGGAAATAGTCGAACGGACTGGGAGCCGAGCCATCGCCTTTGTACCGAATGGGCTGGTCAGTGACGACGGTGAAGTCATCAAACTTCGCTTCCAGTCTGAGGTTGTCGAGAAAGTTGACGTTGATTTCCATTGCGAGGACTACCGGGGTTGGGGAATTGGGCTGGCTTACCCGCCAGGGCGGTCTATTATCCAGTTTTTGCGGCCGTTCGTCTTGGCTGTGTCGAAAAGAATGGTTACGGGATTGTGCGGAGTTGGGAACCAGGCTGGTCATCTCCACTACGCTCTCTGGGCGGTAGACTATGCTTAAGGAGCCTCTGCCGGAAAGAGGACAAGGCCCATGCAACGATGCCTGCTTCTGCTGGTCTGGCTGGCGCTCAGTGCCTGTGACAGTGTCTTTATCCTTGTCGGCTTAGGTGATCGATCCGACGATGAAGACTGTTCGGTCTTCCCAAACTCGGTCAACGTAAAGCTCACCGCGATTGCCGCGAACTTTCCCTTCAACTCTCCGTTGCTCATGCTGCCCCATCCATCCTTCGCAGACGTGTTCTACGTGGTCGAGCAGGGTGGCACCGTTTACCGGCTCGATCTGATCACGAACAGCCGCACCGAACTGGTCGACCTGGCCGATCACTACACCCTTAGCGGCTGCAATGAGTGCGGACTCCTGGGAATGACTTTCGACCCGAATTTTGGGGCTAACGGTCTTCTCTACCTGTCGTTTACTGAGGAAACGGCGGAAGGCATGGTCTCGTTTGTGAGCCGTTTCGAGTCCGCCGACAATGGCCAGAGCCTGCGGGAAAATGGCGCCGGTGAGCCACTGCGAACGGATCTGGTGGAACAGCCTCAGCCCTTTGCCAACCACAACGGCGGCCATATCGCCTTCGGTCCCGATGGCCTGCTGTACGTGGGGCTGGGCGATGGAGGCTCCGCCAATGACCCGGACAACCGGGCCCAGTCGCTGTCGACCCGGTTGGGCAAGATGTTGCGCATCAACGCCGACGGCAGCCCCGCCAACAATGGCATTCCGGGAGCGCTACCGGAAATCTACGCCTACGGGCTACGCAATCCCTGGCGCTGGAGTTTCGATCGCGCCACCGGCGCGTTGTGGGCCGGCGATGTGGGCCAGAGCCAGTTCGAAGAGGTGGACCTGATTACCCGGGGTGGCAACTATGGCTGGCGCTGCTTCGAAGGCTTTCATCGAACCAGCAACAGTTGCGACGACACCGGACCGTTCATCGACCCCGTCGCCGAGTACGACCACAGCGAAGGCCGGGCGATCACTGGCGGCTACGTGTACCGGGGCAGCGAGATGCCGGGACTGCAGGGAGCCTACCTGTTCTCGGACTTCGGTTCCGGCACCCTTTGGGCCCTGGAGCCGCAGCCTGATGGCAGCTTCCGCCGCCGCACCATGTTGGAGAGTGGCCGCAACGTTGCCTCTTTCGCCGAAGACAATTTCGGGGAGCTATACCTGATTACCTTTTCCGGCCTGTTTCGTATTGATCCGGCGGACTCCGGTGGCGCCTGCTTCCAGTTCAGAGTCACTGATCAGTCGCCATCGGGTGGGTGAGTGCTTATCGCTCGTTTCTACCCCACAAACATCCGCTTCGCCAGGGGCAGGCCCTTCAGACCGCTGACGGCAACGGTGGCCAGCAGCCCGCCGATCATGGCGCCCACCACGCCGCAGGTCATCACGTCCTGGCCTGTCAGGTACAGGCCGGGAATGCGGGTCTTGGGCTTCAGCCAGTCCTGCTCGAACCGCTCCGGCGTGTGGTCCAGGCCGTAGATTTCACCGTGTTCATAGCGGCAGAAATAGTCCGTGGACAGCGGCGTCGACAGCTCGTAGTAGTCCACCTTGCCGCGAACCTGGGGCATTTTTTCGTAGAGTTTCTCCAGCAGTCTCTGGGCGTAGGCTTCCTTTTTGGCCTCGTAGTCGTCGCCCCGCTTGCCCCAGGGTTTTTCGGCCCAGTCTTCGTACCACTCGAAGGGGCCGGGGGCGACGACCTCGATGGTGGCCCGGCCCGGATACCGCTCGGCGAAGCTGGGGTCCTTGGCGCTGGGGAAGGAGATGTAGGTCAGCGGAATGTCGGTGTGTTCCGGGTCGTCCAAGAAGCGTTGAACCTGGCCTTCGTAATCGGCCCCCGGGTAGATCCACAGATTGGTCTTGGGCAGCTCCAGGTTCTCGGCGGTGTCCTGGATGCCCACGTACAGGCAGACACTGGCCATGGAGCGTTTTACGTGCTGCAGCTTCTGCTGATAATAGTCCCGGTGCGGGGCATCGGTCGGCAGCAGTTTGCCAAAGGTGTTGAACACGCCGGCGTTGCTGATCACCAGCGGTGCCCGCACCTCTTCAGCGTCCTTCATGCGGACGCCCACGGCCTTGCCGTCTTCGATCAGGATGTCGGTGACGTCGGCGTAGGTGAAGACTTCACCGCCGCTTTGCTGGACCACCGGGATGATGGTCTTGGCCATTTCCGAGGCCCCGCCAATGGGGTAGTAACCACCGTACAGGTAATGGCGGGCGATCAGGGCGTGGATGATGAAGCTGGATTCCGCCGGGGGCAGGCCGTTGTCGCCCCACTGGCCAGCGAGTACGGCGATCAGTTCCTGATTGTCCGTCAGGCTTTCCAGCACCTCCCGGGTGGTCCGGTTCAGGAATTCGGGGGCCTTGCGCTTGGCCAGTGCCCGGAAGGGGCCGGACAGAAGATTGGGCAGGACTTTACCGAGCACCACGCCCGGCATGGCGCCAGCCACCTGCTTCAGGTATTTCAGGTAGGTGTCGATGGCCTGTTCTTCGTTGGGAAACGCCGCCTTGAGTTCGGCAGTAAAAGCCTCAGGACCCGCCACCAGGTCGACGTGTTTGTCACCCAGGAAAATGCGGTCGTAGTGGGCGTCCATGGGGGCCCAACTGAGCTGGCCGTCGGTGATGTGGTCGAACAGCCGCTTGCCGAGGGTGTGATCGGCACCCATATCGCCAATGTAGTGCACACCCACATCCCATTCGTAGCCGTTGCGGTCGTAGCTGTGGGTGAAGCCGCCGGCGGTGTAGTGTTGTTCGAACACCACTACTTTTTTACCCAGTTTGCTCAGGCAGGCTGCGGTGGTCAGGCCGCCGATGCCGGAGCCGATGACAATAGCGTCGTAGGGGCCGTCCAGGCGGTTGGCCCGATAGCGGCGGCCGACTCGGATGGTGCTGGGTTTGGGGCTACTCATGGGTTGGTTTCCTCTTATTGGTGTTATTGGTGTTATTGGAGTTATGAGTGGCGTTATTGGTCGTTCCGGGAGCCGTCAAGGAGAAGGGTGAGAACGCCCTCCGCCAGGGTGGGCTCGATATCCGCGCCGGGCAGGTGGCCGTCGATGGTCAGTTCGGAAAGCCCGTGCACCAGAGACCAGGCGGTGGCTGTCATCAGGGGCAAGGGCAGGGGTTTGAGATAGCCCACGCGCTGTCCGTTTTCCACGGTTTCCTCCAGTACCCGAAAGGCCTGGAGTCCGGCTTCGTCCAGTTGCGGGTGCGCGCCCTTGGGCAGAATCCGCCCGCCGAACATCAGCCGGTACAAATTAGGCTCGTCCTCGGCGAAAGCGACGTAGGCCAGGCCGATATGGAGCAGCGCGTGCCGGGGATCGGCTTGATCCACCTGACTCAAGCGGTTCCGTAACCGGTCCCTTAACAACCGAAATCCGGTAATCGCCAGCTCCGCCAGCAGGCTTTCCCGGTCCGCAAAGTGGCGATAAAGCGCCGGGGCGCTGACGCCGATCCGCTTGGCGATGGCCCGCAGACTGATGGCGGTGTCGCCCTGCGTACGCAGGATATCCAGCGCCTGCTGGTGGGCTTGCTGGGGCAGATCGCCGTGGTGGTAGGCCAGTCTGGGCATGGTGAACCTGATGCGCTCTAATGTTATAGGTGTTAACTTAGTTAACGCCTATAACATCACAGGGCCTGGCAGGTGTCAATCAAAAAACGAAACCCCGGGACGGGTCCGACGGATCTGGATGTCGAGGTGGGCCGCTTACGCCAGAAAACACGCACTCTGTCCGCGCGCCTGTTCCCACTACCAACGAGATGGGATTGGGCTGCTTGTTCAATGCATCACCAGAGTCAGCGGTGGGGAGGGCTTTTGTGGTGAGTTATCCCTTGTATCGCTCCCGAATCGCCCTCAGTAAAAACTCCCCAAGCTTATGAAGCGCAAAAACCACCACTGAAACAACGATACAGAACATGGCGAATCCCAGAAACATCGGCCATATCTGCATCGCCGTTACGAAATCTTCCTTACAGGAAGCGATCTAGAAAGGAACCAGAAGCAGCAGGAGCAGGAAGTAATTGAAATCACGAAACATGGTCTTCTCCGCGCTTAGTGAAGTCTGGCGAATGAGCTTGGTTGGTCGTTTTCCCCAGTGTAGCAATAGCACAGGGTTTTCGTTCGAACGTTGGCTTGCGGATATTTCGGAGGCCGAACCGCGTGAACGCCGGCACAGGGGCATTTCTGAAATCCGGGGCAGAGCTATGTTTGCTTACTTGGTAGCCTTTAATGGGTGTCTGGTAATGAAGGTCGAACCGACAATGAGGTCAATTATTAACCAAGCTTCACTGGTTGTTCATCGTGACCGGGTGTTGAATGGAATCGTAGGGTAGAGAGCGAATCAGATTCCCTTCCAGAGAATCGCCACCAGTCTTCTACCCGGGAGGTGCATTATGAATATCAAGACCCTAACCGTTGCAACCGCAATGTCGTTCGCGTTGATGACCCCCATGGCGTTCGCCGGATACGGGGAGCAGAAAGACGAGCAGGGCAGCTGGACAGAAGAGCAAGGCGCTACCAGTGCGCAGTCGCCGCGCTTTGAAGACCTGGATACCGATGCCGACGGCCTTATCAGTGCCGAAGAGCTGAACGTCTATGGCGCCACTGCCGCAGGCAACGTCGATCCCCTTGAGGTCGAGGATGCGAATGAGGATGGCGTGATTGATCGGGACGAATTTGAGGAGAGTTCTCATTCTGAGTAACCAGCCAGTCCCGTGACTTGGAACCCCGGCGATGCCGGGGTTCATTTCAATCAGCGCCCCCATCCTTTGCTAGTGTACAGATTAGAGCCGGTCTCAACGGGGCGTCAGGATGAAAACAGCTGGCCTCCTATTCGCTTTGCTCGCTATCTACGGCTGCTACGCCAAACCCTATGTCATTGAGCCGGACCTCAATGGCGACCAGTCCCGTACCACCAGACTCTACGTCGTGGGCCATGGCTGGCATGTGGGCCTCGCCCTTGCCGCAGATGAACTCAACCCGGCGATCCCGGGCTTCAAGGCGCGGTTTAAAAGGGCTCAGTATTATGAACTTGGCTGGGGTGATGAGGGCTTCTACCAGGCTCGGGAGATCACCTCCGGCGTGACGCTGCAGGCGATCATCTGGTCGCGGGGCGCCGTCATGCACGTTGCCGCACTGCCGGTTTCTCCGGACCGCTATTTTCATGGCAGCGACGTCGTTGATACCTGCCTCAACGCTGATGAAGCCGACGCCCTGACGCGGTTCCTGTCCAGCAGCTTCTCCCATGGTGTCGCCAACCAGCTAATTGAACTCAAGCGCGGGATCTATGGGGATAGCCAGTTCTATGAGGCGGAAGGCCGCTATCACCTGCTCAATACCAGCAACAAATGGGCCGCGAAAGCGCTAAAGAGCGCGGGCATGGAAATCTCACCAACGCTCAAACTGACGGCCGGTAGCGTTATGGCGTTCGTCAGGGCAAATCGCAAGGCCTGCACCAGTTGAAGGCCGGAGGAGCACAGGCGAGCGTTGCACAACCGTGACAGAATTATTTTCGTTATCTTTTCAGAAGCTCCTTAAATAAACCTGCCCCGGTTTCACGGGCTCGGCCGCAGATCTCAGATCGCCGCAAGCGCGGTCTGATAATTCACGCCCGTCAACGTTTCTGAAACCGACCAGAGTCGGGCTGCAGTTTGTGGGTCTTTGGCATGGCGCGCAACCTTCGCCTTGGCTGGCGGTCCGAATATCTCAAAGAGGTGTTTTGGCCCGATGTAGTCGCCACCATGAACCTGCTCCGAGGTCGCGGCATACAGCGTCGGCAAACAGCCCATGGCCGGGTCCTG
>JBFHLR010000014.1:0-31780 GCA_041594735.1 Marinobacter sp.
GTAGCTCACCGGCATCCTACGGGTGTGCATTGATTGGGCGTCGAGGGTAAAAATGCGGTTCGCGTAGCTCACCGGCATCCTACGGGTGTGCATTGATTGGAGGTCGAGGGTAATAATGCGGTTCGCTTCGCTCACCAGCATCCTGCGAGGGTGTAGGATGCTGGTGAGGCTTGCCGAACCGCATCGAAGCGGCCGGTGATCTGAGATTAAGGAGGGATTATCCCTCCAGCTTCTTCTTCAAAATCTCCGTAAACAGCTTCGGGTTGCCCTGGCCTTTGGAGGCCTTCATCAGCGGCCCCATAAAGCCGCCCATCAGCTTCTTGCGCTTCTTGTCGTCGGCTTCCTGGTACTGCTGGATCTGATCCGGCATGCCCGCCAACACTTCATCCACCAGTTTTTCCAGCGCGCCGGTATCGGAAACCTGCTTCAGGCCCTTGGCGTCGATGATGGCATCCACGTTGTCGTTTTCCCCAGTCCATAGCGCCTCGAACACTTTCTTGGCGCCGGCGGAGGACACTGAATCGTCGGCAATGCGCACGATCAGGTCGCCCAGTTGGGTGCCGCTGATGGGGGAGTCGGCAATTGATTTGTCTTCCGCGTTCAGGCGGGCGGAGAATTCACCGAGAATCCAGTTGGCGGCCAGCTTGGCGTCTTTGCCCCGCGCGGTGGTCTCCTCGAAGAAGGCGGCCAGTTTGGCGTCGCCACTGAGCAGCCCGGCGTCGTAGTCATTCAGGCCGAGCTGTTCCTTGAAGCGGGCCTTGCGGGCATCTGGCAGTTCCGGCAGGCGGCTGCGGCAATCCTCGATAAAGCTGTCATCAATTTCCACCGGCAACAGGTCCGGGCAGGGGAAGTAGCGGTAATCGTTGGCTTCTTCCTTGGTCCGCATGGAGCGGGACTCGTCCCGGTCGCCGTTGTACAGGCGGGTTTCCTGAACGATCTCGCCGCCGTCTTCGAGGATGTCCATTTGTCGCTCCACTTCATGAGCGATGGCCTGTTCCATGAAGCGGAAGGAGTTCAGGTTCTTGGTCTCGGTACGGGTGCCAAATTCTTCCTGGCCTTTCGGCTTGAGGGAGATGTTGACGTCAAACCGCATGGAACCCTGGGACATGTCGCCATCGCAGATGCCCAGGGAGGTAACCAGGCTGTGCAGTTTCTTGGCGAAGGCCACCGCCTCCTCGGCGCTGCGCATGTCGGGCTCGGTGACCACCTCGATCAGCGGGGTGCCGGCCCGGTTCAGGTCGATGCCGGACATGCCCTGGCCATGTTCGTCAAAGAAAGCCTCATGCAAGGATTTGCCGGCATCCTCTTCCAGGTGGGCGTGGTGAATGCGGATGGACTTGGTGCTGCCGTCCGGCAGGTCGATGTCCACATGGCCGGGGCCGACGATGGGCTGTTCCAGCTGGGTGGTCTGGTAGCCCTTGGGCAGGTCCGGGTAGAAGTAGTTCTTGCGCTCGAACACCGAGCGGCGGCCGATGTCGGCGTCGATGGCCAGGCCGAACATCACCGCGTAGCGGAACGCCTGCTCGTTTGGTACCGGCAGGGTGCCCGGCATGGCCAGGTCAACCGCGTTGGCCTGGGTGTTGGGCTCGGCGCCGTACGCGGTGCTGGAGCCGGAAAAAATCTTGGTTTTGGTGGCGAGCTGAACGTGAATTTCCAACCCGATTACGACATCCCATTGCATGGTGTTTGGTCTCCTGATTGCCCGCTTATTCCGGTGTACGCTGGTGCCAGTCGGTCACTTGCTGATACTGGTGTGCAGCGTTCAGCAGCCGGGCTTCGGAAAAGTAGTCGCCAATGATCTGGAGGCCAACCGGCAAGCCATCGACCAGGCCGGCCGGCAGCGACAGCGCGGGCAGTCCCGCCAGGTTGACCGCGATGGTGAAGATGTCTTCCAGGTACATGGTGACCGGGTCGTTGGCCTTCTCGCCCTTGGCAAAGGCCGGTGACGGGCAGGTCGGGCTCATCAGCACATCGACTTCTTTTAGTGCGTTGACGAAATCCTGCTGGATCAGTCGGCGAACCTTCAGCGCCTTGAGGTAGTAAGCGTCAAAGTAACCGGCAGACAGGGCGTAAGTGCCCACCATGATGCGGCGTTTCACCTCGGCGCCAAAGCCTTCGTCCCGGGTTCGGGTGTACAGGTCCATCAGGTCTTTGGGGGCATCGCAGCGGTAGCCATAGCGCACGCCGTCAAAGCGCGACAGGTTGGCGGAGGCCTCGGCCGGGGCGATAACGTAATAGGCGGCAATGGCCAGGCTGGCGTTGGGCAGGGAGACTTCCCGCACGGTGGCGCCGAGTTTTTCGTATTCGGCGATGGCGTTGCGGACGGTCTGCTCCATCGCCGGGCTGAGCTGGTCGGTGAAGTATTCCCTGGGCAGGCCGATCTTCAGGCCTTTCAGCGGCTCGTTGAGGGTGGCGGTGTAGTCCGGCACGGCTCGGTCGAGGCTGGTGGAGTCCTTGGGGTCATGGCCGGCCATAACGTTGAGCATCATGGCGTTGTCTTCGGCGCTGCGGGCCATGGTGCCGCCCTGGTCAAGGCTGGAGGCGAAGGCGATCATGCCGTAGCGGGACACCCGGCCGTAGGTCGGCTTCAGTCCGGTGATGCCGCACAGCGCCGCCGGCTGTCGGATGGAGCCGCCGGTGTCGGTGGCGGTGGCGGCGGGGGTCAGGCGAGCGGCAACCGCGGCTGCCGAGCCGCCGGAGGAGCCGCCGGGCACCAGGTTGTGGCCCCAGGGGTTGGTGGCGGCGCCAAAGTAACTGGTTTCGTTGGAAGACCCCATGGCGAATTCGTCCATGTTGGTCTTGCCCAGGCAGACTGCACCAGCGGCACGGAAATTGGCGGTCACGGTGGCGTCGTAGGGCGGAACGAAGTTCTCCAGCATTTTGGAGGCGCAGGTGGTGCGAACGCCGTTGGTGCAGAAGATGTCCTTGTGGGCGAATGGCACCCCGGTCCAGGGTGTGGCCTTGCCCTGGCTGCGCAGGGCGTCGGCCTGGCGTGCCTCGGTCAGCGCCTCGTCCTCACAGACAGTAATAAAGCTGTTGTACTTGCTGTCTTCCTGCTTGATACGGTCGAGGAAGTGCTGGGTCAGCTCGACGCTGGAGACCTCGCCAGCCGCCAGATCGCGGGAGAGTTCGGCTACGGATTTGTTATGCATTGCGGATTCCTGGAGAAACTGGGTTTAGTCAATCACTTTGGGGACCAGGTAAAGGCCGGCCTCGGTGGCCGGGGCGATGGCCTGAAACGCCTCGCGCTGATCGGTCTCAGTCACTTCGTCTGCGCGCAGGCGCTGAACCGCATCCAGGGGGTGTGCCATGGGCTCGGTGTTCTCGGTATTGGCGTTTTGCAGCTGATCCACCAGGTTGAGGATGTTGCCGAGGTCGTTTTCCAGCTCAGAGACCTGCTTGTCGTCCACCCGGATACGAGCCAGCAGGGCAACTTTTTCTATGTCTTCGCGGGAAATGGTCACGCATTGTCTCCCAGGTAAATGAAATGTCTGTAAGGTCTGATACTTGCGGTCGGGCCAAGGTGACGGATTGGCGTTTCCCTGTCGGACGGCTGATACCAGGCCGGGCAAAAGGGGTATGGTAACAGATTCAAGGTGCATCGCGAGGGGCAGTTGGCCCGCAAAGTGCGCCGTTAGGCCGCCTCGCGCCTTGCCTGTGGGGGTGCTCACTGCTAAAGTTGCCGCAACATTTCTGCGACTGCACATCTCAGGTTGAAAAAACACGAATGTTGATCAAAAAAATCCGAGGTCTATTTTCCAGCGATCTGTCCATCGACCTGGGCACCGCCAATACACTCATCTACGTGCGCGATCGCGGTATTGTGCTTGATGAGCCTTCCGTGGTGGCGATTCGAACGAACAACGCCCAGAAATCCGTGGCGGCGGTGGGGACCGAGGCCAAGCGCATGCTGGGTCGTACTCCCGGCAACATCACCGCAATCCGCCCGCTCAAGGACGGTGTGATCGCAGACTTCGTGGTGACTGAAAAAATGCTTCAGCATTTCATCCACAAAGTGCATGAAAACAGCTTCATTACCCCCAGTCCCCGGGTTCTGGTCTGCGTGCCGAGCAAATCCACCCAGGTGGAGCGCAAGGCTATTCGTGAGTCCGCTCTGGGTGCCGGTGCCCGCGAGGTGTTCCTGATTGAAGAGCCCATGGCCGCAGCCATCGGGGCCGGCCTGCCGGTGGAAGAGGCCAGCGGGTCGATGATCGTGGATATCGGTGGTGGCACTACCGAGATCGCCATTATCTCCCTCAATGGCATTGTTTACGCAGAGTCCGTGCGGGTGGGTGGTGACAAATTTGACGAAGCCATCGTCACCTACGTCCGTCGCAACTACGGCAGCCTGATCGGCGATACCACCGCGGAACGCATCAAGCACGAAATCGGCTGCGCCTATGAGGGCGTCGAAATCCGTGAAATCGATGTGCGCGGCCGCAATCTGGCCGAAGGTGTGCCCCGGGCCTTTACGCTGAACAGTGAAGAGATCCTCGATGCCCTGCAGGAGTCGCTGGCGCAGATCGTACAGACGGTGAAGAGCGCGCTGGAGCAATCGCCCCCGGAACTGGCGTCCGACATTGCCGAGCGCGGCATCGTGCTGACCGGTGGCGGAGCCCTGCTGCGTGGGCTGGATAAGCTGATCAGCGAGGAAACCGGTCTGCCGGTTATCATCGCCGAAGACCCGCTGACCTGTGTGGCTCGGGGCGGCGGCAAGGCCCTTGAGGTCATCGACCGCAGCGGGATTGGGATGTTTTCCCAGGAAGGATAAGCTTGGTATCGGGAGTGAATCCGATACCTGCCCGTTCGCGACCGCCGCTTGTGTCTCCGCACAGCGGCGGTTGTCGTATCAGTGTTGGTCAAGACGGGAGGAGGCGTCCCCATTAAGACCATTTTTGTGCAAGGCCCCATTCCCGGTTTTCGCCTGTTCCTGGCCATTGTGGTCTCGGTTGCATTGATCGTGGCCGATGGCCGCCTGGAGCAGCTGCAGACGGTACGTAGCGCGATTGGAACCGGGCTGGCGCCGGTCTATTGGCTGGGCAATGCGCCGTCCCAGTTCAGCAACTGGGTGTCTGGCCTGTTTACGACCCGGGACGACCTGCTGGAAGAAAATGACGCGCTCAGGGCGCGGCTGCTGATTCTGGAACGACGCGCGCTCAAATACGCCGCCCTGGCTGCCGAGAACAATGAGCTGCGCCGGCTGATGAATTCCTCCGAGGTATTGGATGACCGGGTGATCGTGGCCGAAGTGGTCAGCGTCTCGCCGGACCCGTTTTCCCACGAAGTGGTGATCAACAAGGGCAGCCGGGACGGGGTTCAGGTCGGGCAGGCGATACTCGATGCCACCGGGCTAATGGGGCAGGTGCAGCAAACCAGCAGCTTCACCTCCCAGGTTCTGTTGATCTCCGACAGCAGTCATGCGGTGCCCGTGGAGGTAGTGCGTAACGGTTTGCGGGCCATCCTGCTGGGTAATGGCAACATCAATACACTGGAATTGGTGCATGTACCGGACACGGCGGATCTCCGCGAAGGCGATCTGCTGGTCAGCTCGGGGCTGGGCGGGCGTTTTCCCAAGGGTTATCCGGTGGCCGAGGTTGTTTCCATCCGGAAGGACCCCGGGGAACCGTTCATGCAGATTGAGGCGAAGCCGAAAGCCGAGCTGAATCGCAGCGAAATGGTACTGGTGGTGTTCAGCCGAATTCAACAGGCGATTCAGTCTCCGACTGAGCCGTCCGGCGACGAGACCGAGTTGCCGCAGCCCACTGACGTCGGGGAGGAAAACTGATGTTGTCAGTAATCAGTTACCCGGTGTTCGCTATCAGTATTCTCATCGCGTTGGTACTGAGTATTTCACCCTTCCCCCTCGGTTGGTTCGAATTCCGGCCGGAGTGGCTGGGGCTTTTGGTGTTTTATTGGACCTTCCGGGCGCCGGCCCAGTTCGGCGTCCTGCTGGCCTGGTGTCTGGGCTTGATGCTCGACGTGCTGGAAGCCACGCTGCTGGGAGTCAATGCCATCGCCATGGCGATGATTGCCTTTCTGGTTTTAACCATCCATCAGCGTCTGCGCATGTTCCCCATTCCCCAGCAATGTGCGATGGTGTTTCTTTTGCTGGGTATCAACCAGATGCTGGTGCATTTCATCAAGCAGGTGCTAGGTGCGGATGACGCCGGATTCAGTTACCTGTGGCCCGCCCTCACTAGCGCCGTTATCTGGCCACTTTTATGTGTGCTGCTGGACGGGCTAAATCGAAAACTGGGATAGGAAGTTCCCATGCCGCAGATCGTGCTTGCTTCGGCGTCTCCCCGGCGTGCGGAGCTGCTCACCCAGATCGGGGTGGACTTTACCGTCACTCCAGCCCATATCGATGAAACTCCCAGGCCATTGGAGTCTCCAAGTGATTATGTGATACGCATGGCCCGGGAAAAGGCGCTGGCGATCTATCGCGAAGGCGACGGGATGGTGGTTGGCGCAGACACTAGCGTTGTGCTGGGTGACCGGATTCTCGGCAAGCCGCCGTCGGTGGAGGCGGCCGAGGCCATGCTGAGGCTTCTGTCCGGCTCGGTGCACCAGGTACTCACCGCCGTTGCCTTGGTGTGCCGGGGCGATTGTCGGGTCACGTTGGTGACCACGGACGTGAGTTTTCGGACCTTGGCGCCACAGGAAATCGCCGCCTATGTGGCAACGGGAGAGCCGATGGACAAGGCTGGCGGGTACGGTATTCAGGGCCTCGGTGGCGTGTTCGTGAATCGTCTCCAGGGCAGCTACAGTGCCGTAGTGGGCCTGCCACTGGAGGAGACCGCCGGATTGCTCGCGGCTGCCGGATGGCCGGTATGGCGCGGCTGGAATAACAACAATACTAGCAAGATTGAAAACGGAGAAACTCAATGAGTGAAGAAATCCTGATCAACGTCACGCCGGTGGAAACCAGGGTTGCCCTGGTGGAAAACGGCATGCTTCAGGAGGCTTACATTGAGCGGACCAGTCGCAAGGGCATCGTAGGCAATATTTACCGGGGCAAGGTGGTTCGGGTGCTGCCCGGCATGGAGGCGGCCTTTGTCGATATCGGGCTGGAGCGGGCTGCGTTTATCCATGCTTCCGACGTGGTCAACGGACAGTCTAACGACGACGAAGCCGGCGATTCCCCCAAAACCGTGCCGGATATCCGTTCGTTGCTGCGCGAGGGGCAGTCGCTGGTGGTGCAGGTGACCAAAGACCCGATCGGAACCAAAGGGGCTCGCCTGACCACCCAGCTTTCGATCCCGTCCCGCTACCTGGTGTTCATGCCCGGCGTCAATCACATCGGTATCTCCCAACGCATTGAGGACGAAACCGAGCGAGCCCGTCTCAAGGGCATCGTTGAGGAGGAGGCGGCCTCCCAGGGCGAGCTGCAGGGTGGATACATCATCCGTACCGCGGCAGAATCCGCCTCCCCGGAAGATTTGATCGGAGATATGAAATACCTGCACCGGCTAAGCCATTCCATTCACGAGCGCATTAATCGGGTGGCCGCGCCGGCGGTGGTTTACCAGGATCTGCCTCTGTTTATTCGTACCATTCGTGACCTGATTCGCCCGCAAACCGAAAAAGTCCGCATCGACAGTCGCGAAAGTCACCAACGGGTGGTGGAGTTCGTCGAGGAGTTTGTTGCCGAGTTCGCCGATAAGGTGGAGTACTACCCGGGCGAACGCCCCATTTTCGATCTGTACAGTGTTGAGGATGAGATCCAGAAGGCGTTGAGTCGCAAGGTACAGCTGAAGTCCGGTGGCTACGTCATCGTTGACCAGACCGAGGCCATGACCACCATCGACATCAATACCGGCGCCTTCGTCGGCCATCGCAATCTGGAAGAGACCATCTTCAAGACCAATCTGGAGGCAGCCCGGGCCATCAGCCGGCAACTTCGGCTGCGCAACCTTGGTGGGATCATCATTATCGATTTTATCGACATGGAAGATACCGAGCACCAGCGCCAGGTGCATCGCATGCTGGAGAAGATGCTGGAGCGGGATCACGCCAAGACCAAAATTACCGGGGTCTCCGAGCTCGGGCTGGTGGAGATGACCCGCAAGCGCACCACCGAGAGCCTGGGACAGGTGCTGTGCGAGCCCTGCCCGGTGTGTGACGGCCGTGGTTTCCTCAAGACAGCGGAAACGGTGTGCTATGAGGTCTTCCGCGAAATTCTCCGGGTTAATCGGGCCTACGAGGCGGAGAGCTATCTGGTGATGGCCTCACAAAGTGTGGTTGACCGCTTGCTGGATGAGGAATCCGACAACGTGGCGGATCTCGAAACCTTCATCAGCAAGAGCATTCGCTTCCAGGTTGAGCCTTTCTACAGCCAGGAACAATACGATGTGGTATTGCTCTAAAGTGGCAATGAGCGGCCCCGGCGGACGCCATGTCAAGACTTGACGCGACCGTAGCCGATGGCAGGGGCTCAATCACCTTGCTCCAACGCCTGACCGCTCTGGTGTGGTGGCTCGCGCTCACCGCACTGGTTTTGCTGGCCCTATACGCCGGTATCGGTCGCCAGCTCACCGAAAACATCGACGACTATCGCGATAATCTGGAGCAGGCGTTGTCCGCTCGCCTTGGCCAGGGGGTCACCATCGACTCCCTCAGCGCACGCTGGACATGGCTTGATCCGGTTGTCGAGGCACGAGGAATCCGGGTGGCGTCGAGTCCGGATCAGGCCGAACCCTTTCTTGCCAAACTGGATTATCTGACCATCCGCCTGGACACCCTGGCGTCGTTGCTCCGGCTGAGAGTGGTTTTCGGTGAATTTGCCGCGGACGGGCTGGATCTCGCGTTCCGCCAGACCGACGATGGCCGCATTCGCCTTGCGGGGCTGGACCAGCCGGCTGCACCGCCATCGCCCCAGCCGGCGAGCGGCAACTGGTTCACCCGGATCGGACAGTGGCTGTCTGATCCCTCAGTCAGGATTACCCGGGTCAACCTGGTGCTACGCTCGCCAGATCATCAAGATACGCACATCGATATTCCCCAGCTGGACCTCAACTACGTTCGTGGCCTGTTTTCCGCATCGGGCCGGGCGATGCAGACCGGTACCACCCATCAACTGGCCAGCTTTGCGCTGGTGGGACAGCACTTCTTTCGCGGTGAGTTTACCGGGCAGCTCCATATCGGTCTGAATTCCGGGCGGCTGTTTGATGAGCTGGCGGGGACCTACCAGTGGCGAGGGCTGAGCATTGAGGGGTTCGATGTCGGCGGTCAGGCCTGGCTGACGTTTCGAAATGGCCTGCTGGAGCAGGTGAGCGGGCAGTTGGAGGTGCCGTTTTTGCAGCTCCGGGCGCAGCAGCAGTCCCTGGCGCCGCTGGAAAACGTGGCGTTTGAATTCGGTTGGCGCGCCCGGCAACCGATTGCCGACAACGATCTGCTCAGCGGCGAACTGCATCTGCGCAACCTGCGCTGGCAGTGGCTGGATGACCGGACCGAAGGGTTCGACCTTCGCCTGACGCATTACGATCACGCCATTCATGTTTTCGCTACCGGGCTGCCGCTGGGGCCGCTGGGTCGGCTGGCCAGTCGTCTGGGCGTACTGCCCGAGCGCGCCAACCGGGCGTTGCTGGGGTATCGGCCGGAGGGGCATTTGGACGATCTCCGGCTGACGATCCCCACCAGCGCCGAAGGTCCGGAGTTTGGCTTACTGGCCGACCTCAACGACGTCCGCGTGGACGCCTACCGGGGTGCGCCGGAAATCATCGGTGCGGTGGGGAGCATCTCGGCCAATCGCCGTGGCGGTAAGGTGCGGGTGGCCGGGCCGGATATCACCCTGGGGTTCCCACTGCTGTTTGCCAACAGCTGGCAACTGGCCCGGGCCGAGGCCACGGTGTCCTGGCGCTTCGACGGCCCTTTGATCCGAGTGTTTTCCGACGCCATTCATTTACGCTACGGCGAGCAGACGGAACTGGCGGGCGCCTTCGATCTCCGGATGGACCGGGACGGTGAAGACAACCTTGGTCTCAAGGTGGCGGTCCGCAATGGCACGGCTGACATGCTGGCCAGTTTCGTTCCCAGCAAGAAGGTCAAGCCAGAGCTTTATCAGTGGCTGACCACCGCCATATCCAGCGCTCACATAGACGAAGGCGTGTTTTACGGGCATGGTCAGATCAACCAGGGGGCGCCCAGGCGCTCCTTCACCTCATCCATGCGTTACCGGTTCCGCGATGGTGTCGTCCGCTATGGGGCCGACTGGCCCGAGGTTGAGGCGGCAACCGGAAACGTGGTGGTACACGATGGCGCCACCGAAGTGTGGCTGGATTCCGCCCGCACCGGCGGCCTGGACGTTCGGGACACCCGGGTGCAGGCGGTGGTCGAGGAGGGCGACTTTCTGGTGCGAGTGGATACCGAAGCCAATGTGCCGGGGCCAGCCGTGGCTTACTGGCTGGCGAACACGCCGCTCGGCGGGTTGTCCGGGCTGACGGCGGATACCGTGGAGCTGGGGGGGCAGTATCGGTTGAAACTCGGGCTGGAGATACCGTTCTCCGGTGATCGGGACGTTGGAGTTCGCGTCACCGCCGAGACTGGCAATGGCGAGCTGCGCTACCCCGGGGCCGACCTGCGTTGGAGCCAGCTTGCCGGTAGGGTCAGGTTTGACAGCCGCAGTGGGTTCCAGGAATCGAGCCTGAGTGGGCGGTTCATGGGCCAGCCGGTCAGGCTGGGATTCGAGTTCGATCCCAGCTCCCACCGCTTCACCCTGTCCCAGACCGGTGAACTCTCGGTGTCCAGCTTCTTCGACCTATTGTCCGTAATCCCTCCCCAAGGTGCTGGTGTTGCAGGCCAGTTCGCCTATACCGCTCGCCTCGGCCTGGCGAAGGGGGAGACGCCTGAGTTATCGCTGTACAGCAGCCTGCTGGGCACCGAAATCGACTGGCCCGAGCCGCTGGGTAAACGAGCGGACGAGTTCATGCCGTTGCAGGCGGTACTGGAAGCTGGTGACCAGGGGCAGCTCCAGCTTGCCGGCGTCTGGCAAGACCGGCTGGCGTTCCGGGTGGCATGGGACCAAGCCGGATTTGAGCGGGGCCATGTGGTGTTCGGGTCCCAGTCCGCTGATCTGTTGGCCGCGCCAGGACTGAGTGTTTCCGGACGGGTTCAGCGGGTGAACATTGAACAATGGAGTGAACGCTGGGGACGGCTCTCCGCTGATCCCGGGGTCGGCGATGCCCCGGAGGGCGGCGGGCAAATGGCCCCCTGGCTCAACGACATCTCCCTGTCCATTGCCGAGCTGGAGGTGCTGGGGCAGAGCTTTCCCGATGTGCGGGTCTCTGCTAGCCCGGATCAGGATCGTTGGACGGTCGCTGCCGAGTCATCCCGGGTAACCGGACGTCTGATTCTGCCCCTGAGGTCGTCGGGGGGCGTCGAGGTGGGCCTGGAGTCCCTGGCCCTGACGGGTGGGCCCAGCGAAGCGCCCAAGGCCAGCCCGGCGATGACCGACAGCCAGCAGGTCGATGCGTTTCGCGGGATGGCCATGGAAGGGTGGCCGGATGTGCGGGTTCGTATTGATTCCCTGAGCATGGACGGGCGGCCACTGGGTCGTTGGTCGTTCAGGCTCCAGCCCAGCGCCCGGTCATTGCACATCGCATCGCTGGAAGGCCAGATAGAATCACTGAATTTTAGCGGTGACCTGCACTGGGACATACTCGAAGGTCGCCAGATGTCCCGCTTAAAAGGCGATATTTCGGGTGAGGACCTGGGTGACATGGCGCTACTGATTGGCACTCAGGCGCCGTTGCGGAACAAAAACAGCGAGCTGTTGCTGGACCTGGTCTGGCCGGGCCGCCCCGACGATTTTCAATTGACCGAGCTGGAAGGCGACGTCAGCATCCGGCTCGACGACGGGGTGATTCTGGAAAGCAACAACACCGCCCAGTTGTTCCGGCTGTTTAATGTGTTGAATGCCGACACCCTGTGGCGCCGCTTACAGCTGGATTTTTCCGACCTCTATGAGGCAGGGGTGGCTTTTGATGCCATCTCCGGGACAGGGCAACTCCGCGACGGGGTGCTGAGTTGGGCGCCGGAGTTGCAGATTGTCGGGCCGTCGGGTGCGTTCAAATTGACCGGCTCCACCGACATGATCGATGAGTCCCTGGATATGCGCCTGGTGGTGGTGTTGCCGCTGACCCAGAACCTGCCGCTGGCGGCACTGCTGATGGGGGCTTCGGCGCCCATCGGCGGCGCGCTGTTTGTGTTGGACAAGGTGTTGGGTGACCCGTTGAGCCGGCTTACCAGCGCCACCTACAGTGTCAAAGGCAGCTGGGACCAGCCGGAAGTCCGGCTGCGCAATGTGTTCGATACCGGTAACTGAGCCCGGCGTGCAAGGGCAGGAGGACGACGACATGGGTAAGGCATCGTCAGGCGGCGGTTCGGCTGTGGCCACCATTCAGATGGTCAGCGGTGGCGAACTGCAGGAGAACCTGAACGCAGCCCAGGCGTTGCTCGAAGCGACGGCACGGGCTGGCGCCAGGATCGCGGTGTTGCCGGAAAACTTTGCGGTGCTGAAGACCGCCCAGATGGTGAGCCAGGGCCGCCGCGAATGCCACGGCGATGGCGAGATTCGTGCCTTCCTGTCCGACCAGGCCCGGCGGCTGGGGCTGTGGATTGTCGGTGGCTCCTTGCCGCTGGCCCAGCGCCCCGACGGCACCGCCATCCAGCAAAGAGTGCGAGCCAGTTGCCTGGTGTACGACGACCTCGGCCAGCAAGCGGCCCGCTACGACAAGGTGCACCTGTTCGACGCCGACGTGGACGATGCCCATGGCCGCTACCGGGAATCCGATACCTTCGAGCCGGGTCAACAGGTGGTCACGGTAGACACCCCGGCCGGGGTATTGGGGCTGGCGGTCTGTTACGACCTGCGCTTTCCCGAGCTGTTCCGAAAGTTGCGGGAACGAGGCGCAGACTGGGTGGCGCTGCCCAGTGCCTTCACCTACATGACCGGCGAGGCTCATTGGCATGCGTTGATTCGTGCCCGCGCCATTGAGAATCAGGTCTGGATGGTAGCGGCCGGGCAGGGCGGACAGAACAGCTCGCGGCGTCACACCTATGGCCACTCGATGGTTGTTGATCCCTGGGGCGTGGTGGTGGCCGAGCGGCAGAGTGAGGGGCCGGGTTGGGTCAGCGCCGAGCTGGATCCTGGGCGCCTGGCCCAGGTGCGCCAGCGGATGCCGGTTTGGCGGCATCGCAGGCTGTAGCGCATTCTATGAGCAGGCCGTTGTCTTAAGGCGCAGCCTCAGGATCGTTCGCCCTCGTCGATGCATTCCCGCAGATAGCGAAACAGTTTCTTGCCCTGACCGGTGTTCTTTTCCTTCTGGGCATCCCGGCGGGCGTTTCGGGTCAGGTTGCGCAAGTGCTGGATGTCGGCACCTGGGCAGTAGTCGATAAACTCTCCCAGCGCGCTATCACCCTCGCCAATCAGCCGGTCACGCCAGCGCTCGGCCAGGTGGTGACGGCGGGTGTGCTCCTCGCTGCCGGCGTGGAACGCCTCAATGGATCGACGTACCTGATCAATATCGTCTTCCTGGCGAATGACCTTGCCAATATATTGCAGGTGACGCCGGCGTGCTTCATGCTGGCGAATGCGATGGGACTCGTCGATGGCCCGGCGGAGGGTGTCGCTGATGGACAGGGTGTCCAACTGTTCCCGTGACAGATCGAGCATCTGCTTTCCGAGTTCCTGCAGGGCCTGCATTTCCCGCTTTACTTGCGACTTGCTTTTGCCCCACTCCAGTTCAGAGTCATCTTGGTGGTCGTCGAATTCAGACATAACGGCTATCCGGCTTGATGAACAGGTCAGGCGTAACAGATGGTCGCCAGCCCCAAAAAGGACATGAATCCTACCACATCGGTGACGGTGGTGAGTATGACCCCGCCGGCGAGCGCGGGGTCGATGTTGCGGGATTTGAGGAACAGCGGTAACAGCGTGCCGACACACGCGGCGGCCAGCAGGTTGATGACCATGGCCGCCGCTATGATCGCACCGATCAACGGGTCCTTGAACCACAGGGTGGCGGCGGTGGCCACCACCAGTGCCCAGAGCAGGCCGTTAAGCACGCCCACCAGGAACTCTCGGTTCAGCAGCCAGCGCACGTTGGCGCCGCTGATCTGGCCCACCGCCATACCGCGAATCACCAGGGTCAGGGTCTGGCTGCCGGCGATGCCGCCCATGCTGGCCACAATCGGCATCAGCACGGCCAGGGCGACCACTTTTTCAATGGTGTCTTCAAACAGGCCGATCACCGCTGATGCGATGAATGCGGTAATCAGGTTGATGCCGAGCCAGACCGCACGACGGCGGGAGGTTTTCATGACCGGAGCGAAGGTGTCCTCATCCTCGTCGAGACCGGCCATGCTCATGAGGGAGTGATCGGCGTCCTCACGGATGACGTCAACCACGTCATCGATGGTGATGCGGCCCAGCAGGTTGCCTTCCTCATCCACTACCGGCGCCGAGATCAGGTCGTAGCGCTCGAACAGCGTCGCCACCTGGGTATCGGAAAGTGTCACCGGGATCGGTTCGATGCCTGTATCCATCACCTCCCGCACGGTGGTGGCGGGGTTGGTGACCAGCATCTTGGTGATCGGCAGCATGCCGATGAATTGGTCTTTCCGGCTCACCACAATCAGGCTATCGGTCATCGGTGGCAGCGAGCGATGGCGGCGCAGGTAGCGCAGTACAACGTCAATGCTGATGTCCGGACGCACCGTAATGGTGTCCGTATTCATCAGGCCGCCGGCGGTGTCCTCCGGATAGGCGAGGACCTCTTCCACCCGCTGCCGGTCCTGCTCGTCCATGGTGTCCAGGACTTCCTGGATCACCGTGTCCGGCAGTTGTTGTAGCAGGTCAGCCAAGTCATCGGACTCGAAGTCTTCGATGATGTCGGCCAGCTCCTGAGCGTTTAATTTACTGAGGAAGTAACCGCGGATGTCGTCGCTGAGGTACTGGAGGACTTCCCCTTCCAGGCTCTTATCGACCAGGTTCCATAGCAGCGCCCGCTGGCGAGGCGGCGACGATTCCAGCAGGTGAGCGATATCACTGGGACTCAGGCCGCCATTGAGGATACGGGCCACCTGTTTCAGGGCACCACTGTCCAGAGCCTCTCCGAGGGAGCGGAGGCGCTGGCGAGCCTGGCTTTGTTCCAGAATATCCGTCATGAGTTACCCAAGCGTACTGAGCGGTTTACCACTATCGGTCGATTCCCTCGCTGCCCGGTGGCATGCGGGGAAACTTAAGTATTATAGCGGGCTTACGTTGCGGTAGTGAGAAAGAGTTGTAGGTGAATGCCGTAGCGCCGGGCTGTTCTCCATCGCCAAAACGGGCTACTCGCCCTCACCAAAGTAGTCGTTGATCAGCTCGAGCAATCGGTCGCGGGCCTGGTCCTCGTCCGCTCCAGAGATTACCAATTCGATCTGGGTGCCTTTACTGGCCGCAAGCATCATTACCGGCATGATCGCCTTGGCATCCACTTCCCGGTCCTCCTTGACAATCTGGATGCTGCTTTCGAACTCGGAGGCGGTGGCGACGAGTTTGGCGGCGGCCCGGGCGTGCAGGCCGAGCTTGTTGATGATGGTTACAGGCTGGCGAATCATAGGTGGCTCAGGAGTCGACGTGTTTCAGGTGGGGCAGTTCGGTATGGCGGACCTGGACGTTGCTGTAGCGTTCGGCAAAGAACTTGCCGAGCTGCTCGCAGATGTAGACGGAACGGTGCTGGCCGCCGGTACAGCCGACGGAAATGGTCATGTAGCTGCGATTGCTCTCGCCGAAGGAGGGCAGCCAATTTTCCAGGAAAGTGGTCAGATCTCCCACCATTTTCAGGGTTTTTGGCTCGTTCTCCAGGAAGTCGACAACCGGTTGGTCGATGCCGGTAAACTTGCGCAGACTGGTGTCCCAATAGGGGTTGGGCAGGCAGCGGACATCGAAGACGAAATCGGAATCCACCGGCACGCCATGCTTGAAGCCAAAGGATTGAATCAGCAGCGCCAGCTCCTGCTCCCGCCGGCCGATGACGCGCTGCTTGACCATGTCGCGCAGTTCGTAGATCGACAGTTCGGTGGTGTCGACAAAGAGGTCCGCGAGGCTGGCAATGGGCTCCAGCAGGTGTTTCTCGCTGTCAATGGCCTCTTTGAGCGAGGTGCGATCGTTGCTTAACGGGTGCTTGCGTCGGGTGGCGTGAAAGCGTTGCAGCAGGGCCTGGTCGGTGGCATCGAGAAAAATGGTTTCGATGGTGGCACCGGTCTGACGCAGTTGATGGTGGATGTCCTCGAAATTGGCAATCTCGTCCGAGAGGTTGCGAGCGTCGATGCTGACGGCAATTCGCTTGAGCCGGGCGGTGCTTTCCTTGGCCGTGGCTTCGCGCGTTAAAGGGAACAGCAGGCCGATGGGCAAATTGTCGATGCAGTAGTAGCCCAGGTCTTCCAAAACGTGCAGAGCGGTACTTTTGCCTGATCCAGAACGACCACTCACTATGATCAGCTTCATAACCCCTTACCCCTGAACAGACGTTCGCTACTGATTGGCTCCGATCATGCGGTTATACAGGGTGTTGCTATCAGCGCATTGGCGCAGCTGGTCACAGAAGCCGTGGTCATTGAACTTTTCCGCCAGCTGGCTGAGCAGTTCCAGGTGTTCACTGGTTGCCTCTTTGGGCACTATCAGCGTAAACAGCAAGTCCACCGGCTGATTGTCGATGGCGTCAAATGCCACGCCTTCTTCCAGCGTGACCAACACCCCAATGACCTGATCACACCCCTCCAGGCGGCAATGGGGGATCGCTATACCCTGGCCAATGCCTGTGCTTCCCAGTCGCTCGCGGGACACCAGGTTATTGAAAATCTGGTTGTCACTGAGCTCCGGATGCCTCCGATGAATCTCTTCGGAGATGTGTTCCAGAATACGCTTTTTGCTGCTTCCTGGCACGCGGCAAAGGGTGAGCTCCGGCGTCAGGATGTTGTCTATGGTGAGAGTAGTTTCCGTCATGAATCGACAGTCTATCCGTTAAAAAAAGGCTGCGGTACGTGGTACGTACCGCAGCGCGATCAGTCTTGTGGAGCCTCCGCTTACCAGTGGCGTTCCTGAATTGGCCAGAGGCTCCATCATCGTTAGCTGGCAAGGCTACCGTTTAGCGCGCGCCGTTTCCATGCTTACGATCGATATTTTTTTCTTTGTGCTTGAGGATCTGTCGATCCAGCTTGTCCACCAGCGAGTCAATCGCCGCGTACATGTCCTCATTTTCAGCCTTTGCGTGAATCTCACCGCCAATCACGTGCAATGTGGCTTCCGCCATCTGACGTACCTTCTCGACTTCAAGTGTCACCTGGCAATTGCTGATGTGGTCAAAATGGCGCTCAAGCTTTTCGAATTTGCCAGATACATACTCTTTGAGTGGCGGAGTCAGTTCGACGTGATGACCTGAAATATTGAGTTGCATAGGCGTCTCCTATCGTTAGCATGCCAGCGATTTCAATCACTGGCGGGGCTGCTATCGCCGGTGGCGGTAGCGATGTATCCCTGTGTGCCAGAGTCGGGCGTTCGGATGACCGGCTATACTCTGGCCTACACCAATCGTTTTCGCTCGTTCGACGGCGGAATCTGCATGGCCTCGCGATACTTGGCGACGGTTCTGCGAGCGACCTGGATTCCCTGTTCTCCTAGCATGGCGGCAATTTTGCTGTCGCTCAATGGCTTTTTTGGGGTTTCGGCGGCAATCAGTTTTTTGATCATGGCGCGAATGGCCGTGGAGGAACATTCGCCGCCTTCGTTGGTGCTGACATGACTTGAGAAGAAATACTTCAGCTCGAAAATGCCCCGCGGGGTGTGCATGAATTTCTGGGTTGTGACCCGTGATATGGTCGATTCATGCATCTCCACGGCCTGGGCAATGTCCGACAGGATAAGCGGCTTCATGGCCTCTTCGCCGTGATCCAGGAAGCCCTGTTGATGCTCCACAATGCGCGTTGCTACCTTCAGCAGCGTCTCATTGCGGCTTTGCAAGCTCTTGATGAACCATTTGGCTTCCTGCAACTGATCCCTCAGGTATGTGTTGTCTGCACTGCTGTCTGCACGCCTTATAAGTGAAGCATAGCTCGCATTCACGCGAATGCGCGGTGCAATTTCAGGATTCAGTTCCACCCGCCAGCGTTCGTTGTGCTTTCGCACGATGACATCGGGGATGACGTAGTCCGGTTCGGCCTGATCGATGGCGCTGCCGGGACGTGGATTCAGCTGGGTGATCAGGGCCAGCACTTCTTTGAGCTGGTCTTCCTTGAGCCGGCTGCGACGCAGCAGTTGTGCGTAATCCCGGTTCCCCAGCAGATTGATGTAATGGGTGATAACCAGTCGGGCCTGGGGCAGCCAGGGGGTGTCGGCAGGCAGCTGGTTGAGCTGGATCAGCAGGCATTCCTGCAGGCTGCGGGCAAACACCCCGGGCGGGTCGAAATGCTGCAGTCGCCGTAACACGGCTTCCACTTCGTCGAGTTCGACGGGATCGTCATCGTTATCGTCGACCAGGCCGGAATGGATTTCGTCCAGGTCCGAGCTGAGGTAGCCGCGCTCATCCACGGAATCCAGCAGCGAATGGGCGATGGCCTGATCGCGCTCGCTCATTGGCGTCAGGTTCAGCTGCCATTCCAGGTGGTCGTGCAGGGTTTCGGTCGGGGAGTTACGGGTCTCGAAATCGCTGTCGTTTTCGTCGTCGGCGCGGGACACCGGCGTGGTGGCGGGCTGGTAGATGTCTTCCCAGGCGGTGTCCACCGGCAGGTCGTCGGGAATGTTGTCGTTGGCGTTGTTGTCCGCCTGCCATTCCTCTGATGGTTCTTCGTCCCAGCTGTTGTCGTCGTCCGTGGTAGTGGCGTCGTCGCCGCGATCCGTGCGGTCGGATTCGTCGTTATTCGCTGTCTCGGAGTCCAGGCGATCGTCATCCTCCTGGGTTTCCAGCATGGGGTTGGAGTCCAGGGCCTGCTGGATCTCCTGTTGCAAATCCAGCGTGGACAGCTGAAGCAGTCTGATCGCCTGTTGCAGCTGGGGCGTCATGGTCAGGCTTTGACCCAGTTTCAGCTGAAGAGAGGCTTTCATTACCATGATTTAACTTCCGTCACCTACTCGCTCCCGGCGCCTGTCTGGCCTCGTCGTGACTCACAGCTTTTATAAAAAAGTCTTACGTGTTCGTTACTTGCTGCGACAAGCAAGTTCTCTGCCGAGTGTACTTGCTTGTGGCTGGCAACACAATCTGACAGGTGTATGACAATCCTCCGCAAGGCCCGGGTAAAAATCAATGGGATTACAGTCTGAATTCGTTACCCAGATACACTTCCTTGACCTGCTGGTTGGCCAGGATGTCCTCGGCATGGCCGGAGGCGATAATGTGACCGCCACTGACAATATAGGCATTTTCGCAGATATCCAGAGTTTCGCGAACATTGTGATCGGTGATCAGCACGCCGATGCCCTTGTCCCGGAGGTGACGGATGATCTGCTTGATGTCGCTGACCGAGATCGGGTCCACGCCGGCAAAGGGTTCGTCCAGCAGAATGAACGCCGGCTCCATGGCCAGGGCGCGGGCGATTTCGACCCGCCTCCGCTCGCCGCCGGAAAGTGCCATGCCCAGGCTGTCGCGTATGTGGGTAATGTGGAACTCTTCCAGCAGTTCCTGCAGTTTCTGTTCCCGCTCGGCGCGCTTGAGGCCCTTGCGGGTTTCCAGGATCGCCATGATGTTGTCGCGAACCGTGAGTTTGCGAAATACCGAAGCTTCCTGGGGCAGGTAACCGATGCCTTTGCGAGCGCGGCCATGCATGGGCAGCGGGGTGATGTCCTGCTCGTCTATGGTGATGCGACCGTGGTCGGCGGGCACCAGTCCGACGATCATGTAGAAGCAGGTGGTTTTGCCCGCGCCGTTGGGCCCGAGCAGGCCAACGATTTCGCCGCTGCGAATTTCCAGCGACACGTCCAGAACGACCTTTTTGTGCTTATAGCTTTTCGCCAGGTTACTGGCTCTGAGAACTGCCATCGACTGTCTTGCCTAGTTACGAGGTTCTGAGAGAGGACGATTTCGTGGATGGATCACCATTTCCACCCGGCCCTGGCCGTCACTGCCTCGGGCTGCGCCTTCGGCGGTGACTACGCGGTTTTCGGTATCATAGTAAATCCGCTCGCCACGGAACAGGTTGCCGCCTTGCTCGATGATGGCCTCCCGTTCCAGAGTCAGGCGCTGGTCGGTAGCGGAGTAGGTGATGATCCGGGCGCGAGCGTCCGTCGCTTCGCCCAGGGTGGCCGACGGCTGAAAGTAGCGGGCGGGTTGGCCGGTGGCTTCAATGCGGTTCAGGCCGGTATCGCCCCGGTACAGCACCACCCGGTCTGCGGTGAGCTGGGTGTTGAGCTGAGTGACTACCACGTCGCCGGTGTAGGTGGCGATGCCCTGGGCGTCGTCCAGGCGAGCGGTGTCGGCGTTCACCGTGATGGGGGCGTCCGAATTCAGGTCGAAGCCAAGCGCGGGGGGCGCCAGGAACATCAGTGTGGCGGCCAGCGCCCGGATGGCGGAGCTTGAGCGCTTATTGGGCAGGGCGGTGCGCAGGTTCATAGTGTCCTTCTACCTGTGATTTGAATTCCACGATGCGATCGTCGATCCAGGCCGTCATGCCGGTGGCGCGGGTGACGCTGCGGCCATCGGTCATGATGACCAGATCGTCGGTGTGAACGGTGCGTTTTCTGTTGTCCAGTGTGAGGCTGGCGGTTTCCAGGGTGCCCTCGCGATCGGCTGTGAGGGGGCGGGTAACAAGGACGTCGCCATAAAGTTGAATCAGGTCGCTGTTTTCGCGGAAGGTGCCGCGATTGGCCGTGAGGTGCCAGGAAGCCCCGGTTTTCTGGTGGATCAGGGTGGCGTTGGGTTCCGCCATGATGGCGGTGCCGTCATGATCGAACTGTTCGATCCGTGGACTGCTGATCATGGTGGCGAGGTTGCCCTGCTCATCAAAGGCGCGGTAGTGGCCATTGATGACAAAGCCGTCCGGCTCCGAAGGGCCGCGCAGGGACTCGGCATCCGGCGCGGGTATGCGCTCGTCCGATTGCCACAGCAGCAGCACCAGAACCGCTACGCTGATCAGCAGTGCCAGGGTGCGCACCCAGGGGCGGGACAGGGCGTCGATCAGGGGCATTCAGCGGGCTCCAGGCAGAACCCGGCGAGTGCGGAATGCAGCTGTCCCTGTGCGTGCAGGATCAGGTCGCAGACTTCCCGGACCGCGCCGCTGCCGCCCGGGGTGTGGGTGCAGTAATCCGCGTGCTGGCGAACAAACCAGTGGCCGTTAGGCACGGTCAGACCCAGGCCGGCGTATTGAATGGCCGACAGATCGGGTAGGTCGTCCCCCATATAGGCAATGGCGTCGGCCTCGATGTCGAGCCTGGCGGACAGTTCCAGCAGGGCGACCCGTTTGTCTTCCCGGCCTTGCATCAGGTGACGGATGCCGAGATCGTTCATACGCTTCTCGGTCAGCGGGGAAGAGCGGCCGGTGATGACGGCTACGTCGACGCCGGCGTTCATCAGCAGCTTGATGCCGAGGCCGTCGAGAATGTTGAACGCCTTCAGCTCGTCGCCTTTGGCGCTGAACTGCAGTCTGCCGTCGGTCATCACGCCGTCCACATCCAGTGCCAGCAGCTTGATGGCGGTGGCCTGGGCCAGGATTGCTTCGGGCCAGCTTGGGGTTTGTGCGGTGGTCATCAGATTACCCCCGCCCGCAACAGGTCATGCATATTGATGGCGCCGGTCAGCCGGCCGTCGCGATCTATCACCGGCAGGGCGTTGATCTTCAGTTCTTCCATGATGTTGAGGGCCTCCGCAGCCAGCTGGTCTTCGTGAATGGTCTTGCCGTGGCGGGTCATAACCTCGCAGATAGGTGTGCTGTGGATGTCGATGGGGCGATCCAGAGTTCGGCGCAGATCGCCGTCGGTGAAAATGCCCGTGAGGTTGCCGCTGTCGTCGAGCACCGTGGTCATGCCCAGGCCTTTGAGGGAGATCTCCAGCAGTGCGCCGCTCAGCGGGGTGCCTTCGGCTACCTTGGGGATTCGATCGCCGGCGTGCATGATGTCGGAGACCCGCAGCAGCAAGCGACGTCCGAGGCTGCCGCCGGGGTGGGAGAAGGCGAAGTCCTCGGCGCTGAAGCCGCGGTGTTCCAGCAAGGCGACGGCCAAGGCGTCGCCCATGACCAGTGTAGCGGTGGTGCTGGAGGTTGGGGCCAGGCCCAGGGGGCAGGCTTCCTTGGCCACGCTGACGTCCAGGCTGGCTTCCGCCTCCCGGGCGAGTACCGACTGGGGGTTACCGGTCATGGAAATCAGCGGAGCGCCCATACGCTTGATCAGTGGCAGGATGGTGAGCACTTCGCTGGTGCTGCCGGAATTGGATATTGCCAACACCACGTCCTGGCCGGTGATCATGCCGAGATCGCCGTGACTCGCTTCGCCGGGGTGGACATAGAAGGAGGGCGTGCCGGTGCTGGCCAGTGTTGCGGCGATCTTCTTGCCGATGTGGCCGGACTTGCCCATGCCGGTGACCACCACGCGCCCCTTGCAGGCCATAATCACCTCGCAGGCGTGAACAAACTGTTCATCGATGCGCTGGGTGAGGGCGTCGATGGCATCCCGTTCAATGGTTATCGCCTGGAGGGCGGAGTCTTTGTACTGTTTGGTCATGTGTACTGTTTACTCATGTGTACCGTTTGCTCATGCGTACTGTTCGCCGCCAGCGGTATTCGGATCGAAGCTCGTTAGAGGCGGAGTATACCACTTTCCTGTAAAGCCTCAGAATAACTGCCCAGTCGTCGTCATTGCGAATGCCGGTGAGTCGGCGTTAGGTTCGGTGAATGTTATTCGGAGAGAGGGCGGCCTGTTGGCTCTGTTACGGTTTGGATAAAATTGCGGGCATTCATTGAGCTTGCTGCGCAGTTCGAATACTGTACTGCTCCAAATGGATGTCCGTTGCGGGTGATGCTGCCTGGCTGGGACGCAATCAAATGCCATCGCAGAACAGATTCATGGATGCTGCTTCCTATATAGAACTTGAGAACGTTGTCTTTTCCCGCAATGGCCGGCGAATTTTTGATGGCGTTTCTCTGTCGATTCCGCGGGGCCGCATCACCGCCATAATGGGGCCCAGTGGTACCGGTAAGACCACACTGCTGCGCTTGATCGGCGGGCAGTTGCGGCCAGACAGTGGTCGCATCTCGGTGGCCGGCCAGCAGGTGCCAGCCCTGGGCCGTAGAGCGTTGTACCGGCTGCGGGAGAAAATGGGCATGCTGTTCCAGAGCGGTGCCCTGTTCACTGATCTCAGTGTGTTCGAAAACGTCGCGTTTCCGCTGCGGGTTCATACCTCCCTGCCAGAAGACATGATCCACGATATCGTGCTGATGAAGCTGCAAGCGGTGGGGCTGCGGGGTGCCCGAGATCTGATGCCGGCGGAGCTGTCGGGCGGCATGACCCGGCGTGTGGCGCTGGCGCGGAGCATTGCCCTCGACCCTGAGCTGATCATGTACGACGAGCCCTTCGCCGGCCAGGATCCCATCGCCATGGGGGTGCTGGTGAAGTTGATCCGGGATCTCAATCGCACCATGGGGCTGACCAGCGTGCTGGTGTCCCACGACGTTCCCGAGTCTCTCAGTATCTGTCACTTTGCCTGCATCATCGCGGACGGTCATGTCATTGGGCAGGGCACGCCGGAGCAGTTGCGCAATCACCCCTCCGAGCGGGTGCAGCAGTTTTTGCAGGGCCAGCCCGATGGTCCGGTGCCATTTCACTATCCGGCTCCCGACCCGGGACAGGACTGGTTGGCGACAGGAGAGGGCTCGTGATCCAGCGCGTTCGCCGGCTGGGCCGGCAGGGTATCGATGTCCTGAGGGCCCTGGGTCGCTCGGGGGTATTCCTGTTCGGGGCGTTATGGGGGTTGCCGCGGCCGTCGGAGGGGTTGCCGTTGCTGGTTCGGCAGCTCTACGTGGTCGGTGTGCTGTCGCTGGCCATCGTCATCGTGTCGGGGCTGTTCATCGGTATGGTGCTCGGGCTGCAGGGGTACACCATTCTCAGCGACTATGGCAGCGAGGATGCCGTGGGCCAGATGATCGCCCTGACCCTGGTGCGGGAGCTGGGCCCGGTGGTGGCAGCGCTGTTGTTTGCCGGCCGGGCGGGTTCGGCGCTGACGGCGGAAATTGGTCTGATGAAAGCGACCGAGCAGCTGTCCAGCCTGGAAATGATGGGCGTGGACCCGCTGCGCCGGGTCATTGCGCCACGACTGTGGGCGGGGTTCATCGCCATGCCTTTGCTGGCAGTGATTTTCTCCACCGTGGGCATCTGGGGCGGTATGCTGGTGGGTGTGGAATGGTTGGGGGTCTTTGAGGGCTCGTTCTGGGGCAACATGCAGGCGTCGGTCAGTTTCGTGGACGATGTGCTGAATGGTGTCATCAAGAGCATTGTGTTCGGTTTTTTCTGTACCTGGATTGCGGTGTTCCAGGGGTATGACTGTGTGCCGACGTCCGCCGGGATCAGTTCGGCCACCACCAAGACCGTGGTCTATTCTTCGTTGGCCGTGCTTGGGTTGGATTTTGTCCTGACCGCGGTCATGTTCGGCAGCTTTTGAGGGAGCGTCATGGCGCAACGAACAACGGAATTCATTGTGGGCGTGTTTATGGTGGCGGGGTTTGCCGCTCTGGTGTTTCTGGCGCTGCAGGTCAGTGGCCTTACACCGGGTGGGGCCACCGATACCTATACTGTGTATGCGCGGTTTAATGATGCCGGCGGGCTGGCGGTAAGAGGTCGGGTCTCGATGGCGGGCGTCACCGTGGGGCGGATTCGGACCATTACCCTGGACCGGGAATCGTTTCAGGCCCAGGTGGTCATGGATATCGATGCCAGCGTCAATAACATTCCCACCGACAGCTCCGCGATAATACGTACATCCGGGCTGCTGGGAGAACAGTACATTGATATTTCCGTGGGGGCAGACGATACCGCCATGCAGAGCGGCGATGCGTTCTATTCCACGCAATCGGCGCTGAATCTTGAGCGGATGATCAGTAATTTTGCCTCTGGACGTTAGTGTCCGTTATTACCAGTTCGCCGTGTTTCAAAAAGGGGAGAGGAAATGGTGAATGTCAGGAAGTGGGTCTCGGTTGTCGCTATGATGATGCTGGCGGTCACGCTGGCGGTGCCGGCGAGTGCCAGCGAGGCTTTGCGTCAATACGTTGACGAGAATACCCAGAAGCTGGTGCAGAAATTGAATCAGGACCGCGGCCTCTACGCGACCGACCCCGAGGCGTTCTATCGCGGCATGGATGAAGCGCTGAACGACTTCGTCGATTTCCGCCGGATTGCCGCCCGGGTCATGGGGCGCTATGCCCGTCAGGCGACCCCGGATCAGCGCGATGAGTTCGTGGCGAAGTTCAAGCGCAGCCTGTTTGACAGCTACGCCCAGGCGCTGGTGGAGACCGAGCAGTTCACCATTGAGGTCAAGGACGCGGTTGTCAGTACCAGCAACGATGCCCGCGCCGCTGTGCAGATGGAAGTGATATCCGCGTCCGGTAACCGCTATCCGGTGACTTATTCCATGTACCTGAAAGAAGGGCAGGACTGGATGATGGAAAATGTCATTGTGGAAGGCGTCAACATTGGTCTGGCCTTCCGCGACCGGTTCAGTCAGGAAATGGAAGCCAATCGCGGCGATATCCAGGCGGTCATCGATGGCTGGGGCGATGCGGTGAAAGAGATCAGTCTCGAGGGAGAGGCTGGCGAATCGTGAGCGAGCCGTCAGTCACCAGCGGTCAGTCCGCCCGACCCCAGCTGTTGGTGCAGCCGGGGTCCATCAAGGTGGTCGGCTGGCTGGGGCTGAGCACGGTGCAGGCCCTGCGGGAGGAGGGCGAGCGGGTAATTGCCCGTGGTAGTGGTGCATTGGAGATTGATCTGTCAGCTGCGCAGGGGGCTCACAGCGCCGCGCTGTCGCTACTGTTGTGCTGGTCCCGTGCCGCCGCTCGGTGCCAGCGATCGCTGTCCTTCACCCATGCCAATGAGCAGCTGGTTGCGTTAGCCGCGCTGGGTGGGGTCGGGCAGGCACTGTTTGGTGCCGGCCCAGCTGGCGCCTCTGCCTGATTCCCGGCTGTTGACATCCCCCCTGCAATCCGTCTCTGCCAAGGCTGACCCGAACTGCAATATTGGTTACAATTCCGCTCCTGAATTACAAACACCCCGAGGACTGTTGTTATGGAAGCCCACGAAGTAGCCGAGCTGGTGAAGAACGCACTGCCGGACTGTGAAATCGAAGTGCAGAGCGAAGGTAATCACTACCTGGTCATTGCCGTGGGGGATCGGTTTGAAGGTCTGTCTCCAGTCAAGAAGCAGCAGCTCATTTATGGTGCCCTGAATCAACAGCTTGCCGAAGGCACCATTCACGCCTTGACCATCAAAGCATTCACTCCGGCCCAATGGGCTGCGCGCCAGGGCTGAGGCTGGCCCGTACTGACAGGGAAAAACAACTGTGGACAAACTTCTGATTCGTGGCCGCAAGCCGCTCGATGGTGAAATTCGTATTTCCGGCGCCAAGAACTCTGCGCTGCCGATTCTGGCCGCGACGCTGCTGGCGGACGAGCCGGTCACCGTGGGTAATCTGCCGCACCTGAACGACATCACCACCATGATCGAGCTGCTCGGTCGCATGGGTGTTGAGCTGATGATCGATGAAAAGATGAGTGTTGAGGTGCACGCCAACACCATCAAACATTTTCATGCGCCCTATGAATTGGTCAAGACCATGCGCGCCTCGATCCTGGTGCTGGGTCCGCTGGTGGCCCACTTTGGCGAAGCGGAGGTTTCCCTGCCGGGCGGCTGTGCCATCGGAAGCCGGCCAGTCAACCTGCACATCCACGGTCTGCAACAGATGGGGGCCGATGTGAAGGTGGAAAACGGCTACATCAAGGCCAAATCCAACGGCCGGTTGAAAGGCGCGCACATCTTCCTCGACACCGTGACCGTGACCGGTACCGAGAACCTGATGATGGCGGCGGCCCTGGCGGACGGCAAGACCATCCTGGAGAACGCCGCCCGTGAGCCGGAAGTGGTGGATCTTGCCGAGTGCCTGATTGCCATGGGTGCGGACATCAAGGGCCACGGTACCGCCACCATCGAGATCAACGGCGTGGAGCGCCTGCACGGCTGTCACTACGACGTGCTCCCGGACCGGGTGGAAACCGGCACCTATCTGGTTGCTGCGGCGGCCACCGGTGGTCGGGTCAAGCTCAAGGACACCCGTGAGGATCTGCTCGACGCGGTGCTGTTGAAGCTGGAAGAAGCCGGTGCTCACATCAGTACCGGCGACAACTGGATTGAGCTGGACATGAAAGGCAACCGGCCCCGGGCGGTGAGCCTGCGCACAGCACCCTATCCGGCGTTCCCAACCGACATGCAGGCCCAGTTCGCCGCCATGAACACCGTGGCCGAGGGCACCGGCACCATCGTGGAGACGGTGTTCGAAAACCGCTTCATGCATTTGCAGGAGCTGATCCGCATGGGCGCGGATGTGACTCTGGAAGGCAATGCGGCCATCATCAAGGGGGTGGATCATCTTACCGGTGCCCCGGTGATGGCGACCGACCTCCGGGCCTCGGCCAGCCTGGTTATCGCTGGCCTGGTGGCTGATGGCGATACCGTGGTTGATCGCATCTACCACATTGACCGTGGCTACGAGTGCATCGAAGAGAAGTTGCAGCTGCTGGGTGGAAGTATCCGCCGGTTGCCGGCGTGACCAACAAACCGGAAAGGCTAATGACTGATACCATCACGATTGCGTTGTCGAAAGGGCGCATCCTCAAAGAAACCCTGCCGCTGCTGAAAGAGGCGGGGATCGAGCTGATCGACGATATCGACAAGTCACGCAAGCTGGTGTTTCCCACCACCGATCCCGATGTGCGGGTGCTGATCATTCGCGCCACCGACGTGCCGACCTATGTCCAGTACGGCGGAGCCGATCTGGGTGTGACCGGCAAAGACGTGCTGATGGAGCACGGTGGCGACGGGCTTTACGAGCCACTCGACCTGAACATCTCCCGTTGCCGGTTGATGACCGCAGGGCCCAAGGGGCAAACGCCGCCCCAGGGCCGGCTCCGGGTGGCGACCAAGTTCGTCAACCTGGCCCGGCGCTACTACGCGGCCCAGGGCCGCCAGGCCGACATCATCAAGCTCTACGGCGCGATGGAGCTGGCGCCCATCCTGGGGCTGGCGGATGAAATCGTCGATATCGTGGACACCGGCAATACCCTGAAAGCCAACGGCCTGGAGCCGCGGGAGCTGATCGAGCACATCAGTACCCGGCTGGTGGCCAATCGCGCCTCCATGAAGATCAAGCACAGCAAGATCCTCCCCATCATCGAGAAGATGGGCATCGCCGTGGCGCGGCGCAACAGTACTGAAACGGCGTAACGCCCAACCATTCACTCCTGTCAGCAGGACGATACCATGACCGAAATCGCCATTACCCGATTGTCAGCCCGTCAGGCGGATTTTGACTCCGCGCTTGCCCAGCTCCTGGCCTGGGACGACAGTGTCGATCATCAGGTCAATGAGTCGGTTCGTCATATCCTGCAACAGGTTCGAACCCGTGGCGATGCCGCCGTGCTGGAATTCACCGCCCAGTTCGATCAGCTTGAGGCGGCATCGCTGGCCGCGTTGGAAATCTCAGCCGACCGTCTGCAGCAGGCGTTGCAGACCATCCCCTCGGACCAGCGCGAAGCCCTGGAACGGGCGGCGGAGCGGGTGCGTGATTACCACCAGCGGCAGAAACAGGACTCCTGGCAGTACCAGGAGGCCGACGGCACGGTGCTCGGGCAAAAGGTCACCCCGCTGGATCGGGCTGGTCTCTACGTACCGGGTGGCAAGGCCGCCTATCCCTCCTCGGTGTTGATGAACGCCATTCCCGCGAAAGTGGCGGGGGTCGGTGAGGTGATCATGGTGGTGCCAACCCCGGCCGGGGTGGTGAACGAGATGGTGCTCGCGGCGGCGGCCATCGCCGGGGTCGACCGTGTCTTTACCATCGGCGGCGCCCAGGCGGTAGCGGCGCTGGCTTACGGCACCGAAACGATTCCCCAGGTCGACAAGATCGTGGGGCCGGGCAACATTTACGTCGCCACCGCCAAGCGCGAAGTGTTCGGCACCGTGGGCATCGATATGATCGCCGGTCCGTCCGAAATCCTGGTAATCTGCGACGGTCACACCGACCCCGACTGGATCGCCATGGATCTGTTCTCCCAGGCCGAGCATGACGAACAGGCGCAATCCATACTGATCTGTCCGGATGCCGCCTATCTCGACCAGGTTGAGGCGAGTATTCGCAAACTCCTGCCCACCATGGAGCGTGCCGACATCATTGCCACCTCGTTGAACAGCCGGGCGGCGTTGATTGAGGTTGCGGATCTGAGTGAGGCCGCTCGGGTCAGCGACCGGATCGCGCCGGAGCACCTGGAGCTGTCGGTGGCAGAGCCCGAGGTGTTGCTGGCGGAGATTCGCCACGCCGGCGCCATCTTCATGGGGCGTTACACCGCCGAGGCCCTGGGTGACTACTGCGCGGGCCCCAACCACGTGTTGCCCACCTCCGGCACGGCCCGGTTCTCTTCGCCGCTGGGGGTGTACGACTTCCAGAAGCGTTCCTCCATCATCGGCTTCTCGGCCGGTGGCGCCAGCGAGATGGGCAAGGTTGCCTCAATTCTGGCCCGGGGCGAAGGCCTCACCGCCCACGCCCGATCCGCCGAGTACCGGATCAAGCAGGGCGAGGAATAGCGCCATGAGTAAGTTCTGGAGTCCGCTGGTGGCAGACCTGGTGCCTTACGTGCCGGGCGAGCAGCCCAAGGTTGATAACCTGGTCAAGCTCAATACCAATGAAAATCCTTTTCCGCCATCGCCCAGGGCAGTGGCGGCCATGCAGGCGGCCATCGGCGACAGCCTGAAGCTGTATCCAGATCCGGAGTCGGAGCAGCTGAAAGCCGCCATTGCCGACTATTACCGGGTGGAGACCGATCAGGTTTTCGTCGGTAACGGCTCTGACGAGGTGCTGGCGCACATCTTTTATGGCCTGTTTCAGCACGGTGAGCCGGTGTTGTTCCCGGACATCAGCTACAGTTTCTACCCGGTTTACTGCGGGTTGTATGGCATTGAATACCGCACTGTCCCGCTGACCGACAGCTTCGAAATTGATCCGGCGGATTACCGTGCGCCCAATGGTGGCATTATCTTCCCCAACCCCAATGCGCCCACGGGCCGTTATCTGCCGTTGGAGCAGGTGGAAGCGATTGCTGCCGCCAACCCAGACCGGGTTGTGGTGGTGGATGAGGCTTATGTGGACTTTGGTGGCGATACCGCCATCGCCCTCGTTGACCGCTACCCCAATTTGCTGGTGACCCAGACACTGTCCAAATCCCGGTCGTTGGCGGGTATGCGGGTTGGCTTTGCGGTGGGCCATCCAGACCTGATCGAAGCCCTGCAGCGGGTCAAGAACAGCTTTAATTCCTATCCATTGGACCGGGTGGCCCAGGCCGGTGCCGTTGCCGCTTTCGCCGATGAGGCCTATTTCCGGGAAACCTGCGCCGCCGTGGTTGCGGAGCGGGAACGGGTCAGTCAGGCCATGTCGGAGCTGGGCTTTGAGGTGCTCCCTTCAACCGCCAATTTCGTGTTTGCCCGCCACAGTGCACACGCCGGTGCCGAGCTGGCCCAGGCCCTGCGGCAGCGTAAGGTGATCGTGCGCCACTTCAACAAGCCGCGCATCAGCGAGTTCCTGCGCATTACCATTGGCACGGTCGGGCAGAACGACGCCTTGCTGGCGGCCTTGCGGGAGGTGGTGTGAGTCATGGCTGCCCGCGATGAGCTGCTGCGCACCCTGAACAGCTGGCTGCTCCCCGATAGCTTCCAGGATTACTGCCCCAATGGGCTACAGGTCGAAGGTGCCACAGACGTCACCCGGATCGTCACTGGGGTGACCGCTTCCCAGGCCTTGATCGATGCGGCGATTGAGCAGGGCGCCCAGATGGTGCTGGTGCATCACGGCTATTTCTGGAAAGGGGAAGATTCGACCGTTCGGGGCATCAAGCGAACCCGGTTGAAGGCGCTGCTCGAGCACGACATCAATCTGGTTGCCTACCATTTGCCGCTGGATGACCATCCTGATTACGGTAACAATCGCCAGCTGGCGCGGGTGCTGGGCATCCAGAATCCGGCACCGTTGGATGGTCTGGTGTGGCATGGCCAGTTACCGCAGTCCATGACCGTCGCCGAGTTTGCCAAGCACCTATCGGAACGGCTAAACCGGCCGCCCCTGCATGTCGGCAACGGCGCTGAGCGAATTTCCCATATCGGCTGGTGCACCGGTGCCGCCCAGGGCTACATCGGCAAAGCGCTGGACACCGGGCTGGATGCCTTTGTTAGCGGTGAAATTTCCGAGCCGACCACTCATGTGGCGCGGGAAGGGGGTATTCACTATTTTGCCGCCGGCCACCACGCCACCGAACGCTACGGCGTACAGGCATTGGGTGAGGCCCTGGCCAAGGCATTCCAGATTGAACACCGTTTTATCGATTGCGATAACCCAGTGTGATGTAGGAGGCAGTCGATGTAGGATGCCGGTGAACAAAGTGAACCGCATCAAGCGCGGGTTGTAGCAGGCAAAGGCGATGCGGTTCGGCAGGCCTCACCAGCATCCTACGTTTACCGTGTGCCTATGCCTTTGCTGGCAGTGCCCGACACTCTGGCGCAAGGCACTCTGACGCAGGA